>JASJDH010000144.1 GCA_030065175.1 Leptolyngbyaceae cyanobacterium MO_188.B28 | reverse complement strand
CCCATCTACCCATCTACCCATCTACCCATCCACCCATCCACTGCCTTCTACTGGGACTTAATTTTGACTCAAATTCCTCATCCAGCCGGAGGCAAATTAGGCGGCTCCTCGCCGGTGAGTAATTGGGCTTTCATGGCGGCGAGTTCGGCATCGACGTCTTCCCCTGCTTCGAGGGCGGCGAATTGCCCCTCCAAGCTGCTGGTTTCGTTTAACTCAGCAATGGCTTCAGATTGAATCTCAAGCGCTGACACCTTTTCTTCCATCCGCTCGAAGGCGGCGATCGCACCGCTGGCTCCCGCCTGTCCAATCATTTCATTAATCTTCCGAGAGGCTTCCGCCGATCGGGCTCGGGCGATATACATATCTTTTTTAGTGCGGGCCTCGGCAATTTTGCTTTCCAAAGTCCGCATGTTTTTTTTCAACTGGGCCACCACCTGCTCCTGCTGATCCAGTTGGCTTCTCAGGGCATGGGCAGTCTCTAAATAAGGCTTGCGTCGAGTCAGGGCTTCACGGGCTAAATTCTCCTGCCCTTTCTGCAGGCCTAATTGGGCTCTACCGTACCATTCATCCGCTTTAGACTGAGCCTGAGAGTATTGACGCTCCGTTCGTTTCTGAGTCGCGATCGCTTGGGCTACAGACTGCCGCAATTGAATTAAATCCTCCTGCATCTCCGCCACCGTCTGCTCCAGAATTTTTTCTGGATCTTCAGCGCCGTTAATCAGGCTGTTAAGGTTGGCTCGAATTACTCGCCCAATCCGATCCAGCAATCCCATTTTGGCTTTCTCCCAGACTGAAATACCTCTATAGGTAGAAGGATAGCAGGGGCGGCTTAGGCTTGACAGCGAACGTTATCAGTCGACATGCACCTGAGCCGAAATTCCTTGATTTTGAAGTTCCTGAACCCTAGCTTGAGCGGCTGTTTCATCGGCAAAGGCGCCAGCTTGAATCTGGGATTCACGCACAAAGGCGTCCGCCACAACCCCACGCACCCTGACCAAGGACAAATCGCCAGTATAAGGCGTCACCACCCGATATCGGGGGGTGGCGATCGGAGTAGATTCAGTATTTGCAGAAATTGCGGATGGAATCACAGCGATTGGAGCAGGGGCAACGGTTGTGGGGGGCTCAGCCACAGGTTGAGGAGAGGGGGCGACGACCGGAGGGGCCGCCGCCAGCGATGGTAGAGTTTGGCTAGAAACTGGATTAGGCTCAGGTGAGGCGACCGAAGAGTTTGATGATGGGGTCGGACTAGGCGCAACCGAGATAGGTGCGGAAGCTGGCCTTGGCTTAACCGCGCTCGGCGGCGTCGCCGAATAGGTAGGCGGTGTTGAGGAAACTGACGGTTGGGCGACCGGGGTTGGATTAACTGATTGAGCGGCGGCGGGGACATTAGAGACCGTCTGAGGTTGAGGCGTCGACGGCGCTCCAGGATTGGGTAAGGGATTCGCTGAAACAGGCGGCTGAGGCTCCAACCGATTGGGGGTTCCAGGAAGCGTACTCAGAGCATCTAAGTCCAGATCCACAAATTCCTGACTAGACAGATCGGGGCCTAAGGGCCGAAATCCGCCTTTCCCGGATAGACCCGCAATTGAGTCAGCTGATGATTCAATCGGTTGGTCAGGAGCGGAAGCGTCTGTCCAAAATCGTCCGAATAGATGACTGACCGCCTCTGGATTGGTGCCCACATATCCTAGCCCGGCGCTAATAACCAATAGCAAAAGGAAGGAACCTACATTCGTCGGTGTAGCAAGCCTGCCAGACCAACCAAATTGGGACTGAGCAGGCTGAGCAGCTTTTGACTTTGGTTTCAACCTATCCGCGATGCTCTTGATCAATTCTTCAGATGACTCTAGATAGTCATCTGGGTCGCCCTGCTTATCCGGATTCGGCGCTAAAGCATATGGCGAGGCGGTTTTGGGCGAAACTTTCTTAGCCATTACAGCTAATGCCCCAGCAGCTTCGATGGGGCTGTGGGATTCCGCAGATTGGGCGGCGGCGACTTTCGAATTCTGTGGGACGCTCGATCCCGATTTATGCAAAAAAGGGTTGGGCGGCGGCGGCGGCGGCGTCACAGCGCCTCTAGGCGTTTGGTTTGAGGGAGCTGCGGGCGCTGACTTTTGCGGGGTGGTTTCCGCTTTAACCGCGATCAAATCTAGAGGTTTGCGGCTGGGTTTAATGGTTTTCGAAGTTTGCGAAGGGGGAACTGGTCGACCTTGCCGCTGACGTCGATATCGCGCCAATTCTTCCTCTAAATGGACATTTAAACTGCTTAGGGCGCTGCTTAAGGTCGGCTTCAAAATAAATAAATCAGGACTTTGAGGGGAAGCTTCACTTGAGGTGGGTTGTCTCATCTCACAGTCCTCCTACTAATGTCACGGGATACACGCAATTAAAACCACAGCCGATGTAGCTAAATTGACGAATAAAACGACCTGCGCTCCTTGCATATAGCCATCAAGGCGAATGCAAAGCTTAGAGTACACTAAGTCAATCAATTTGAGATATCCCAATATACTGCTAAAGATTTTAAATGCAAGCCCTAAACTCGAAATTCGAATGAGTCGGAAAAAAGGTGTGCGGCTGATTCGTCATCTGTTTGAGGGTAGGTTGGCGACATTCTATGAATATGTTCAAACTTTAAGACTCAAAATTAATCGTCCTATGTCTCTGCAGCCGCTGAACCATGTCTTGACCAATATTGAGAAGCAGGAAAATTGGCGATCGCGGCGCCAATTCCGTCGAATTGTCGAGATTTGGCCCAAAGCCGTTGGCTACGCCGTCGCCAGACAAACTAGACCTGTCGGAATACACCGACACATTCTTCAGGTTGCGGCCGCCAGTTCAGCTTGGGCGCAAACCCTAACCTTTGAACGCCGTCAGATTCTTGAGAAGTTGAATGCCCACGCGTCTATAGCGCTCACAGACATTCGGTTTTCCACGGCCCAATGGCGTAAATCGCCCCATAGTCAGACCAATCTCAGCGAGCTTGAACAAAATCGGCTATGGCGAGACCATCCCAGCTGGACACATGGACAGGGCTCTGCCCTTAAATCCGCCCCCCCATCAGGAGCCGAAAACCAAAATCCAATGGAAGCGTTTCAGCAATGGGCCAATCGGGTTCAAACTCGGGCTTTAAATCACCCCGTTTGTCCCAGTTGTCGCTGCTCGTGTCCGCCCGGGGAACTTAAGCGATGGTCTGTCTGCGCCATTTGTGCGGCAAAACGATGGTAACGATCGAATGGGTTGTCGCTGCTCGTGTCCGCCCAGAGAACTTAAGCCAGAGAACTTATAGCGGTTCTCGATCCCATTGAATTCAGTCTAAATCTGAGGATATTACGGCTAGTACAAGCCAAGTTCGAGGGGGATTGAACTCAATCCGGAAACGCTACAAGCGGTAGTTTGTCTGTGCTATTTGTGCTGTCAGGGCGTGTCATTTAAGTCGGCGCAATCCTAAGGAGAAGGAATACAGCTCCCTACGGACATTGGGAATGCGCGTTAGACACGAAAAAACCAAAATTGTCGCCCTTTGAGAGACGATCAGTCATTTTGAAGCGGAATTAGATTTTGTTCCTCAGGAGAATAAAGAATACAGAAATTGGACAGGAGCTGAATTCTGACTCCTGACTCCTGTATTCCCCCTTATGAAAAGTTTCCCGCTTTAAGTTATAAACCTGCTGTAAGCAAGTGAAATACCTGAATTAGATGGCCAAAATTATTATAAAATCTCGCTTTCTCTGAGCCAAAAATAATAACTAAAAAGGCAAAATTTACCCTTAGAATTTGGGTGATATTCCCCTTCCGTAAAGCACTTTTAAATCATTTCCGCAGCGATCCCCGTTTTTCAAAAAGGCGTACTCCATAAGATTTCAGGGATATATATCGAAATGTATCTGATTTTAACGGAAATATAAAAAAAACATAAAAAGAGACTCCCGGTTGGGAGGGGTCAAACACCTTTGGACTCAGTGGTTTGGAGTGGTTTCAGATTATTTGGATGAATTCTGAATTTCCTTCAAAATGTCGGAGGTGATGACTGATGGAACTCTCTTATGAGAATTGTAAAATTAGGAATTTCCCACTGCCGCAACTGTGGCTTTTATACCCCAGAAGGGAGAAGAGGTGGGCATTGTAGCCAACTCAATGTTCACGTTCAAAGCGAATGGAAAACTTGCTCATTAGCGATCTCACCCTTTATAACCCCTCTTCAAAGAGTAGAGGGGATCAGCCTATGGTCGCAGGAGATGCTCAGGTTGCCTGAGGAAGATCTTGAGATCATTGATGATAGCTGTGCGCCTACTTTGAGATAAGGATTTTAATCATTCAGTTTTTGATCCCCGACTCCTAATCACGCAAATTGAGTTCTTTGTAAACCCTGTAATTCAGTTTTGAAACTTAGTTTTTTGAATTCCTTTTTTTCTAAATTGAGTCTGAATTAATTTCGAAAAAATAGATTGTCTGGTGTTCCTGAATCTGCTTGAGGAGTAAGCGGCTAGCTGAATTAAATCCCGAAATCTTCATGCGACTTGGAAAGACGCCTATGCATGAGCAAGGCGTCTTTTTCTATCTTTCTCACTAAGGCAGCCAGGGATACTGGCGGAAGTTGGGGGAGCGCTTTTCCAGGAAGGCTTGCTTGCCTTCGCTTCCTTCTTCAGTCAGGTAGTAGAGCAGCGTAGCGTTGCCGGCTAATTCTTGAATGCCTGCTTGCCCATCGCAATCCGCATTAAAGGCTGCTTTCAGGCAACGGATGGCGATTGGACTCTTGGCCAAAATCTCCTGCGCCCATTTGACGCCTTCAGATTCCAATTGGTCAACGGGGGTAATACAGTTGACCAGTCCCATCTCTAAGGCCTGTTGAGCGTCATATTGGCGGCAAAGGTACCAAATTTCGCGGGCCTTCTTTTGACCCACGATACGGGCCAAATAACTCGCTCCAAATCCGCCATCAAAACTACCGACCTTCGGGCCAGTTTGCCCAAAAATGGCATTATCGGCGGCGATGGTCAGGTCGCATACGACATGGAGAACATGGCCGCCGCCGATGGCGTAACCCGCCACCAGGGCAATGACCACTTTAGGCATTGACCGGATCAATCGCTGCAGGTCTAGGACATTGAGTCGAGGCACGCCATCTTCCCCGACATATCCTGCCTTGCCTCGGACGCTTTGATCTCCGCCTGAGCAAAAGGCGTATTTCCCATCGGTGTGCGGACCCGCCCCAGTTAGCAGAACAACCCCAATCCGGCTATCTTCCCGTGCATTTGAAAAGGCGTCATAGAGTTCAAACACCGTTTTGGGGCGGAAGGCATTGCGTTTATGGGGACGGTTAATGGTAATTTTGGCAATACCGTCAGCTTTGTGATATTGGATGTCTTCGTAGGTTTTGGCGACTTGCCATTCAACTTGCATAGGTAGAGCGATCTCAAACTTGACGACTATTCAGGATTACCATTTGTTTTGTCAGAGGCGTAAGTCCTCCAGACGTGCTTGGTCTCCTTTAAACATTAAGATCCGTTCGAGTTGGCTTCAAAATGGTGAAGGACTACCGCAGAATGGATCCCAGCTGCCTTAATATGCTCAAGTTTGGATATGGCTTACTACTGGTTCAAAGCATTTCACATTATCGGCGTTGTCGTCTGGTTTGCGGGCTTGTTCTATCTGGTCCGTCTTTTCATCTATCACGCAGAAGCAAAAGCAGAACCGGAACCGGCCCAAAGCATTCTAAAAAATCAGTATCAGTTGATGGAAAAGCGCTTGCTTAACATCATCACCACCCCAGGCATGATCGTCACCGTGGCTATGGCGGCGGGGCTCCTTACCCAAGAACCGGAAGTATTGCACGACCGTTGGATGCACATCAAACTTGGACTGGTGGCCCTCCTCTTGGGCTATCACTTTTACTGCGTTCGCCTGATGAAGAAATTGGAAAAAGATGAGTGCCAATGGACGGGGCAACAGCTGAGAGCGTTGAATGAGGCTCCGACCCTTCTGTTGGTGACAATCGTCCTACTTGCTGTATTCAAAAATAGCTTCCCCACCAGCGCAGCGACCTGGCTGATTGTAGGGCTAGTCGTTCTGATGGCGGCTACGATCCAGCTTTACGCCAAAAAACGTAGGTTGGATAAAGAACGCCAAGCAGCGATGGCGATGTCTACGGAAGATCAGGCGCTGCAGAACTCTTAGGCGCTTGAGATGGGACCTAATTGTAGAAATTACGAGACTTCCCTACAGGTTTCCACCTTCGTCGGAATAACAGAAAAAACCAGTCCTGAATACTTCTATTCTCCTTAAGAGAGCCAGGCTTAGGTCATTCGCGTAAAATCAGGAATCAAACCACAGTCCTCAAAATTAACTGGGTTCACTTGACGATAATTGTCTGCTGACCGCTGTATAGTCTGCCGCCAAAGCCCTCTAAGGCTAAGGCGGCAGTGTTGTTTTTAGAAATCTTGTCAAAGAACTCAGATATTTTTTAGTCTTGGCTCAAAAATTCAGGTTGCACATCCAAAATTAAGTTATTAAGATTTATGTATAGGCGCTTGACTCTGTTCCGAAGACGTAAGTTAGCGAGGTTTAAGTCATGACTCAAGATCAATCTAAATTCGGTTTCACCAACTTTGCAGAAAACTGGAATGGTCGCTTGGCCATGTTGGGTTTTGTCATTGGTCTAGCGACTGAACTGTTGACTGGCCAAGGAATCCTTTCTCAACTCGGTTTGATGTAAGCGTCTTTTTTCTGGTGTGTTGATTCATTTGTCATTTGCTTCTCTGCAATCAGTTAGTCTCCGTTGACGTTCCTGCGTCTTCTAGTTAGTGACTAATCAGTTGTCAGAATACTCAGGTAATTGGGGTGAGCACTGCTCACCCTTTTCTATTGAATTGAGCTACGACTGTTTCTACTTCAATCAGGACAAAGCGCTTAAGGGGCCTAATCGTTAGGACGCTTATCTCCACTTAGAGTGAGAAGCGCATCATTTCTCCAACAAACCTGCGTCTCCCTGGTTGAGTTCACACCAGGTCGAGATTGGTTTGATGGCGGAAGGAATCACAGCCTCGGGGGGAAACTCCAAAATGGTTTCCCGATAGGCTAAGTAACCAGATTCTGCAAAGGATGTCAGCATCCTCACCAAAGCCAACCAAACTCCTTCCTCAAATTCCCAAGCCCGTCCCAGGTTAGACCGATCTGCAATGGAGCGTAGGGCCCAAAAGTAGGTGTTCCTCACCATCGAGCCCTTTTTCTTGTAAGGGGGAACATCGTCAGGGTGAATGTAGAGGACTTGATTTTTTGTTTCGGCTCTCATGGGGCTCCCTTACTCCCTCAAACCATTTTGGTTTACGTCTAATCCCCGTAATACCTTAAAATTTCAGGGTTCGTACAAGTATAATGTTATAGATTAATACATATATACCATGTCTACTGCAGTTTCCCTGCAAAACGTTCATAAGGTCTATAGCAATGTTCCAGTAGTTAATGACCTGTCTCTGACAATTCAGCCAGGAGAAATCTTTGGACTCCTTGGCCCGAATGGCGCCGGAAAGTCCACCACCATTCGGATGTTAACGACGCTGACTCAGGCCACCCAGGGAGATATTGTGGTGGCGGGCTATGATGTCAATCGCCAGCAACTTCAAGTTAGGCGGCAAATTGGCGTTGTGCTTCAGCAAATCAGTGTGGATGGAGACCTCTCTGTTTGGGAAAATATGGAGTTCCATGGGCGGATGCACCATATTCCAAATCCTCAACGCCAGCATGAGATTGGCCGTTGGTTAGAATTTGTAGAATTAGCAGATCGTCGAAATGATAAGGTGAAGACCCTATCTGGCGGAATGAAACGGCGACTTCAAATTGCTCGGGCATTATTGCACAATCCCAAAATCTTATTCTTGGACGAACCTACAGTGGGTCTTGATCCCCAAACCCGTCGCCGCCTATGGGAAATCATTAGAGGGTTGAATCAGCAGCAAGGCATGACGATGTTACTGACAACCCACTACATGGAAGAAGCTGAATATTTGTGCGATCGCATTGGCGTGATGGATCGGGGCCGATTGATTGAGATGGGAACCCTCATAGAGTTACGGCGCAAGCATGGGGAAGGTATTGTGATGAAGAAAAAAGGGGATCGCTGGGACTATACTTTCTTCTCTACCCTTAAAGAAGCCAACGATTACCTAGATCAGCAATCCGATAAAACCGGTATGATGACTCGATCCTCTAACTTGGAAGATATTTTTGTAGAACTCACCGGACGGAACCTTGATTGAGAATGGGCGTACTTTAGAGTTAAGTCAGAAAACTGTTTGTTTTAAGCTTGATTTCGCCCATGCCGCGTTTTGCGAGTAAGATTGAAGCCATTCTTTATCTCAAGGGTCAACCGCTGTCGCTGGCGAAGCTGGCGGAATACGCCGGGTGCGATCGCAAGCAGGCGGAAGAGGGCTTAATTGAGTTAATGACCGACTACGCCCACCGAGACGGCGCCTTAGAAATCGTTGAAACGCCTGAGGGATATAGTCTGCAACTGAAAAATGCGTTTAAGCACCTGGTGGATGTCTTAATTCCTTTGGATCTTGGGGTGGGGGCGTTACGAACCTTGGCGGCGATCGCCCTCAAAGGCCCCATCGCCCAAACAGAATTGGTTGAATTGCGCGGGTCTGGAGCCTATCAACATGTCCCAGAGTTGGTTCGCTTAGGCTTTGTTCGGAAACGCCGCCAGTCCGATGGCCGTTCCTTCTGGCTTCAGGTAACGGATGAATTCTATAAACATTTCCAAATCGACAAATTACCGCAAATCAAGCTGCCCACTCCTTCACAAAAGGATGAGGCAGTGCAGGGTAATCTGGATATAGCGACTGATGATAAAGCTATTGATATTGATAAAGTCTCAGAGTTAGGGGAAGCTCCCGATTCGGATGAAATCCCAGATTCAGATGAAATCTCAGATTTAGCAAAAGATCCAGATTTATAGAGGCGTATGCCGAATGCCAATTAATTTTGTTAAACTTTCATTAAATCACTAAGATACTTTAAATCATAGTCCTCAATAGTGGAGAATCTTCACTTCCTGGCAAAGACTTAGTTTAGGTGTCAGAATAGATCAAATCCTATTAAGGATTTGAGGTAGGAAAAAGCTGTTTTCCAGAGCTTCTTTATTTATGGTCTTTAACCCTGAAAACGCCGATTTCATGAGCATCAATGCGGAAAGCACGCAGGCTAATCAGCTGTTGAAATATCTTCAGCACCAGCCTCCTGAGGTTTTAACCCGAGTCGCTCAATCCGTCAGCTCCGAGATCAAGCAGATCATTTCTCAAAATGTTCAGGGGCTAGTGGGTGTTCTGCCTTCAGAAGGCTTCAACGTCCAAGTAACAACTGATCGGGAAAATTTAGCCGGATTGTTAGCCTCAGCAATGATGACTGGCTACTTCCTGCGCCAGATGGAACAACGGATGGAGCTTGAGGATACTTTATCAAGTTCTCTCTCTTTAGGTCTGGATGCCAGCAGCGAAGAACCAGACTAATCAGCCTTGCTGTGAATGTTTAGAGACGTCGAACCTCGCCGTCTCTAAATTTTATTTAGAATTTAGAGTTACGCATCGTTACGCGATGCACTCCTAAAAACTTGGTATATCTAATTTTTCCATGTTGCACATCACGTTAGCGGCAACTTCTAATACTGTTAATTAGGATGTTTGACTATCATAATGGTCTAAACATATTTTAGCCATCTCATATGCGCCCTCTGTGCATACAAACGGCCAGATGGCGGCGGGTTATAATTCCTTTCCCCTATTCTTGAAGTTCTTTAGGTAAGGCGGTGGGCAATACTTCTAATGTCTCTTTGGAGCCATTGCGATTGACTTCCACTTTGAGAACTTTACCAATGGTGCTGGCTTCAACCTGGGTTTGAACCTCCGTAGCATCTTTAACGGGGGCTCCAGCAATTTTGTTGATAATATCCCCCTGCTTAAGCCCAGCTTTTTCCGCAGGGGCTCCCTCCATCACTCGGATAATGATCACCCCTTGATCCTGGGTGACCTTGAGATTCAGATCCCGATCCCGATTAATCCGGTCTCGCATCTCTGGCGTCAAATTAACCATTTGGATGCCTAAATAGGGATGCTGAACCTCCCCTGTGTCGAAAAGTTGATCGGCAATTCGTTTTACCGTCTCAATCGGAATGGCGAACCCGAGGCCCTGAGCATTGGCGCGAATAGCGGTGTTCATGCCGATTACTTCACCCTGATCGTTGATTAAGGGTCCGCCAGAATTCCCTGGATTAATGGCGGCGTCGGTCTGAATAAATCGAACCCGCTTATCCGGTACGCCGACTTGAGAGCTGGTGCGGCCAATGGCGCTAATGATGCCTGCGGTTACCGTATTATCCAGTCCTAGGGGGTTGCCAATCGCGATCGCCCATTGTCCCGGAGAAAGATTTTCAGTACTGCCTAAAGAAACCGTAGGTAAGTCAGAGGCGTCAATTTTTATCACCGCAACATCGGTAATCGGATCGGATCCTAAAACTTCTCCCTCAAATGTCCGACTATCTGTGAGGGTAATGGTAACGATGTCGGCGCCCTCTACCACATGGGCATTGGTAATTAACTTACCATCCGAACTGATGATAAACCCTGAACCCGTCCCCTTTTCAAGATGTTCGGGAAATGGGGCTGGAGGTTCTTCCTCCCCAAAGAAACGCTTGAATAAAGGATGCTGGAAGGCTTCAGGAATATCTGAGGGCACTGAACGGGCGGCGTCAATTCGCACCACTGCGGAGCCGACTTGCTCCACCGCTTCAGCAATAAAGTTAGGATTCGTTTGCGCCAATACCGTTGAGGGAGGCGCAAATTGATTTGTGGTCTCCACCACAGATTGCAAAGAAGTTGTCACTGCCTGAGGCTTTGGGATGGGCTTTACTTCTAGTTGCTCGGGTTGCTCGGGAGAGACGTTTTGTAGAAAGTAATGATGACCAAACCACCCTGTACCACACCCTGCCGCCAGTAATACAGCGTAAAATCCCACATGCTTGGGAGAGAGGCTCATGACATTTTCCTCGTGGTGAAGACGAACTGGAGTTTTGAGTCTTAATCGGATGACTATACTTTAGCGAATTTACCTAAACAATCTCCTAAGGAATGGGGAGGACTTTCTCCGAATGTCCAAATTCATTTGTCCCCCGTAATTGCTAAGGCATTTGCTAAGAATAATGGATGTATAACTACAGCATTATGTTACACATATGTTACATATATGTTCGTTAGGACCGGATTCCGCCTCCCAACTCCTGTATTCCTTCTCAGGGGAAGTTTCCCAGGTTTAGTGGATCAGCCTCCAAACTGGATTAACCCCTGAAGTAATTTCCTTACTCTATCTAGAAAATGATGGGATTATTACCAAAGTTCATCGGTGCGGCGGCGGTTGGAGTGGGATTATGGATGAATCCAGGGACAGGTGAAGACGCCTATTTACGAGGCGTTGAATTGGCAGAAGCGTCAATCTGTCCCCCCCCCGCCTTATCCCAACTGGTCAATTACACCCTTGAAACTGGAGACACCCTTGAGACCGTCGCTCAGCGATATGGAGTGCTCCCTGTCACCCTCCAGGGGATGAATCCGTCCCTGCGCCAGGGGGATGTCCCCATCGGGGCGGAAATTGTCATTCCTCCCTTCAACGGAATTCAAGTGGACGTCCAGCCCGGACAGACTTGGCGGCAGGTGGCTGAAGCCTATAATGTGCGCGCGGATGTCTTATTTGAAATCAATGGCTGTCAGGCGACCGTCCCTCCCAAGATCTTTATTCCTGGGGTGAACTGGTTTCCGGGGTTCACCGCTGCTGGAACCGGCGCTGACTCGCCCTCACCCGCACCCCCGAGGTTTCAAGGCTATCCTCTGCCTGAGACGGCGCCCATCGTTTCAAATTACGGCTGGCATCCTCACCCTTCCCGTGATGAGTTGGTGTTTAACAGCGGCATCGCCCTAGCAAGCGCCGCTAACACGCCCGTTCTGGCGGTGGATGACGGCGTTGTTGCATTTGCTGGTCAACAGGATGGCTATGGCAATCTGGTTGTGATTAATCATCGCCAAGGTCTGCAAACCCGTTACGCCAATCTGATTAATCTATCGGTTACTGTGGGGCAATCTGTTCGCCAAGGGATTCAACTTGGCGTCATCGCGGCAGGAGAGACTAGCGCAAATTCCTATCTATACTTTGAGGTCCGCTCTAATTCTGACCTGGGCTGGGTTGCCCGCAATCCTCAGGAATATATTCCGGCGTTGGGATTGCAGTAATTACCGCCAAATGTGGAAATCTCGTCGGGAAGCGCCTACAATTGCCCATAGTCCCTGAAACAGGCAGAGTATGGTAATGACAAGTATCGGCTATGGCCAGACAACACCCGGGGCAACCACCCTACGAAGACCCTAATCTATTTACTGGCGGGGAAATTAGCGCTGGCGATTCTGACCCTGCGAAGCGAGGATTCTGGCTGAGTTTATTTTTGGCTCAACCGCTCCTTATGGTGGGCGGAATGTGGATGTTGCTGGTATTAATTGCGGTGATCGCCTTTGGCGGCCTCCTCAATCCAGAAATAAAACCCCTGCCCAGAATGAATCCGTTAGAACAAGCCCGCCTATCCCGCATCCAACGGTCTGCTTCTACAGAAGCCGATCAAGAGCGTCAACTATCCCATCTAGCGGAGAATGAACTGAGATCGACCGACGATCCTAAGGTCGCTGACTCTCTTCTGGTTGATGCAAATGAGGAGAACAATGATTCAGGTCCCAGCATTCCAGTGTGGTCCCTGGCGACCCTGGCCCTGATTTGCGCATCAGGGTGTTGGGTGATTGATAAGGTCCTGAACGCACCGCCTTCCGCTCCAGTCAAAAAACTGCGACAGCCTCAGCCGGTTAAGTCTAATGGACTGACCCCCAGAACCTTAAAGCTTAAGCCTTATCTCGCCTCCACTCCCTCTTCCTCGCAGCCAGAGGGCAAAATGCAGCGGCTTCCCGGCCAGACCCCAAACGCTCACCCAACGGCGTCTCCCCCGCCGGATTCTGACTCGGTTGTTCCCTCTGTTGTCCCTCCGACCGAAGTTAGTTCCCTTGATTGGCCGGATGGCAGTCTGGCTCATCAGCTCGATCTGCGACAGCAGAAATCTCTGTCCTCATGGCTTTGATGGGGAGCCTCAACTTTGCCCGACCTGCCCATTGTCTATCATCCTGACTATGTCGCCCCCTTACCCGCGGGCCATCGCTTTCCAATGGCGAAGTTTGGCGGTCTTTACGACCGACTGGTTGGCGATGGAGTGGCGTCTATCAATCAGATTCATCAGCCGACTCTGCCGACTCTGGCTTGGGTTGAACAGGTTCATGCGTCTGATTATGTGAACGCATACTGTCAGGGGGGACTGGATAGCAAGGCTCAGCGTCGCATTGGTTTGCCCTGGAGCCCTGCGCTGGTGCAGCGCACTCGGATGGCTGTTGGCGGTACGATCTTGACGGCAAAGTTGGCGCTTGAACAGGGGGTGGCTTGCAATACTGCTGGGGGCACTCACCACGCGTTTCCAACCTATGGGTCTGGATTCTGTATTTTTAATGACCTGGCGATCTCAGTCCGAGTTTTGCAACGAGCAGGCCTGATTCAAACCGTTTTGATTGTGGATCTGGACGTCCATCAAGGAGACGGCACCGCCTGTATTTTTCAAGACGACCCCGATGTCTTCACCTTTTCCATGCACTGCGCCGTGAATTTTCCCAGCGCTAAGCAACAGAGCGACCTGGATATTCCACTTCCCGCAGGCATGGAGGACGACGCCTATCTTCAAACCCTGGCGGCGCATTTACCAGATCTACTGAGCCAATTAAACCCTGATTTAGTGCTGTACGACGCCGGGGTGGACACCCACATTGGCGATCGCTTAGGCAAACTCGCCCTCACCGACACAGGCCTCTTTCGTCGAGAAATGCAAGTCCTCAGCACCTGCATTGCGGCCCGATATCCCATCGCCTGCGTCATTGGCGGCGGGTATGCTGAGGATCTGGACGCGCTAATTTATCGACATTCCCTCCTTCATCGAGCGGCGAGCGATGTCTATCGTCAATATCGACTGTAGACTCTATGTATTCCCCATAAGACCCAATTCTCTATAAAGCCAGAAATCTCCATCAGAGACGCCTGATAAAGAAATGACTTGGATTGTTGCGACGCTCTATAAATTTGTTCATCTGCCCGACTACGTTGAGATCCAGCCCCGCTTGTTAGCTCACTGCAAATCCGAGGGAGTGAAAGGAACCCTGTTGCTAGCTCAAGAAGGCATCAACGGCGCCATTGCCGGTACACGCGCAGGCATTGACTCGGTCCTGGCTTGGCTTAAACAAGATCCGCGCCTATCTGATCTGCAGCCGAAAGAATCCATCGCTGAGCAGCCGCCCTTTGAGCGCATGAAGGTGCGCTTGAAAAAGGAAATTGTGACCATGGGGTTACCGGAGGTGGATCCCAACTCACAAGTGGGGGTCTATGTCAGCCCTGAGGATTGGAACCGCATCATTTCAGATCCAGAGGTGGTTGTGATTGACGCCCGCAATCAGTATGAGATTGATATTGGCACCTTTCAATCCGCCCAGAATCCGAATATTCAGTCTTTCCGTCAATTTCCAGACTATGTGCGGAAGACTCTGGATCCGACGAAGCATAAGAAGGTCGCTTTATTTTGCACCGGGGGAATTCGTTGCGAAAAAGCCTCTTCTTTCATGCTGACTGAAGGCTTCGAAGCGGTCTATCATCTCAAGGGCGGCATCCTCAAATATCTAGAAGAGATCCCTGAAGCCGACAGCCTCTGGCAAGGCGAATGCTTTGTCTTTGATCAGCGGGTGGCGGTTCGCCATCGTCTGGAGCCTGGAACATATAATCTTTGCCACAGCTGCGGCCATCCCATTTCAGAGGCTGACAAAATCTCACCTCATTATGAAGCAGGGATTTCCTGTCCCCATTGTTTTCACATTCTGACGCCTGAAAAACGCCTTCGCCAAGAAGAGCGGCGGCGGCAGTTGGAGAAGGCTCAGTTGGGAGATTGACCCTATTCTCTTCTCAAGGCCAGGGTCAGGCCATCAGCAATGGGAACGACGCTAAGGGTAATGCGCGGATCCCGGTGGAGCTTTTGGTTTAAGTCGCGAATGGCTTGGGTGCGGTTGTCCTTAACCTCAGGGTCTGCTACTCGCCCTGACCAAAGGACATTGTCAATGGCGATCAGTCCGCCGGGGCGCACGAGTTTCAGGGCGCGCTCATAATAGTTGTCGTAGTTACGCTTATCGGCGTCGATAAAGGCAAAGGCAAAGGTATTGGCCTGCCCTGTCGCTAAGAGATGATCTAAGGTTTCTAGGGCGGGGCCGATGCGGAGGTCAATCTTGTCGGCGACGCCTGCCTGACGCCAGTATCGACGGGCGATCGCAGTGTACTCTTCGCTCACATCGCACGCCACTATTTTACCGTCTGGCGGTAAGGCTAGGGCCGTCGCCAAGGCGCTGTAGCCAGTGAATACCCCCACCTCTAGAGTTTTCTTAGCCCCCATTAATTGAACGAGTAGGGCCATAAACTGTCCCTGTTCTGGAGCAATCTGCATCCGCCCCATGGGATGCAGCGCCGTCTCCTGACGTAGTTGGATTAAGACTGCAGGCTCTCGCAGAGAAATCGATTGCAGATAGCCATAAAGCCGCGCGTCAAGTTCTAGGGTTTGAATCGCCATGGTCGGGAGTTAAGGGTTGAGAGCTAAATGTCGAGAGCTAAGGAAGGAGAGATCTCGCCGATCAGTAAACAATTCTCAATAAACAATTCTCAATGTTCACTCTACTGATCATTGGCTATAGTTAATAAATAATCTCCTTCCTTGTTTTGCTTCTTCTTCCTTCTCTCAACTTAGCTTGCTTCTCTCAATCCATCGCTAAAAGCGTTGGCAATTTCAGGATATGGAAATAGAACAAACCCACAATCAGGATGGTATAGGCGGTTGAACTGCCTAGGCCAATCCAGAGATCCTTTTTCATATCTTTCTCTCGGTTTGAAAAGACCATATCCGTTACGCCTACCTGCACCATCACAATGCCGAGGACATTGGATATCCAATAGCCCAATATTGTGAAGGGTAGGAACCAGTCCGGACGGATCCAGCTCACTAGGTAACCGAAAGCATAGGCGATCGGTAGATTAAAGAATAGATCATTCCACCATGATAGGGGGGACAGCATATAGCCAAGCCCGATTATTAAGCTATTCCTGATGGTTTTGAACATGCCAGGGGTGGAGCAAGGGTTAAGATTACGAGCAAATAACTTGCCGCATCTTTTTCATATTGCCAGGTAAATCTTGCTGAATGGCTTGCTGAATGAAAAAACTCGGCACAGGAACCAGTGGGGTGGCCTGTACCGAGTAAGTTAAAAGGGTTCCTTTTTCATAATCCTGTAGGGTCAGATCGGCGGCAAAATCAGAGAAGGCGCCCCGTTCAAGCCGGAATTGAATTTGCTGATGTAGGGTCTCAAAAACTTTTAGGTAAATTTCTACCTGGGCGGAAAACATTAGAAATGCCTTCCTCGCCACCTGGTACAGACGACGACAGCGTTTTGAGCTACGGATGCTCTGGTCTAACACCTCACTCTGAACAATATCAGGGAAATAATGGATCCAGCGAGAGTAGTTTGTGAGTTGGACCCAGGCTTGCGATCGCTTCATCGGTAAGTACATTTGAGCCGTTACTGCGCCGCCGCATAGGGAGTGGGAGCGAGTTTCTAATAGGACTTCCCCCTTTAACAGTGCAGTGCGATCGGCGCCCAATGCAATTAAATTCTCCCTTTGATTGCTCAGATTGGGTGGGATCACGGCATTATTACTCGTCGCCATATTGACTTCATCTCCTTTCCTACGTCTTGCTCTCAGGAATGGATACATTACACAGGAATCACATTCCTCAATAAATAACTTCTCTCTCTAAAGGGTATTATCCCCTTCTAAACCAGTAGAAACATCAGGAGAACATTTGCTAAAGTTGAAACTTCTATAAAAGTACCTGGTTTCTGAAACATTTATAAATATTTGGTGAAGTTGGTCATCAGCGGTGAACAGTTCCCTCGCCTCAAAGCCTTTTCAGTGTTTCAACATTATCCCAAGATAGAGGTGCGCCTTATGCTAGGGGTGTACATGCCAATCACATCGTTGATCAGAGGATAAACCGATGCCTTTTGGGCCACGCATACCTCCTGGAAGCAAACTTTTTTTGACCTTATTGGCGATTACAACAGTTGTCTGGATGCTCAGAGGCTTTGGGCTGCTGTCCTTTTTACCTGGGATGGTGATTTGGATGCTCATTCTACTTTGCTTTGCGACTGGCATTCTCAATAGTCTA
>JASJDH010000143.1 GCA_030065175.1 Leptolyngbyaceae cyanobacterium MO_188.B28 | reverse complement strand
GCTCTCCCTTGCTTGTTTGGGGTTAATTCAAGCTTATGGGAAGGCGGTCACCTGACGATTGCGCCACACTATCCACCATAGGGACATCCACTGCCTTTTTCTGCAGATCCCTAAACAGGTTATGCCTGTTGACTCCTGCCTCTCCTGCCTTCTGCCTCCTGCCTTCTTGCCCCGTCAGAACGTCCCAGCCTAAGTCAACACCCGATTTCGAAACTGACCGCAAGATTATACAAGTAACGCAAGAACTAGATAGTTGAGACTCAGCAGCTTCCGTAAGCTGAAGGTGTTGTTGATTAAAGCATACCTGAAGCCCATGAAACTACTTATCTTTGGAGCCACTGGCGGTGTTGGACAGCAAGTTGTTGAACAGGCGCTCGAGCAGGGACATACCGTCACAGCCTTTGCCCGCCATCCAGAGAAGCTGGATATCCGGCGCCCCAATTTTAAGTGCTTACAGGGAAATGTGATGGATTCCCCCTCGGTGAGACAGGCGGTCCAAGGTCAGGATGCTGTAGTTTGCACCCTTGGGTCTGGTCAAAAACTAACGGGGACTGTTCGGTCAGAGGGAACGCGGCAGATCGTTCAGGCCATGGAGCAATCCGGCATCCGACGGTTTATCTGCCAAACTACCCTGGGAGCAGGAGATAGCTGGGGCAGTTTGAACTTCTACTGGAAGTACGTCATGTTTGGCCTGATCTTACGGAACGTATTCGCCGATCATGAGCGGCAAGAGGACTATGTTCAACAGAGTCGCCTGGATTGGACAATTGTGCGGCCAGGAGCCTTTGTTGAGGGAGATCGCACGGGGCAATACCGACATGGCTTTTCAGGTTCCGATAAGACTACGCAACTCAAAATTTCTCGTGCAGATGTGGCTGACTTCATTTTGAAGCAGCTGGGCGACGATTCCTATCTTCACCAAGCGGCTAGTTTGTCGTACTAACCCTTTGTGAATCAACTGCAACCAACGAAAATCTGTAGGAGACATTATGGCTATTGTTCAAAATTTGCGCTTGCCTTTAATCCTTTTCGCAGCCATCGGCAGCGCATTGAGCGCAGGCATCTTCTTCGCCTTTTCGACATTTGTGATGCAAGCGCTGGCCCAGCAACCCTCATCTCCCGGCATCGCCACCATGCAATCTATCAATATTACGGTGATCAATCCGTGGTTCATGGCGGCATTTTTCGGCCCCGCTGCGGCTGGCCTACTCCTGGCGATTTCCGCCCTACGACAATGGGATCAACCAGGCGCCATTTACTGGATATTAGGCAGTTTACTTTACCTGATTGGGACGATCGGCGTAACGGTCTTAGGCAATATCCCCCTGAATGACGCCCTGGCAATTGTCAGTCCTGACAGTGCTGAAGGGACGACGCTATGGGTAAAGTACTTGACCGATTGGACGTTTTGGAACCATGTTCGGACCCTTGCCGGATTTTTAGCGGCGGTGTTATTCACCCTCTCGCTTTGCAGTCGACCTGGATTACCCACATAAGAAAAAAATGGGAGCGCGGCTTTGCGCTCCCATTTCTGCGATTTCACATCCCGTAGGTTCATATCAAAGAAATATTAGAGCCATGCAAAACTCCCCTTTTCAAACCGCTGTATTATGCATTTCTGGTTTAGTTGCGATCGCGATCTCAAGCATGATTCTGACATCGCCCGTCGACTTTTACGCCGCAAATCATATCGCCATCAATGGCGACATCAACTTACTCAGTGAGATACGAGCGCCTGCGACTGCTCTATTCGCCATTGGCATTCTGATGCTAACGGGCGCATTTATGTCGCAACTCACCTTCACTGCAACGATACTGTCAACTGTTGTGTATCTTTCCTATGGCCTATCTAGAGTCGCCAGCATGGTCATTGACGGAATACCCACTCATTCGTTGATCTGGGCGAGCGTTGTTGAGGTGATATTGGGGATGTGCGGTTTTATTTTGCTGATGGCGCTATCTAAGTCCCGGTCAAGAAGGTCGCCGGAAGGAGCTTCGAGTCCAATAAGGTTGGCATGCGGCAGGGTTGAGGAGTGATTTGCAACTCCTGGTCATGTAATCAACCTGGAGTCTAGATTGGGGTGTATGATGACGATTGCTTTCAATTTAGCTACTTATATCTGGTAATCTCAGCAGTCCAGATAAAATGAATGTGATCAGCTTGAAATGATTCAAACAACGGTATTTAGACAGAGTTCTCCTCAATTACTTTCTCTCTGTTCTGTGATTTTGAATCTTAGCGTCATAACAGCGGGGTGTAGCGATGACACTTCTAGCAATCATCCTTTTGATTCTAGCCCTCCTCCTTCTAGGGCTATATTTGGCGAGTCGTCAAGCTGTGCGGAACGCAGAGGCGACCTTTCCAGCCATAGGAGAATTCGTCACAGTGGAGGGAATCCGGTTGCATTATCTTTGTCGAGGGACAGGTCAATCTGTTGTTTTGTTGCACGGGAATGCAGGGTTTGTTCAAGATTATGCACTCAAGACCTTAGATCGACTCGCTCCTCAGTATCGCGCTTACGCCTTCGATCGTCCCGGTCATGCGTATAGCGACCGTTCCGCCAACGGAATAACGACTCCGATTGATCAGGCTCGCCTGTTGCACGGAGCCTTTCAACAGCTCGGGATTGAACAACCAATTATCGTAGGACATTCCTGGAGTGGGATTGTGGTGTTGGCCTACGCCCTGGAATACCCCGAAGACATCTCTGGTATCGTTCTGCTGGCTGCGGTTACGTTAATGCGAGGGGAGGGAGTGAACCCCATACTCGAACAAATTGCAGCCATTCCTATCCTGGGTGATATCTTTCGGTTAATCCTCCCCTTGGCGCTGGGCGGTAAACTGGTTGAACAAGTGTTAACTCGGGCATTCGCCCCAGACTCCGTCCCAGAGGAGTACTTGAGAACCGCGCAAGCCCTTTGGACACGCCCTAGTCAAACCGCTGCCGTGGCGGAAGACAATCAAACCATTACCCCAGCCATTGAGGCCCTTAGTCCCCGCTATGCGGACATCAGAATACCGACAGTGATTGTGACAGGGGATTCCGATCAAATCGTTGATGCAGAAGCGAATTCGATTGCGTTAAGCCAGGTCATCCCCGACGCCATTTTGATCCAACTATCTGACACCAGTCATTCGATTCCACAGACGCGCCCGGATGCCATCTTGAATGCCATTTCCCAGGTTTCAGAATTTACGGGGTTAAATGCGTAGTTGTGCAAAAAAGCCGACTGCCCAAAATTCGTTGTTGACTGGATAGACCGCCTGCAACTCCAGTCAGTGATTGGAACATAACGTGATCACGCGGAGAAGAGAGAAGTGGTGAAAAAACAGCAACATAA
The DNA here is from genome assembly GCA_030065175.1 of Leptolyngbyaceae cyanobacterium MO_188.B28. GTDB lineage: Bacteria > Cyanobacteriota > Cyanobacteriia > Phormidesmidales > Phormidesmidaceae > JAKSDM01. Next base: position 14,038 of record JASJDH010000143.1, on the reverse strand, counting down.
GCTGCAAGATGTGGAATACGACCTGATCGTAGTTGGTTCAGGCAACGGTGCTTGTGGCTTTTTAAGTCGTTATTTAGACTCCGAACCCAAGGAGCAAATCCTTGTCATCGAAGAAGGCCAGAACTTTTTCTTCAGTAGTGACATCGCCCACCAATACAATTGGCTAAAATCCTTTTCCGAGGGCAAAATCTTTAAACTGCATAATGCGCTAACCCCTGAAAACATCCCTATTATTTCAGGGCGAGCTTGCACCATGGGTGGCGGCGGCTCCATCAACTACACCATGATCCATGAGTCCTCCCAATGGCTGGCCGACCACATTGGCCAAAGCCCCGAGTACTGGGATGAACTCAAAGCAGGACTCAATCCTCGATTCGAACGGCCTGACCCTGCTGATGACCTTTCCCCCATAGCGAAATCCGTGCTCAAGGCGGCGGAAAATAAGGGGTTTAGGCTGGTAGCGGATGCGATCGCAAATATCCCCAACCAACCCGATCTCGATGCTGACCTACTGCACATCTTCCCGACGCTGTTCAATGAATTTGGTCAGCGAACCCATAGCGGCGTCTCAATTGTCGATTGGGCCTATCCCACTCTCACCCTCAAAACCCGCTGCCGCGTGGAGCAACTCAAGTTTACTGAAGTCGACAATCAAGATTGCCCCCTCCGTTGTGTCGCAGTGCATGTCAAGGATCTCGAAACCAATGAAGCCTATGACATTCCCCTCAAAGAAAACGGCAAGTTGGTTTTATGTGCGGGCGCGGCTACCCCCCGGCTGTTAATGCCCTATGGCGACAAATTGGGGAAAGGCTCTATTTCACAGCAAGTCAACGACCATATCCTGCTCCCACTGGGGTTGTATCTGCCGAAAAAAGGCATAAGAACAAGTCCCAAAGACAACTACGTTCCCATATTCGCCACCTCATTTTGGCGACCTGGTTCTGAAGGGCAAAAAGATAAAGAGCAAACACCCCAAGGCAGTGAAACGCTGATCACCTTTGATTTCTTTGCCGGAGAATTTGATCGGCTATTGTTTTTAGTCTCCCACTTATTTTTGGCCTTGCTCCTACCCAACTGGCTGAAGCGGTTCGTCATCAAATGGCCGTGGCTGTTCGTTGTGGTCAAGAATGTCGTCCGACTGTTGATTCAGCTTGTGAACTTCATCATTGGTATTTTCTGGGGCATTGGAAACTGGCTCAGGAGGGAACCTTGGCATGACGAATTAGAATTGATCACCGCCATTATCAAGTTCAAGCCTGCTGTTTCAGGACAGTACGAGGACAACCATAAACGAATCACCCTCAATTTTTTTGCTGAGGTTGAGGAAACGGGCTTCAACCAAGATAAAACGGTCGCCCAGCAGATGATTAAGAAACATATAGATTTCTTGAATGATTTGGGAGAGAAACCCCATGTATGGGTGCGTTTTTTGCTTCGATTACTCCTCCGACTTCCCTATGAGAAAGATCAAGTTGATGCCTATGTGAAGACATATAGCAAAAAGTTTTTGCTAACAGAGCAACATCTGGCTGGCGGCTGTCTCTATGGAGCAGCCCTGGATAAAGGGCTTTCCCATCCCCAAAATACGGGTAAAGTCTTTGGGGCCGCTAACGTGCATATCGCTGATCTTTCATCTGTCCCCTTACCTCGAGTAAGCCCACAGATGACGGCGTATCTGGTGGGCTTCCATGTGGCTCATCGCTTATGTGGAGACAAAATGAAACCTTGGAATAGAAAGGCGAGAATTTTCAAATCGATTTTCAGTTCAGTTTGTTAAGGATTTCTGGCGTGTTGTAGATTCCCTCTCCGCTTTAAGTTGGAGCCCCAGTTTAGATTTGCGATACTTGAAATAGGGACTGTTTTAAATTCAAGTTTTGCACATAGAAGTTTTGCATAGGGCAAAACCTGCTTTAGATGATCATGGGCATCTTACTGACTCTACTCCTGATCGGCGGGGTGTATTACTTTACCCTCTATCCCAATCAAAAGATTAAGCGAATCAAGCGCAATGTTGTTTTAGAAGTTGATGGGGCGGAGTCTCGCTATCCCGATCTCCCCTTGGGCAATTTAGGTATCTTTTGTGAAGTGAATGGGCAGCGTAGAATTCGAGTCGTCTTTCCAAAGCTGACTCCAGAAGGGGGCGTTCTCTATATTTATTCCTGGCATGATCTTCGCTGCATCCGCATACCAGGCTTAGAGAATACCCATCAAGGGAGGGTCAACCTCAAAACAGCTCAAGAGCTGACGTTTCTCATCAAACAGCATATTCAAATTGTCGAGCCAGAAATTTTGCATTTAAAGCAGCAGGAGCGCAAAATCAGCGAAATGCTTGATTTAGTAGCGACATCACAGTTTTATTCGGAGGAGCGGGGAACGTATAACAGCGCCCTACTGCAAATAAAGACCTTACTCAAGAAAGCGGAAGAACTACAGCAGTTATATATTCAATGCATTCGGGAAGTGTTAATTGGCAACCAGGTTCTGGGATATGCCCCAAAGCTGCTGTCAGTCGATGAATTCTCGATTGATAGCCAATATCAGAGAATTCAGGATGAGTACCAAATGATGAAAGATAAGGCCATGGCTTATGCTGAACTGTTACAAGAACCGCTATTTTTTCAAATAAAAGAATCATAGACTAGACAGTTGTGTGTCAAGTACTCTATATTCCAGTCAACATTAGTTTAGAACACTACCTATAAGGTCGATTATCTCTCTCCAACTGCAAGTTAAATTTCAGGGCGTGTAATTTAAGCCGGGAAAATCCAGTGAGGATGGAAGTCAGAAGTCAGTAGGGAACTGGATTCTGTCTCCTGACTCCTGTATTCTTCCCTATGGGAAAATTTCCCGCTTTAAGTTGAAAGCCGATTTCAGTAACCTCCAAAGGAACTCATGAATAAATTTATCGAAAATAATAAATTGTGGATTGAGTTAATTGCAGTCTTATCTATTGGTGTTTTGCCCGATTTATATAGAGCAACCATGATGGTTGCTTATCCAGAATTACTAAAAATAGACTATCCAGAAAACTACCAATCATTCTTTCTGATTTCACGATCCATTACGGTGATCATTCCAATCTTTTACATTATCTATCGAAATGAAGGATCGTTTAAACAATTTGGCTTGCCAAGGATCCGATTGGCTAAAGATTTTATTTGGGGTGTCGCCCTATTTATCATTTCATATATACTTTTATCCTTTTTCTCAGCCATTATTTACGCTTTCATGCCTAAAGTTGTACTCTCACTTGATACAGAGAGCCTAAATATGCTGTTTACAAAACCTAAAACTGCAATAGGTATGCTGATGCTTCTAATTGGGCTTTTGCTAAATAGCTTTGCAGAAGAATTTGTAATGAGAGGCTACTTTATTCAAAGATTTGAAAAACTATTGAATTCTTCCGCATATGCAGTCATCATAAGCTCATTTATTTTTGCTTTATACCACATCTATCAACCTATGATTGGTGTAGTCAGTATTTTTGTATTTGGCGTGATTTACAGTTGTGCTTATTGCAAACTCCGTAAAGTATGGCCCTTAGCAATCGCACACTCTATTCACAATTTACTAATATTTTCAACCTTATAAAGATAACAACAATTGATATTCAGGTAGGGTTCAAATGCCTCACTGAACAATCCGTAAAAACAGCAAAGGTTTAAATTCCTCATCCCATTTGTGCTGCTATTGATTGACTGCGCTTTTAAAGAGTGGACTTGCTTAACCCGCGCTGCAAAATCATGCAATGGTTAATCTTCCCGAGTTCTTCCCGATTGTCTGCACATAATTTCGATTAGCACATCCTGTGTCCTTTCGCTCATAGATGGAGGGCAGACGGTGAGCAGCCTTGCAGTCATTGATCAAGACTGCAAGGCTGCTTAACTGCTAACTACCCCGTCTCCCCTCCACTTCCATCGCCTTTCACCTCTGCCCTTATTTCCTATCACCCTCTTCTCCCCCCCTTCAGGAGGCGACGACTATGACCCTGCTTGAGACTCGCACAGAACCCATGACCATTAACATGGGGCCTCATCATCCCTCCGTGCATGGCTGCTTTCGACTATTGCTCACCTTAGATGGGGAAGACGTTATCGATTGCGAACCCGTCATTGGGTATTTGCACCGGGGTATGGAGAAAATCGCCGAAAACCGCACCCCCCTCATGTACATCCCCTACGTCAGTCGGTGGGATTACTACGGCGGCATGTTCAACGAGTCGATTACCGTCAACGCTGTGGAACAACTGGCTGATGTCGAGGTTCCCAAGCGGGCCAGCTACATCCGCGTCATCATGCTGGAGCTGACGCGGATCTGCAACCACTTGTTATGGCTGGGGCCTTCCTTTGTCTCCGATTTGGGGAATCAGGCATTGTTTTTCTATGCTATGCGCGATCGCGAACTGATTCTCGACCTCTGGGAAGCCGCCACCGGCATGCGTCTGATTAACAATAACTACTTTCGAATTGGCGGCGTCGCCGCTGATTTGCCCTACGGCTGGGTGGATAAGTGCCTGGACTTTTGCGATTACATGCCCGCGCGGTTGGCTGAATACCATCACTTGATGACCGACAATCCGATTTTTCGACATCGGCTGGAAGGCATCGGCGTCATCAGTCGAGAAGAGGCCATTAACTGGGGATTGTCAGGTCCTATGCTACGCGCTTCCGGTGTGAAATGGGACCTGCGCAAAGTCGACCACTATGAATGTTATGACGACTTTGATTGGGAGGTGCAGTGGGAAACTGCAGGCGACTGCTTCGCCCGGTACTTGGTGCGTATGAATGAGATGCAGGAGTCGCTTAAAATTGTGCGGCAAGCCTGCAACCAATTACCCGGCGGCCCCTATGAAAACCTGGAGGCGAAACGCAAGGCGGAGGGGCCAAAATCCCAGTGGAATGAATTTGACTATCAATTCATCGCCAAAAAAATTTCTCCCACCTTTAAAATTCCTAAAGGCGAACATTATGTGCGTATTGAAGCAGGCCGGGGCGAAATGGGTATTTTCATCATCGGTGATGACAGTTCATTTCCTTGGCGCTGGAAGATTCGCCCCGCCGACTTTAATAACTTGCAAATTTTGCCCCAATTGCTCAAAGGGGTGAAGCTAGCGGATGTTGTTGCGATTCTGGCCAGTGTGGATGTGGTAATGGGGTCAGTGGATCGCTAGCGGTGTGACAGAATATATTAGTGGCCGGGTTAGGATTCATTGCTAACGGTCTGCACCCGTATCCATCTGTTAGCGCTTAGTCTCCAAACGCGCCGGTATGCCTAGTCATCTCATTCAGCAAGTTCGTGTGCTCGATCCGATTTCCGCCGCCGATCACGTGGCGGATGTCTTAATTGTGGACGGTTGGATTCGCGCGATCGCGCCTCAAATAACCGATATTCCCAGCCAGACTGAAATTTTGCCGGGACAAGGCAAAATCCTGGGGCCTGGGCTAGTGGACCTTTACAGCCATTCTGGCGAACCTGGATTTGAATCGCGCGAAACCCTGACGTCTCTGACTCAAGCTGCGATCGCAGGCGGCTTTACCCGACTGGGCGTCTTGCCGAATACCGCTCCCCCCATTGATGACCCGGCCATCGTGGCTCAATTTACCCGCTACGGTCAATCTTCAACCGGCGCCCCTCACCTGACGCCTCAACTTTGCCCTTGGGGAGCCTTAACCCTGGGAACCCAGGGCGAACAGTTGACAGAGCTGAATGACCTCGCCGCCGCCGGAGCTGTTGGCTTTACAGACGGCAAACCCTTGCAGAATCCTTTGCTGGTGCGACGGTTACTTGAATATCTACAGCCCTTGGCGAAACCCATAGCGCTCTGGCCCTGCGATCTTTCCCTGGCGGGAGACGGTGTCGCCAGAGAAGGGAATCACGCTCTCCAGCTTGGCCTTCCCAGTGCGCCAGCCATGGCGGAAACCTCCGCTCTAGCGTCTTTGCTGGAATGCATCGCCGAAATTAATACCCCCGTCCATATCATGCGGGTATCGACCGCCCGCAGCGTTGAATTAATTCAGCAGGCCAAAGCTAACGGGCTTCCCATCACCGCCAGTACAACCTGGATGCATCTCCTGTTTAGCACCGCCAATCTCCATGGATATGATCCCAATTTGCGGTTGGATCCGCCCCTAGGCGAACCGACCGATCAAAAAGCTTTGGTGGAAGCTTTAAAAACAGGTATTTTGGACGCGATCGCCCTCGATCACAGCCCCTACACTTACGAAGAAAAGACCGTCGCCTTCAGTCAAGCCCCACCTGGCGTCATTGGGCTCGAGTTAGCTTTGCCCATCCTCTGGCGGACCTTAGTCGATTTGTCAGACTGGCCGCCCTTGCAGCTCTGGCAATGCCTCAGCACCCAAGCCGCCCAATGCCTGGGTCAATCTCCCCCTAGCATTCAGGCGGACAACCGCGCCGAACTCATTCTGTTTGATCCCCAGGCTTCCTGGACCGTTGAGCCCAAAACCCTCAAATCCCTTGCTCGGAATACCCCTTGGTTAGGTAAACAGATTCAAGGTCAAGTGCTGAGGGTTTGGTGTTAAAGCCGCTAGTATGGGAACAAGGTGTTAGGGAACGGGTCTATCTTTACCGTATGATAAAGTACGAAGTTGATCAGCAAGCCTAGGTTTTAAACACAGTCTATGGATATCTTGACGCTCGGTTGGGTTTCTCTATTAGTGGTTTTCACCTTTTCCATTAGTCTGGTGGTTTGGGGTCGAAACGGTTTGTAAGCACTGGAAAGTACTTCCTTATGAGTGCAGTCTTTGAGGCGAAAGCTTACACTATATTGACATTTGCAGCGATTCTCTTGCTGCTTTTGGTAACTGGTAGTGTGTTCTATTTGACCGCTGTCGAATGGCGAGATCGCCGACGTCGCGATCAAGATCAGCCAAAGCGCCGCAGTCGATAGATTAGAAGGTAGGACGTAGGCAGCATAAAGTAGACGGGGTGTAGGGCGGCTTATCCGTATAAAGCGGTTCTCCTTTTTCCCTGTCTGCCGCCTACTGATTACCGAGTTTTTTTATTTTCCGAAAATCTTAGGTCTTGTATATTCAGGTCTTGATATCTAATTTCTATTAACTTTCGGAGACGACTCTGTTGTTTACGCCTTCGAAAAATTGAATTTTAATTGTTGAGTTCCTTAACCTTATTTGCCATCTGCCTTGAGGAAACATAAGCCGAACCAAGCTGTCATTACCGATGCTCGACAGCTTGCCTTTGTCGCACTGCGCTCGGTTTATCAAGGCGCTTTTACAGATGTTGTTCTAGATCGATTATTCAACCAGGCAGACCTCAATATCCAAGAGCGTCGGCTCGCCACTGAGTTGGTGTACGGCGGGGTGCGGAGACGACGGACTCTGGATGCTTTGATTGATCAACTGGGTAAAAAGCGGGCGCATCAGCAACCCTCCGATTTACGGATTATTCTGCATATCGGTCTCTATCAACTGCGATATTTGGATCAAATTCCGGCTTCCGCCGCTGTGGATACCTCGGTAAAACTGGCTAAGAAAAACGGTTTCTATCCATTGGCCGGGGTTGTCAACGGTCTATTGCGGCAATATAGTCGCCTGACGGAGCACTCAGAGCCTGATGCTGGCGGTATGGCTAATGATCTCCCCGCCAGCGGAGATCCTTTGATTTTGCCTACAGATCCGGTCGCTCGATTGGGAGTGCGCCACAGCTACCCAGACTGGATTGTCCAAATTTGGCAAGATGCTTTGGGGGCGGAGGAGACTGAACAGCTGTGTCAATGGTTTAATCAACCGCCCAAGATTGATTTACGGGTCAATGCGCTCCAATCCAGCTTGGATGAAGTCCAAGAGGCGTTTCAAGCCGCTGGGATCGCTGTGAGTCGTATGCCTAACTTACTCCAAGCCCTGCGTCTCGACCATCCAGTGGGGGCTATTCCAGCCTTGCCAGGGTATGAGCAGGGCTGGTGGAGTGTACAGGATAGCAGCGCCCAGTGGGTTGGGTATCTGATGGATCCCCAACCAGGCGAGACGATCATTGACGCCTGTGCGGCTCCTGGGGGTAAGACGACTCACCTGGCTGAATTGATGAGGGATCGTGGGACGATTTGGGCCTGCGATCGCACCCCATCCCGTCTCAAAAAATTAACCCAAAACGCCCGACGGCTTCAGCTGACATGTATTCAAACCTGCGTAGGCGACAGCCGCGAGCTATCTCAATTTGAGCAGCAAGCGGATCGCGTCCTCGTCGACGCCCCTTGCTCAGGCTTAGGCACCTTACACCGCCATGCCGACGCCCGCTGGCGGCAAACCCCTGAGACCGTCCGAGATCTGTCGCAACTACAAAAAGAATTGCTTCATCAAACCGCCGCTTGGGTCAAACCTGGCGGTTGTCTATTCTACGCCACTTGCACCCTCCATCCCGCCGAAAATGAAGCCGTTATTCAGGACTTCCTTACCCACCATCCCACCTGGCGTATTGACCCTCCGTCAGATGAATCGCCCATGACCAAATTTACCCATCCTGAAGGTTGGCTAAAAGTTTGGCCACACCGACACCAGATGGATGGATTTTTTATGGTTAGACTGCGGGCTCCCAATCGTTCAGACATTCCGGGTTAGTCCATAAATCCACTTAACCCAGGAAACTCTGGAGCAGAATTCAGTGTTTAGGAGATGGAAAACCTTGGGACTTGAGCTGCCTTCTCAAGAAATTGTATGCATCTCTTTCTGCTTGACTTCACCCGGTAAGCCAATCTCACTGCAAACCTCATAGAAGGTGGTAATGGGCGGTTTTTCAAACAAGTGAGAGATCTTTTTCAAGGCCGCTTCATAAATTTCATTATGGTGGGCGTCCATATCCTCAATATTTTCCCAGAGGATAATCGCAATCCCCCGATCAGTTCCAGGCTCCTGTAAAAGATAGGCCCCCTTGAAACTCTCAGAATACGTCGACACTGCCTTTTCATACAGTTGTCGAGCCTCAGCGAATGTCCCTGGCTTGAATTCTCCAATCGCAACGTAGGCGTACTTATGTCTTAAAAAATCTAAAAATTCTGTCATAGCTTCAGTTCTCCCACAACTCTAGTGCCCCTAGTTTCCCTCAAAGGGGTTCACAGTGGACAAAATATTGCATGTGGTTTTAGATTTCGAGCCTACACAAACAAGATTTGATAAGTTAAAAAAACTCTCAAAGAAACAAAACCCTCCATCCTCCTCTACTCTCCCTGTACCCCTGCCCCTTTACTCCCCCTGCCCCTGCCCCTTTACTCCCCCTGCCCCCCTATCTTCCCCATCCTCTCCATCTCCCCCATCCACATCTCCCTCAACCCTCACCCTCTTCCAAAGACCTCACCCTCTCAGGCGGCCAATAAATCTTGTAGGCTTTTCCGACAACGTTTGATTTGGGCAAAAATCCCCAAATATGGGAATCAGAGCTTTGGTTGCGGTTATCGCCTAAGACAAAATAATCCCCTGGAGGGATGGTTTCGGGCCCCCATTCATAGAGGGCGGCTTGTCGCACATACGGTTCGGTTAGAGGGCGCTGATTGATCAGCACTTGCCCCTGTGTGACCTGAACCGTTTGCCCTGGTGTCGCAATGATGCGTTTAACAAAGAAGGCGTCTGATTTGGCTGTATCTTCTGTTTCAGTAAGGGCGGCCTCTGGCGCTCGAAAGACGATGAGATCGCTTGATTGAGGAGAATAATCCTGACCTCGACTAACAAACATCCGATCATTGCGTTGCAAGGTCGGCAACATTGAATCGCTGGGGACGATAAATTGCTCAACGGAGTGGTCAATCCAGGTAGGGATATAGCCGAAGGAGAGCCTGATCAGGAGAATGCCGAGGGTAATGGCTCCAATCACTTGACCGCTGGAGGCGCGGGGTTGGTCTGGAACGTGATAAGCATGGCGGCAGGCAATGGCCCAAATGATAGGCGGTAAGGGCAGCAAGCGAGAATAGTCCTTTGCTAGGAGAGCGATCGCAATCCAACCCATCAGGAAGAGTCCACCGATGATGGTTTTCTGAAGATACAACTGCCCCAACCCAGGCAGAATTTGTGACAGGAAAACCGCATACCAGGGGTCTTGAAGGGGTTTTTTAGAGGGATTGTTCGGCTTTTGGGAATCGTCAGTGTTGCGATGCGTATCGAAAACGTTGAAGAGATAGAGGCTAATCATCAGGGCGATTGACCAGAGCCCAAAGACTGTATCGCCTTCGGCATCGAAGATTGACCAAGTGGCGTACAGCAGTAGACAAGCGGCAGCGATCGCAAACAATCCGCCTTTCCAAGCGGCGCCGCTGTAAATCTGCCCTAATCCAGGGAAGAGAACGGATAAATTGACCGCTAACCATCGGTTAGGGACGTTTTGGGAAGAGACGTAGATCCGCGATCGTCGGGGAGGAGTCATCAGCTCTGCTGGCCTTGCAGTATAGGATTAGGGTGAAAATTGAGGCTCGGTTAGAGAAGGGTATGGGCGTGATCGTATCGTCAGGACTATAGGGTTGATGAATCGGTTTAACAGTAAACCTATCAAGGTTTACTTCTCAGAATTCCCCAATTGAGAATGGAGAATCTTATATAAAGAGGGGGCGATCTCATCATCTAATAATGCATGAGTTGATACATTTCACTCCCAGCATGTAGATTGATTAGTACAAACAGACTATTTCTTGGTGCAAATAGACTATTCTCTCTCGAAAGGCGACTCATGCAGAGATTCTCCAAGATCAGGAGGCTGAAGCATGAAAGCGGAATATGATTTTTCAAAGGGAGAACGGGGAAAGTTCTACAATGCGCAAGCGGAGTTTAAGTTGCCCATTTATCTAGAGCCAACGGAACAGGCTATGTCTCCCGGACATCGAGAGATTTTGGTCATCCGGGGATAACGGTTCAACCTCTATTCGGCAACAAAGGTGAGGCTCGTCAGACCCAATGCGATCGCTCTTCAGGATCGAATGGCCCCAACTTGATCATCCTCTACTTGCAGCGCAGTTCCCTGGATTCTTCAAGAACCCAGGGAACTCACCTTAGCTAATTTGCCATCCGCCAGGGCCCATATAGTCTGTAAGGCTGCTTGCTGATGATTCTCTGGTTTTAAGATAAAAGACGCCTGCATTCTGGATTCTGAATTCTATCCCAGGGAAAATTTCTCGCATTAAGTAGGTATCGAGTTTTGGACTTGAGTGGGAAAATAGGTCAGACCTGAAAAGACTTAAAGATATATGACCATTCAACCCAACCTCCAAAAGGCTTTAGAGCAAGTACAAGCGCTGAAAATTATCAGCGGTTTAACCAACTTTGACGCTGATCGCGTCGCCGCAGTGGTGAAAGCCGCCGACCAAGGCGGAGCCACCTTTGTAGATATTGCCGCCGATGCTGATCTAGTGCGGCTAGCTCGTCAGATTACCGCAATGCCGATCTGTGTCTCCGCCGTAGAGCCTGAAAAATTCCTGGCCCCCGTCGCCGCGGGCGCTGACCTGATTGAAATCGGCAACTTTGACGCTTTTTACGCCCAAGGCCGTCGGTTTGAAGCGCCAGAAGTCTTAGAATTAACCCAAAATGCCCGGGAACTGCTGCCCTCTATTCCTTTATCCGTCACCGTTCCCCATATCCTGCCCCTAGACGAACAGGTGCAGTTGGCGGAAGCGCTCGTGCAAGCAGGCGCTGACTTTATCCAAACCGAAGGTGGGACCAGCAGCAGTCCAACCCACCCCGGCGTGTTGGGTCTGATTGAAAAAGCAGCCCCCACCCTCGCCGCCGCCCATGCCATTTCCCACGCTGTTTCTGTCCCAGTCCTCTGCGCTTCCGGGTTGTCGGATGTGACGGCGCCGATGGCGATCGCAGCCGGAGCCTCCGGCGTTGGCGTCGGCTCCGCTGTCAATAAACTGGATAACCCACTCGCCATGGTAGCTGTCGTCCGCAGCTTAGTTGAAGCCCTAGGAACGGTTAGTAGAACTGAGGCCAACGTGTAAAGCAACGCTTAGGACCGTTAGAGCGTTTGACTAAGGAGACTCAGACGCTCTAACGGTCTTGACACTAGTTCATCTGCGAATTGCTAGTCACCGGCCGACTGCTAATCGGATTGAAATAACTAAGGATCACCTGGTTATGAGTATCCTGGCCAATTTCCAGTCGATCTTGATCGGTCAGAAGATATCCTTCCTCGGGATCAATACGCTTACCGTTTAGGAAAATTCCATTAGTCGTTCTTGTGTGATCTCCATCGTAGATTCGATAGTTTTCTCCTTCCTTTTCGATCACTGCCTGACGTCTAGAAATCACCTCCCAATCCTGATCTGGGATCTCAATGTCTGACCACTCCCTCTCTCGCCCAAATTGATTCCGCTCGTTCTGCAAATATAACCGACGCACCTGGCCCTGCTGATTTTGCAACTCGATGAACGCTTGAGTACTCACCATCGTAGGCGGACGGAACATATTGGTGATCATTCTGGGTATAGCCTCTCGCCTCTGATTATGCTCAGAATGAACTTGAAAGCTGTCTGGTTCAAATGAGTTACTGATTGGCTGGGCTGCAAATTCAGGTTTAAGGGACTTACTCCTGACGATCAGATAAGCTGCCCCAAGGGCAGCTATGGCAATACCTGTCATCACTAACCAAAGCAAATAATCATTATCGCGCAATTCCTTAGCAATTTCCTGATCACTTCTGTGAATTAACCGATTGGCTTCAGAGTGGTACGGGAAGAGAGACGTCACTGCCTGAAATTGTTTCTTAGCTCCTTCAAAATCTTTTTTCCAATAGAGTTTCAAACCCTCACTATATAAGAGATCAGTATCCCCCTGCTTATTTAAAGCACCAGACTTTCTGACTAATTCCTGAATTGTATTGGTGGGTATTGCATATGGGGTAAAGCTCCCAGTCAGATTATTACTCTGACGTGTAATCATGCCAATGACATTCCCCTTATCATTGATGACAGGACTACCTACACTGCCGGAGCCTACCTGTACATCAAGCTGTATAATAGGTGAGCCATCTGAACGAGCCTTATTAAGATTGGAAGTTAAGCCTTGTGTAGAGGTTGCTTCGACAATGGATCGTATATCAAAAGTGTCATCATATAGAAAGCTCAGATCATCTGCTTCAGGATATCCAATGACCGTAATAGGTTCATGAAGCCCTAAATTATAGTCTTCTGCAAATATCAAAGCAGGTGCATTGCTAACAGCAATCTTGATCATGGCAACATTTTGGAAATCCTCTTGGAAATCCTTGTTAGATGAGTCAATCTCCTTTATCTGAAAAGGGAACGCTTTTGCATTCTCATCGCTACTAGCATTCGGCAAAATCACTGCTCGGTAGATTTCAACCGACTCTTCATCAAGCACAATTTTTTCTTCGTTGATTAGACTATTGTATTCAGTCTCATCAATCCTTAAACTTTCTATCATATTTCTTTTCAGGATAAGCTTGCACTCATCCTTATCTTTTGCATGCTTAACTATGTCAGAAGTTGTCACAATGTAACCGTCAGGGCTAATAAAGAATCCTGATCCTGCTTTATCAGATCTCCATGGGCGAAGTCTTCCCGAATACCGGCGATTGTCATAATATGTCCCTGTACAACTAGCCACAAGTCTAACTACAGATGGCTTGGCATGCATTGTCAGCTTCAGACTAGGGGTTGGTTGTGAGTTAGCTAAGACTGGCAATTGAGCTTGTAATAAGGCAGGGGCAAAAAGCCATGTAACTAGGCGATTAAACATGATGCGAATTCCCTCGGTTTTTACGCCCGTAAGGGCTCAAGGCTATGGTGATTTTATCTAACTCTATTATTGATTTAGCTTAAATGAAACTTTTCTCTAGAGAAACAATCTCCTAATTGAATAGTAAAAAAAAGGACAGGGAAAGTATGAGTTTCGGATATCTCAACTGTCTGTATGCAGATATTCAAATAAGTATTGGCTTGATTTATAAACACTATATGGATCAGTCTTTGAAGTCCTGTAGTCTTCTCTAAGAAGTGAGTTGGTAAAACGTAATCTAAAATATTTATTAAATTTATTGTAAGTCGCCTAATTCGTTTCTTGAGTTAAAA
>JASJDH010000142.1 GCA_030065175.1 Leptolyngbyaceae cyanobacterium MO_188.B28 | reverse complement strand
ACTGGAGTTTGGCAATTATAGGTCAAGTTTCAGCTCCTTGTTGTTGCCACTTAAGCAAGCGGCAACCCACCCTGAGCATTGGCGCTCAGAGCAGTTACTCAGATTCAGCTAATGGTTCTCAAGCCATTAGGCTGCTATCCGAGTCGGTAGAATGAAGCGATTCACTACCCCCTCAGTATTACCATCAACAATTGCTTGTTCACACGCAGCGATCAATAGCGCTTGGGCATGATGTTGACGGTGATGTTCAATGACCTGGGCAATAGAGGTAAAAGGGAGGTCACTCTCTTTGGAACGGCGCAGTTGATAATACAAAAAATGTAAGGCAAAATGCACCAGAGAATACCACTTGTGAATCGCTTCATAATGCTGGACGCGAAACTCACCCAATCCCAAACATTGCTTTAGATACCAATAATCAGTTTCAATGGACCACCGTTTTGAGTAGCGTTTCAGTATTTTGACCGCAGACAAGGTTGTGTCTGTACACACATAATACTTCGGGTGAGAATCCCGGGGGCTCCGCTTTGATATGACCACACAGACATCAAAAGGCACATCATTCAAACGGCCCGTAATCGTGCGCGTCAGGTATGTTTTCTTTGAGCCTGTAGCTGTTTTCAACTCGATTGAGTCGTAGTGCTTGTGCTTGAGGTCTTTGTTCCATTGACTCAGACTTTTGCCATCGAGAATGCGATTGGACTTGATGGCGCCCAAACAAAACCATCGTCCGCCCTGCCGCCGAATGAACTTAATCAGTTTGGCTGAGGCGTACCAGCTATCGAATAAAACATAGACCTTCCATGCCTTGGGCAAAAGCGGTTGCAGCTCTTTAAGCATCTCCCGGGTTAGCTGATATTTGGTCCTGAATCGCAACCGTTCTTCCCTTGAACGAACCCGATTCAATTGGCGAACCGTTTTTTCCCGCAGATATATCCGATAGGTAAACGGTACGCTGTAGTCGCCAATTTCAACTCGACAACTGACATGCACCATCCCTTTGTTGTACTTGGCGCTGCCCCGACCACTGGCATTGTGGTCATGCTGCCAGTCCACTCCTTCTAAGGCATGGGTATCCTTATCTTTGACGGTGGTTGAATCATCGAAACTGACGTACACCAGCGGGGGAATCCCATCCTGCTTTACCCGCTCAATCATATCGCCCAGACTCATCTCAGCGACCATTTGATTGAGACTGCCATCAGACCAGGGACTGACCCGCAAGAAATCTGCCACTGCACTAGCGTCAGGGGCGTCAACCCAGTGAGCATACAACTGATTGAGGGTTTTGCGTCCTGGTCCAACAATCAAGCCCTCAACGATTCGCATGACATGCTGTTGCTGAGGTTTCGATAAGGGTTGATCTAATTCCGAAAAAAAGAGGGTTAAGGCATCACTAGGGCGGATAATGGTTTTTATCATGACTACACCGCTGGGCACATATTCTTCTATTGCCTGAATTTACAACGGTGTAGTCCTTTTTTTGCAGTCAGATGATTCTTGCCTGACTCCAGTCAACAAGAGTAGAATCGGGATAAATATGTCCAAATTGTCTGCAATGGAACTGAAGATGTTTTGCATAGTTATCTCCTTGTTACCTATTACCCCGGCAATACAAGTTCTAAACAACAATCCAGTTCCCACAAGGATTTCTGGCTGTAAAATGCACACTCAATCCTTGCCGAGGTAATAGCTAGCTTAGTCATCTGAGGTTGCTCTCTTATCGAGTGATTTCGTAGACCTAATACGGGCATCAGCGGTGGCCCGTACTGACTTCAGAGCGAAGCAGTAATATTTGCCGAACCGTAGAGTTAGACACAAACCGAAAAGTGATAGGGGCCGTCCGACTGCATGCGAATGTTGGGCTCCGTTTTCTCTGTCATGACTGAATAGTGACAATTATGTCCTAGGATGGGTTTTAGTGCAGAACCTGCGTGATGTCCGCAGTTCGTCGAGAAATTCATAGTACATTCCACATGTGGACAAGTGTCATAGTTAGTAAAGGAATGAAACCGATGTAAACCCGAATTGGTACTAAATAACCAGCAAATATTGGTGAAAGAAATTTTTGAGAGAAAGTAGCAAATGCAATTAGCATGTAAGGATTTAAAACAGCCATCCATACTGGCAGATGAGTTTTTCCGGTTAGCACAATGGCAGAATAGAATAATGAACCAAAACCCACAGGAATTGACAAAATAACTAATAGCACATTAAACATCTTTGTTGTCTCATCCAAGACCGCATCTAATACGTCAGCTTCTGGAGAATTATCAGAATACACTCCACGTGCTCGATTTACGGCTTATTCCATAAAGCGGGAAATTAAACGGTTGACTATTGTGTATCAATAGAGACATATAAAAAGCTCTGCGGCAAAGCCCAGAGCCATGTATCGTACCCTTACAAACCAAAATCAGGGGACGATGAATCCAACTATACGTGAACGCGGGGAAAAAGTCTTCCAAGCCCTCAAAGAGAACTCCCTAAAGGGGATAGAAACCATTGCAGCAGCAACGGGGATTCCGAAAAGCAGTGTCCATCGCCATCAACAGGCTATCGTCCGCCGCAACCAGCACCCCGAATCGGTATGGTGGGAAACCGAAGCGGGAAGCGCTTGGTTGAAACTGTTGGTATGCGGCGTCATCTTTTTCTTTGGCATCAAACATGGCATTGGGGTGGGAGAACTCTCCCAGTTTTTGAAAGCGATGCGATTAGGGCTTCATGTGGGGTGTTCTCCCAGCTCGTTAGACAACTTGAAACAACAAATGAAAATCGTCATCGAAGCCTATGAAGCAAACCAGGCAAAGCATTGCCGCCCGCCAAAAGGGAAAGGGATTTGTGTGGGTGGAGACGAAGTGTTCTTTGGTCTGCCGGTCTTAGTGTTAATCGAGCTGGCGAGTGGATATCTACTGAGCAAGGCTCAATGTGAAGATCGCAGCTACGACACTTGGCAGAAACAGATTCAGGGGTGGTGGGAGCAGGCAGAGTGGCGCTGTCATTTCATGGTGAGTGATCGGGCTAAAGCGCTGATTAAGTTAGCCGTCGAGGGTCTCGGCTGCGCCAGTATCCCTGATCTGTTTCATGCCCTGCACGCCTTATCTCAACCGATAGGTAGCGCTATCGGTCGCCAGAGCGCTCGCTTAGCCAAACGAGTTCAAAGCTTGCGGAAAAAAATCGCGGCCACGACCGTTCCCGCTAAGCGGCTGGCGCTAGAACAATCTTTAGCGGTTCTTTTAGCCCAGCAAACGACATTAGCCCAAGCCCAACAGCAATATCATGAGGCGCTTGAGGCGCTGAGCTTAGCGATTCATCCCTTCAACTTCACCACTCAGGAGTGGCAATTGTATAGCCAGACAACCCAACGACTCAGCGCTCCCTTGGCGCAGTTGCGTCAGCTGGGACAAACCTACGGCGGCCTGAAAGCCAGCCAAACCATCGCCAACTTTGAAAAACAAATTCCAGAGATGGCTCAAGGCATCCATGCTTGGTGGCGATGGGCGACTCATGCACTGAGTCAGGAAACCACTTCGGTGGAAATCCAAAACTGGGTGCTCACTGTCTTATTACCCTGGGTGTACTGGCTTCAGCAGACAGACAAAACCCAACATCCCCAATTGAAGGCCCGATACCAGGAGGCTTCTGAGGATGCAGCCCAACGACTGCTGGCCCATCCCCTCACCCAATCCCTTCCCAGCCAGGAACGGCAAACTTGGATTGAATGGGCCAGGTGGATGGCCAATAATTATCAACGCACCTCGTCGGCGGTTGAAGGCCGTAATGGTTATCTGACTCGTCTGCATCATGCAGGCCGAGGGTTCTCTCAACAGACCCTGAAGGTGCTCACCATCATCCACAATTTTCATCTCAAACGCCCCGATGGCACAACTGCTGCTCAGCGCTTATTTGACTATGAATTTCCTGATCTATTTGAGTGGGTTGTAAACCATCTGGGTGATCTTCCCCCTGCTCGTCAGTCGTCAAAATCACAAAGACCGAATCCCTTTCACCTAGAAGGTTTCCCGGCTTAAAATATAGGCCCTCAAAAATTCAAAAAATCAAACATAATTTATTCTTAGAGGTTGCTTTAAAAGTCTAAAAGACCACCTTTGGCAGGACTTAACTTGACGCGTGAGTAAGGTTTTCAAGGATCTACATCAGTAAACAAAACGCCGTTTCTGGCAGCAATATACACTTTATAAAACAGCCACTCAGGTCAACTTCTAATACCAGTTTGATTTGAAGCCGAGCGAACTAAATTCTTTACTTAGCAAGGGTTGTGGCAGATCTATTCTACTCACCTCTATATCGTTTTGGTATAAGCATTTTTTTGACAAGTTGAATAGAATGTAATACTTTTTTTCTCATCTGCTCAGGTTAGGTATTACTGAATGTTAAACCACATTTAGAATGCCCATCATACCTTTGTCCTCGTGATCTAGTATGTGGCAGTGATAAACGGTTTTACCGACAAAGTCTTTGAAGTGAATACGGATACGAACCGTTTCATATCCTGCGATTGAGACAGTATCCCGCCAAGCGCGATAAGGTTCTGATTTTCCATTGCGGCTAATCACTTGAAACGGATGGACATGCAAATGGAAGGGATGATTCATGCTGGCGGCATTGATGATCTCCCAGTCCTCGATGCTATCAATGGGGACTGATGTGTCAACCCGCTGAGGATCAAAACCTTTGTAATTAATCAGAAAGGCGGCGCTGGTCTGATGATCGATACCGTGATTTAGGGTGAATTGCCTAACTTGTGTTGGTTTAGGCAAGGGCTCTACGGGGATTAGCTGTTTCGGCAAAGGCAACGGATCAACGCGATCGCCATAGCTGAACGTCGCTAGCGTCTGTGGCGCGCTGTCGACTCTCGGCTCCATCATGCCGCGCTCTATCATGCCGTTCATCATCTCGGTGACACCCCGGTCATAGGGGAGATTCAACAATCGATACCGTCCAGGTTCACGCTCTCCTGAAACAAGAATCTCAGCCCGCTCACCGGGGGATAGCAGCAATTCACTAAGTTCTACCGGCTCGGCTAGCGCCCCGCCACCTGTGGCTATCAAATGTAAAGGATGCTCATCCAGTTTCAGACGATAAAACCGGGAAGCTGAGGCGTTGAGGAGTCGCAGGCGCAATAATCCATCGGTTGGAATGGAGAAATTAGGGTTGACTTGGCCATTGACTGTAATCAGTTGTCCTTCCCTGCCCCACATTTGAAATATGGGCGGCGGCGGCGCGATTTTTCGACTGGCGTCAATCTCAAAATCCTTCAGCACTAAGAAGGCTTCCTGAGCCGCCTGGATTTCAGGAATTTGATCCAGATCAGACCGGACAATAAATAGCCCCGATAATCCGCCAAAAACTTGTTCCGCCACTAAGCCATGCTTGTGGGGATGGTACCAAAAAGTTCCAGCCGGATGGTTCTCGGGCAGTGTGAATTCGTAGGTAAAGGTTTCTCCAGGCGGAATCTCCAAAAAAGGGTTATCGCCCTTTTCTACAGGGGGAATATGCAACCCGTGGTAATGCAGATTAGTGGGCGCAGTAAGGTGATTGATCAGGCGGATTCTAACCGTATCACCCGGGTGCGCTTCTAAAATGGGGCCTGGAACCTGATTGTTATAGCTCAACAGAAAAGGGCGTTGATTGGCTAGATTGACAGCTCCATACCGAGCGTCCAAAGTAACATCTAGCAATCCGTCGGTACTGGTGAAGTACTGGGGTAATGTTTCCACTGCGCGTTTAGAGGCGCACTGAGGCAGTAATGCAGCTCCGGCGGTAGACGCTGCTAAGGTGAGAAATTGTCTGCGCTTCATGTGAGCCGAGTTTGTGTTCGCCAAACATAAACTCGATGGCAAAGAATTGATGGAATTCTTAGAGAAGCCGCTAAGATCATCTAGGCTTTCGCTCCTTGATTTGAAACCATAGAAGGATGCCCGTAATAATTAGCGTTAAAAGTCCTATTGCATTGAGGAATGGATAAATGTTCTCTAAATTGACATTGCCAAATTTCCCTCGATGTAGTTCCAGCAGCCAGAGAAACTCGTTGCTCTTGTCACTCATAACTGCCATCTGAAACGACATCCCCGTGAATAGGGTTAATAACAAGGGAAAGACCGTGATGGGCGCGAGGGCGGCGTGTAGTTGTCTTAAGCGAGCTTTGTCGATCGCCATAATCAAATTTTGAGGTGAGGGAATATTCGACGTCCTTATTTCTGGAGCTGCCGTTTGATTGATTTCAGCAAGAATGGTCCTGCCACGAGCAACGCGAAGGTCAACTCTCCTAGACCGAAATTTATCTGTCCAGTTGCATTTGCCAATGTAGAACGCCCTTCAGTTGATGTTTCTGCAGCTTGAGACGCTTCGGCAGAGACGACATCAGGAGAGGCTGGCGCTGTATTAGGAGATGCTTTGGGTATTACTTCAGACTCGGGCGCCGCAATCATGGCAGGTTCGTCGTTAGCAGACGCTGGCTCAGAATCGGCTGCGGGATGTTCAACTTCAGCCTCTGATTTTTGCCGGTGTCCATCATGGGCAAGCAGTGGAGTAGTTGGCAAGACCAAGGTGGCCAGAACAGCCAAAACGCTCACAGCGATACTCCAGTTTTGGGGCAAGAACTTCATCCATGCGCTTCTCATCAGATTGCCAAATTAACAGTATGCATAACCCTTACGATAGGTTCCAGCGGCGGTATTAAAAAGAGGCTTCAAGCCATTTCAAAGTGCTTGGCGCTAGCTTCTTTAAACAGCATGTGGGTAGAATATGAAATCAGGATGAAATCGTCCCTAGAATTTGAATGGTGTTCTGAGCGCTTCAATAACTACATCGCCATTCCCTGCGTCCTAATTCGGGTCTGTTAGCCAAATAATTCCCGATGGGATCGAGAGATTATCGGTCAGCTGGTATTTGTAGGTCGCCTCGATATGGAAGGGGATACTATTTTATTATCGCTTACTCAACTCCGATTCAAGCAGTCTGGGCGGGTGCCTTTTTTTACTCCATCTCCCTAGCCGAACCGCGATGTCATCTACAAAAGAATAAACCACAGGGACCACGACCAGAGTGAGTAGGGTGGAGATGACCAAGCCGCCCAGAATGACTGTGGCGATAGGTGAGTAGGCGTCCATGCCAGTTTCTGGGAAAAAGGCGAGTCGGACAATCACAATCAGGGTGGTCAGGGTGGTCATCACGATGGCTTTGAGCCGCACCGGCCCCGCCTCTCGAATAGCTATATTACGCGGCGCCCCGGCTTGACGCTTGGTCAAAATTAGTTCCAATAGCAGAATGGCGGCGGAGAGGGACAGCCCCGATAAGATGATGATGCCCAAAATCGACACCGTGGAAAGCGTTTGATTCACCAATAGCAGCGCCCCAAAGACCCCAACCAACTGCAGCGGCACAGACAGCATCATCACCAACGGCTGGATAAACGAGCCAAACTGGATGACCAGAATTAAGTAAATCAGGACCAAGGAAACCAGTAATCCCTGGAGCAGGCGATTAAACTCAATCATCATGTCGGTCATGTCTCCCATTGAGTCAATGCCATAGCCGGGGGGAAACTCCAATTCCGCCCCTGCCCGCATGGCGATCGCCATGGACAGATCCATTGAGGCTGGGCCGTTTTTTCGGTAGTAGCCATTCACATAGACCACCCGTTTCCCATTGACGTGCTCAATTAGCGTAGGCCCTGCTTGTCGTTCCAGCGTTGCTAATGTATTGAGAGGAACCTGTTCCCCCGAGCGGGTCGTAATGTAGGCGCCCGATAAATCCTGAAAATTTCCCCGATCGCCTTCTCCGTAGCGCACCAGAATAGAATTCTGCCGCAGGTTAGGACGATTATAATAACGGCGGGTAAAGCTGCCGGTAAGGGCGTAACGCGCTTGCTCGGAGACTTCCCGGACCGTTAGCCCCAACTCCTGCGCCCGACGGCGGTCTATCTCCAAGCGATATTCTGGTTGAGAGAGGGCGGAGCTGGTATGGGCCATGACTAATCCTGGCGTATTTTCAGCAATCCGCAGCACTCCGGCTGATAGTCGATGCAAAACGTCGAGATCGTCTCCGTAAATCGCCAGCTGGATCGGCGCGGCTGAAGTCGCCATCACATCCACGCCCATTTCCTTCATGGCGATGCGGCGGATACCGGGAATCGACCGATTGGCTTCTGCCTCGACGCTATCCATGATTTCCCAAATATCTCGCGATCGCTGATTCAGCGGCGTAATGGTCACCGTCAGGGAGGCTGTGTTTACACTGCCCATACTGTAGCCGCTGAAGTAGGTGCTGTTGCGAGTCAACTCAAACCCCACTTGGGAAGAGACCTTTTCGACTTCTGGCTGGTTCAAGAAAATCTGTTCAAATTGATAGGCGCTGGCGTCGGTTTGCTCAAAGGAGAAGCCAGGCTCCATTTCGAGGGTGGCCATGATTTGCCCGGAGTCCCCTAACGGCATCATTTCTTGGGGGATAAAGGGATAAACCGCGATCGCGAGTACGACCGAAGCGGCTGCGATCGCCAGGGTAATTTCCCGATTATTCAGACAGCGGTCTAACAGCCAGCGATAGCCCTGCTCCAGTTTCTGGAAGCCATAGCGGACAGGGGTGAGGAGTCGCTGCAGCCAGGTTGTTCGCTTGGGTTGAGCATCCAGCGGCTTCAGCGTATAGGCGGCGATCAGGGGAATCAGGGTGATGGAAACCAGCAAGGACGACACAAACGCAAAGACCATGGGCCAGACGATGCCCACAAACATCAGTCCGGTGAGCCCTCCGGCCAAAATGGTGGGCACCAGAGCGGCGATCATCACGCAACTGGCGGCGGCGCTGGCTAAAAACACTTCTCCAGTGCCCTTAATCGCCGCCTGGATGGGTCGCAGTCCTTCCCGCAACTTTCGCTCAATCGAATCAATCACAATGATCGAGTCATCCACCAACTTACCAATCGCCATCATCATCCCAATCAGCGTCGAGGAGTTAAGGGACATCTGAATTGGGATAAAGGGCAAGGTAGACAACGCCAGCGTCATCGGAATAGCGATCATAATGATGGCGGTGGCCCGGAAGTCTTCCAGAAAAATCAGGATAACGACGCCCGCCAACAAGACACTGACCAATAACTCCTGAAACGTGCTGTCTAAAATCAGGTTGACCAGATAGGAGTTGTCATAGGCTTCTTGAAACGCCAACCCTGGATATTCAGCTTGGATCTGCGCCAGCTCGGCTCGAACCTGCTCAATTACCTTGGGGGAGCTGGAGTCAGGTTTTTGAATCACATTCACCGCCAGGGCGGCTTCGCCGTTATAGCGGTAGCCGCTCCGGCGCTCTTCAAACGTATCCTTGACCGTCGCCACATCTCGCACATAGACCACCCGGCCATTCTGCTCCAGGATGGGGTAGTCCATCACGGCATAGGCGTCCAGCGCCCGCTCATCGGTTCGCACCAGGATTTCCGTATCTCCCCGCGTCAGCACCCCCGCGCCCTGGCTGACATTGTTGGCGTCAATGGCGTCCCGCACCTGCAGGATGGACAGCCCATACGCCGCTAGCTTCTGCCGATCGATAATCACCTGCAGCTGTCTGCGGTATCCTCCAAAGATAGACACCGCCTGAACATCCTGCACCTGAGTCAAACGGTCCACCAGGGTATTATCGGCAAACTCTCTTAGCTGCACAGGATCCCACTCTTCCCCCGTCAGCGCCAGGGTTAGAACTGGACGGTTGAGGGGATCAATGGGCAGAACCCAATAGGAGCGAGAGTTAATCCCATCCAGCTGCAGATCGCCCTCTGCCGCAGTCATCACACTTTGAACTGACTGCACCGCCTTATCAATCTCTCCCCCCCAAGCAAACTGAATGGTCACCAAGGACATGTCTTGCTGGGAGCTGGAGCGGATAAACCGGACGTCATCCAAGACGGTCAGCCGCTGTTCTATTGGCTTGCTGATGTACGTCTCCACCTCCATCGGCGAAGAACCCGGCGCCATCGTCACAATCGCCACCAAAGGACTCTCCACATAGGGCATCATACGCACCGGCAGGAGCACCAGGGTGAGCAGAGAAAGCATAAGAATGCCGATGTAAAGCGCAACCACGATAATCGGGCGCTTAATGGACTGACGGGTGAAGAACTCTTTCATGGCTGGGAATGGAAGGGTGAGTCAGAATCGCCTGGAGGTGGATACTTAGGGGACACGGTTGTGCGTCCCCTGAGTATTTTGCCTATTGAACCTCCATCATGAACCGGCCCCGACCGTGATGCGCTGAATTTTTAACCTCAGCATGAACTTCCCACATGCCTTGCATTCCAAAGTAAGTCGTTGCTTTGTAGCGACCCGGTTCGGCGCCGGGCTCTAGTTCCACTGGAGAGGTCATGGGCTCCATCCCTTCCATCTCCATGGAAACCTTCACCGTCAGCTCTTCAAGGGCGAGCGGTTCGCCTGTGTTAGCGTCTGTCACCTCTAGAATGAGTTCGGCGTCGCCCATCGGAACTGGGCTTTCAGCCTCGGGACTAACGAGCGCAATTACCGCGTTTTCTTCGGTGGTCTCTGCAGCAGTCTCAGGAGCAGGGGCGGTTTCGGCAGTCTTAGCGGGCTGTTCAGGCTCACTCTGAGTTTGTTGAGATGAACTACAACCTGCTGTGAACACCCCAATCGCTAGCAGTAGAGGAACGAATTTTTTCATGATTTCTCCTAGTGTTGTGAAAGAATGAAATAGGGGACGTGTGTGAGTGTGAGAAAACCTAACCAGCAGGGATTCGAGAGTTCCCCCAGCCTTTTTCCGGCGCAGAGGAATAATCGAATAATCTCCTCATTGGGGAGAAATAATCTGAGTGCTTAGCACTATTCAACCTGAAGCATAAAGCGGGTCTGACCTTGATAATCCGCCTCTTTGACGGAGGCTTCAATGGTCCATTCGCCCTTCATGCCAAAGTAAGTTTCCACCTTAAATCGCCCTGGCGCATCAGCGGGCTCAATTTCGACTTTGGCGGTCATCGGAGCCATGTTTTTCATCGGCATTGAGACACTTACCGCTAAGGTATCTACCGCAAGGGGTTCTCCGGTTTTGGAGTCCTGCACCTCCAGGATCAGCTCAGCTTTGCCGACGCCCACTGCTTGCTGAGGCTCAGGATTGATGAGCTGGACCTCAACATTGCCTTGACTGGTCGCGCCTAAGGATGGAATCAGGTTACCCGCTGCATCGACAATGGCGACTCTGGAATTTTCCATCAGCCGACTATGACCGGACGTGATTACCTGATCACCGGGTTGTAGTCCGCTGGTGATTTCGATGCGATCGCGGCTGATCATGCCCGTAACCACCTTTCGTCGTCGGGCGAGATCGCCTTCCACAACCCAAACCGCCGGTTCGCCGTTAAACTCCGTCACCGCCGTTTGAGGCGCGGACAAGGCATCTGACTTCTGGCTGGTGATGATTTGCATCTCTAGAAATTGACCCGCCAGAAGGTGTTCTTCAGGATTATCCACCACTGCTTCAACAGTGACTGTGCGAGTACTCATATCTGTTTGCGGAAAGATGCTGGTGATTCGTCCTTTAATTTCCTCCCTTGCCGCGCCTGGAATTTTCGCTACAACCGGCGTTCCCGGTCGGATGTAAACAGCGTCTTGCTGCGCCACATTAGCCCGCAGGCGCAGCTGTCGATAATCGCCGATTTTAAGCACTCCCATCCCAGGTTGGACCACCACGCCAGGATCGACCATTCGCTCTCGCACAATGCCGGTAATCGGGGACCGCAGTTGGGTATAGGCTTGCATCACAGAAGCGGTCTCGATCTTGGCCTGGGCTTGATTGATTTTGGCGCGATCTCGATCTGCCTGAGCAGTCAGTCGAGACACCCTAACCTTCGCCCCCTCTAACGCCTCCTGTTGAGCTTTCGCCTCTGTCGCCACAATATCGTATTCATCTTGCGAGATGACGCCGCCCTCGACTAAATCTGCGAAGCGATCCCGTTTCGTTTCAAGATAAGAAACCTCCGCTGTGAGCCGCTCAATCTCTTGCCGCTGCTCATCTATTTCGGCTTGAGTCGTTTGCAAATCGGCCTGCATCACCGCATGCTCCGCTTTGGCCTCGGTCACTTCGGTTAATCGTTCATCCGCAGAGAGTTGAGCCAATAGCTGACCCGCCTCAACGGCGTCGCCCGGATAGACTGAATAGTTGGTCAGCTGACCGGCGACCCGAGGATAAAGGGTAACTTCTTCGTAGGGATAAATCGATCCCGTGTACTGGACGCTGATCTCTAGTGGGGCGGGTTGAACGGTTTCAACCCGAACAGGCGTCGGATTGAACGCCCCATCCACTTGCATCATGTCATCGTGGGACATGCCGTCATGGGACATATCCATACCGTCCATATCGGCCATGCTCGCAGACTTGAAGTATCCAGTGACGACCAAAATGCCGCCGGTGAGGATGACAAAGACGCCCACGCCTAATACAGCTTTTCCCGGAATACGCTTGCCTGAAGTGGATGGCTTCGAGGGTTAGAGCGGGTAGGAACGCCTAAAAAACATGCCCCCAAGAAAGGCTAAAACCAATAGCAGGAAAACCCCTCCTCCCAGCAGCAGGGTGTGAGAGGAGGCGGGATGGCCCGCCATATCACCGTTGTCCATCGTCATCCCCTCATGCGTAACTGAGGGTTGAGTCGAATTATCAGAAATCATCACAGGCAAAGCATTAGCAGCTGACATAGGAGTTCACGCCTTGGTTTCTAGAGATGTTATAAATCCCTCTGCTCCAAATATGTAGACCAAAAATGAAATCAGAATGAAATGAACCCAGGAATGGAAGGAAGCTCATTTCCTAAGCACATAGCCAACGCCTCGAACAGTGTGGATAAGCCGTTTTGAGTTATTGGCTTCTAGCTTGTTACGGAGATAGCGGATATAGACCTCAATGACATTCGTATCCCCTGCAAAGTCATATCCCCAAACAGCAGCCAAGATCTGATCTCGACTAACGACTTGCTCGGCATGGGACATCAAATAGTCGAGTAGCTCGAATTCTTTGGCTGTGAGGGTAAGCTCATCACCGCCCCGATACACCTTGCGTGATAAGCGGTTTAATTGTAAATCGTGAAACGTCAGATGATCAGGGGTGTTTTCTGGGTGAGTTCGACGTAAGAGTGCGCGCACCCTGGCTAGAAGCTCTCCAAAATTAAAAGGTTTAGTCAGGTAATCATCGGCGCCAGCATCTAAACTTGTAATGCAACTTGTGGGTTCATTTGTCTCAGACAACACAATAATAGGGACAATATTATGCGTTGCTCTCAAGCGACGACAGATATCCAATTCTGAAATTCCAGGTAATGAAGCACCGAGGATGAGTAAATCTGGAGATACTTCCCGTGTGGTGACCAGTCCAGTAAAACCATCATGAGCAACGTCAACCCCATAACCTTCACAACTCAGCTCAAGTTCAACGCAACGGGCAAAGTTCTTTTCACTTTCAACCAGTAGGATATGAGCAGTCATAGGATTTCTGGCAAAGCTGAGATTCTCTGGCGTCAAGGTCTCGGTAATGGTCGGCAGCTCGACTTCTACGGATAACATAGTGTTATTCTCCTCACAGAAAAGTGATGGTTTTCAGCCTTTTCTGCTATTTGCAATAATCTTGGTTTATTCAGATTGACGGAAGAATGTGAAATCAGGATGAAATAAAGCAGTGAAGGGGCTCTTCTAGCTAGGGTGTGTTTTAAAATTTTTGGCGCAATAGGATTAGTACAAGTGCGTTTATCAAATGATCATGATTCTCCCACCACAAAAACGTACCCGTCGGGGTGAATTAACCGATCGGCAAAGGAACCGATTAAACCCACTGCTTCCCCCACAAAAAACCTATACTGGCTGCCCTGGGGGATCTAAATCCAGATTCCCCTCTCTGGGCTATAGAGCAAGTGCAAGCACGAGAGGCTTTAGGATGGTCGAAAGGCGGATTCAGCTACTAGAGCGTATTTTAAAACTGTAGCCATATCTTAATGGAGGCTAGAGTCAGTATGGCAAGGTGGTTTTCGGCTTTTCTTGCGCTCTCAAGCGAAGACAGATATTCAAGTCTGACAATCCAGGCACTGAAGTGTCAAGGGGGGAGTAAATCTGGAGGTCTTTCTGGTGTGACAACTAGCCCGGTAAACCCATCATGAGCACTGCAATTTCATCCCCCCTGTTCTTGCTAAGATCTATGGCTCTGCAAGTGAGTCCAGGCAATGGTACAGATCGCCATCGACATGTAGTGGCGCAAATTTTATTGGCCCTGGAAGATGACTTGAACGTGCGCCTTGCTATCCAAGCGCCCATTTCCAAATGTGCTGCTGTGTTAATTCCGCCCAATATCACCCACCAAATTTTAGGTCCTGGTCCTCTATCGCTGATGATGTGGTTTGACCCAGCAACTCCCATGGCAAGGGCTATTCGAGCACGTTCACAGGCTGAAATTATCTTGTTGCCTAAAAGTAATATAGAAAGCCGTCAATCAGCTTTGAGGCAACTCAGTTTGCGCTTAAAGAACTGCTCAGAAGCTTTGTACTTGTCGAAGCAGGTCATTCAGGCGTTACTACCGGACTGGAAAACCGTGCAACCTCTGGATAAACGGATTGTCGCCACACTGACGGCAATGCAAACCCCATCTCTATTAGATAATTCTTATCCCCTGACTAGATTGGCCCAAAGGGTTAATTTGTCAGAAGGGCGACTGCGGCATCTATTTCGTCAGGAACTAGGCGTACCCTTACAGCAGTATTGGATTGCTTATCGCTTGACAATCGCAATTCGACGTTTGGGCGGCCATGAATCCTTAACCCAGATTGCATATGATGCCGGCTTTGCAGACTTAGCTCACTTCTCTCGTGCGTTTCGAGCCTCTTTTGGCATATCTCCATCACTAGCGCAGAAGGATAGCCGTTCTGTACAAGTGATTTCTTGCCAAAACTGATATCACTATTCCAGAGCATTAAATTCCAACTACTCTGTCCCCGCGAGCAGGCGACTATTTCACAGAAACTTAGGTTCAATTTATTACTGCTAGATCCCTAAGCCAGTTTCTATGTACTCTTTTTTTTGTCAACTACGCTACTGCGCCAAAGGGGCCGCGAACCGCACCTTATTGCTGCTATTCGCTTTACCACTCCTTTTTAGTATTTGTTGTTCTTACTCTGTTGCACAGGTTGATAATCCGCTTGCCAAAGTAAATAGATACGTGAAAGCCGAACTCGAAGCCACAGGCGTACCCGGCGCTGCGCTTGTCGTGGTGAGAGGTGATGATATTGCTCTGCTAGAGACCTATGGTGTAGCGGGTCCTTCTGGCATGCCTGTCACAACAGCAACTCCCTTTGTTATAGGATCGCTGACTAAGTCATTCACAGCTCTTGCAGTGATGCAGCTTGTTGAGCAAGGGGCGCTGGACTTAGATGCGCCTGTTCAGCGATATCTACCTTACTTTGCCCTCAATGATCAGCGGACGAAGGATATAACTGTTCGCCACACTATCAATCACACTACGGGTATCGCCTGGTGGAATGGTTTAGGGTTTGAGGGCAGCCAAGACCTATCTGCTGAAGCAATTGGTAAACGAGTGCAAGCACTTAGCTCAGTACGTTTACATTCTCAACCGGGCGGAACATTTGTCTATTCAAATGTCAACTACGTCATTGCCGGGGCTGTAATTGAAGCCGTTGCAGGACAGTCTTATGAGGACTACGTGACTCAAAACATCTTCGAGCCGCTACAGATGAATAATAGTTACGCTTCGATAGGTAAGGCTAGAGAAAACGGGCTCGCTGTAGGCCACCGCTATATCTTCGGTAATGCAGTTGCATACTCCAACTTGCCCTACGGCAGAAGTGACCTGCCCTCCTACTTACTCAGCTCGAGCATCGAAGACATGGGTAAATATTTAACCCCCCATATGAATGGTGGCGTCTATGACGGTCAACGTGTCTTGAGCGAGGTAGGCGTGGAAGCGCTTCATCTTGGCGCAGCACCGACCCCCTACGACGATTATTACGCGATGGGCTGGTTTGATGAGTGTTGGGAAGGTGAAAGGGTACTCAATCATTATGGCTCGTTTACGGGCTATCACGCCAACATGATGATTGCGCCAGAACAAGATCTTGGCCTAGTGATGCTTACCAATGCAGAGAGCTATCTTGCCAAAGAAAGGCGTTGGGAGATCGCCAAGAACGCTTTTCGTATACTCCTGGAGCAAGACGTTCAATCTGCAAAGGTGTCAGCATCCCTTACAGCCTTCTGGGTCGTCATCCTCTGCTCCCTAACTATTTTAGGCGATCTGATGCTTTTTTCAGCACGGTGTGTGCGTAAGAGAAATGAGAGATTTCGCCCTGTACGCAGCAACATTTTAAGTCTGATTTTTGTGACGGTGGGTGTTGGTTTTCTTTTCGGTATTCCCCGTATTTTTGACGCGCCCATGTCGTCTATCATCCTAAGTACGCCCGATGCGGGCTATGTGTTCACGCTGGCAGGGGCGCTTGGGCTGATTTGGGGTGTTATAAGGACGCCTCTAAGTGTAGTGTTGTGGAGAGGATCAAGATGATATCTAAATGACCTTGAAGGTGTGTAGGTAGACGTTATGAATGCTCAGCAAAGGCTGCTATTGCGCCATCTTTCCTGAAGGAAAAGACAGTATAGGGTTCGACATAGTCTCCAGATTCCATGCCCGGAGAGCCGATAGGCATTCCAGGAACAGCGACACCATCCACATCTGGTTTCTCAGTCAGCAAACGCTGCACGTCTTTAGCCGGAATGTGCCCCTCAACCACATAACCATCCATAATAGTGGTGTGGCAAGATGCCAGGTTTGCCGGAATGCCATACCGCTGCTTGATTGCGGTCATATCTTCAGTGATTTTATCCTTCACCTGAAAGCCTGCCGCTTTCATATGCTCAATCCACGAACCACAACAGCCGCAAGTGGGACTGCGAAAGACTACGAGTTCGCTGGTTAATGCAGCTTGTTCACCTGAGGTATCTTTTATGGCTGAGAATTCTGGAGCTTTGGCAACGGTGCAGCTAGTCAGCACCAGACCAGCAACGACCAGACCGATAGTCAAAAACTTAGACTTGAGATACTGATAACTCATCTATACCTCCACATCGGAAATCAGCCCCAATAGCTATTAACCCATATAGTGTAGACTCTCGCATAGAGAA
>JASJDH010000141.1 GCA_030065175.1 Leptolyngbyaceae cyanobacterium MO_188.B28 | reverse complement strand
CGAACTGTCCTAACTGTGATTGAAAGCCAAGCCCCACAGGGCGAAAATCGATCTCGGAGGTGTAACTCCAAATACCCACTTAAGCCATAATTTTCTGACTAGAGTGCATACTATCTTTCTGCATAAATACGCCCTACATAAATACGCCTCTCTAACTTTTCACCTGTAAGAAAAAATAGATAGATGTAAACAGATCCCGATTCACCCATCAATTCCCATGAAGAAAAAGTAAAAGGCAGGTAAAATTTTAGACATCAATGGTATTGTTCCTAAAAACTTTCCTACTTTATTCAACCCTACATTGATAAAAGTCCTATTCAATTTGTAAGAAGTTCTGAGCTGGCGATGCTAACTGGATGAGAACTATTTTAAGATTCAGTCAAGCAACTTCTCATAACCCGTCCATGCTTTGTATATTACAGGTATGATTGAGGTATTCGCTGTTGAAATACCGGCTAATTAAACTGTTCTTGTTCAATTCGATTGAAGTGTTCTGGAGGGTTTACAAATTTCTCGCCTACAGCGGCGGATATCATCAGAAAGTTCATCTCGGTTGAGTTTTTTTAGGCATCTAGCGTAGATCTTGGATATCTTGAGAGTCTGTTAGATAGAGCTAGTTGGATATCTCTGCTTCCTTCTAGGAAATATTAGGATATTTATGGTGTATGGCGAATAGAACCGTATCATTTCGACTCCCCGCCACATTGATTAAGAGCATTGAAGCTCAATCCAAGGTAACCGGTAGAAGCAAAACCTCCTTAATCATAGAGGCGCTCAACCAAGCCATTGATCCCCAAACCTCCCCATCGAATTCCGCCACTACTTCAGCCCTTCAGCAGCAAATTCAGGAACTCAAAGATCAAGTCAAGACACTTTCAGGACAGCTGGATACCCTCCGCCAAAACACCCATCCTAATGGTCACCTGTTAGATGACATCACATTCTTAAAACAAGCAGCGGCCTCGTTCCAGGCATGGTCCCCCTCTGCTTCATTGGAGTTTAGCGGCGATCTGCTGATTCTTGACGCCAACGATGACTTGACGTCAACGGCGGAAATGACGGATGGTCTAGAATTACCTGAAAATTATGTTGAAGGTGAGCCGCCGGAAGCCATTCGGCAATTGATCACCCGGATGATCCAACAGGCTCACACCCTTGACCAAATTCTTTCCGCCTCCCCCGATCTGGTCATTGTGTACGATCGGATCGGACGATATACCTATGCTAACGCCGCCGCCGCAAGGACGTTGGGCTTTGAACAGCGGCACCTTTTGGGGAAAACCAGCCAGGAGTTAGGGTTTTCTTCAGCAACGACAGATCGCTTAACGGCTCAACGCGAAGCCGTTTTCACCACGGGACAATCCATCAACGATGAAATCAGCTTTCCTACCGTCAATGGAATTAGGGACTATGAATACATCTTTAGTCCCATCCGAGGGGCGGACGGCCGCATCGATCTGGTGGTTTTTACGGGTCGAGACATCACCGAACGAAAGCAGGCGGAAGAAGCGTTGCGGGCGTCCGAAACAAAGTACCGCAACCTGTTTGAATTCGCCAACGACGCCATCCTTATCATTGACCCTTCAAATAATCGGTTCTTAAACGTTAACCAAAACGCCGCAAGTCGCTTAGGCTACACTCGCCAAGAACTCTGTCAATTATCTATCCACGATATTAAGTCCCCCGCCTCTAAGGTCGATGTCGAAGCAATGGTTCAAGACTTGCGAGCCAATGGCAGCGTTGTCTTTGAGCATATCCATCGCCGTAAGGACGGCTCCGACATGTCGGTGGAAATTAGCAGTCGATTGATTGAATATGGCGATCGCTTAGCCTTCCAAGCATTTGTTCGTGATATCACCGCTCGCAAACAAATTGAGGCCTTATTACAGCAGCAATCCACTGCAATGGAATCCTCAATTGATGGAATGGCGATTCTGGATGACCAAGAACACTTTATTTATCTAAACAAAGCCCACCTCAAAATCCATGGCTACGATGACGACCGAGCGCTCGTTGGTCAATCCTGGCGCATCCTTTACGACGAGTCGGAACAAAGGCGATTTGAGCAAGAAATTCTGCCGAAATTTCGGCAAACGGGTCGATGGCGAGGAGAAACCGTCGGCAAACGGTGGGATGGCGGTAAGTTTCACCAAGAGGTTTCGTTGACGGCCATCCCCGGCGGCGGCCTGAGCTTTGTCGTCAGAGACATCACCGAACGGAAGCGAAGCGAAGCGGTGCGGATGCAGGCCGAGATGGCGCTACAGCAGGAGCGAGATCTGCTTAGCCAGATGGTGGCGACCAGCCCTGCCGGTATTATTTTTGTCAATTGCGAGGGGCAAATCTCGTTCGCCAACGCCTGCGCCGAAGAAATTTTGGGCTGGCCCAAGGAAGAGATCATCGGTCGCGCTCATAATTCCTTAGCTTGGCGCATGACCCATGTAGACGGCCAAACCATGGCGGACGAAGAGTTTCCGTTTAGGCGAGTGGTGAATACTGGTCAATCAATCTCTAACATGCAGATTGCCATCGCCAAGCCAAATGGAGACCCCGTTTTACTCTCTGTCAACGGCGCTCCCCTGTTTGATACAACCGGCCAACTGAATGGAGTGGTGTTCACCCTCGAAGACATCACGGAGAGTAAATCGGCGGAAGCAGTCCTTCGAGAGAGTGAATCGCGCTTTCGGATCATCGCGGATACCGCCCCAGTCATGATCTGGATGTCAGATCATGACAAATGCTACAGCTACTTCAATCAAGGCTGGCTAGAGTTTACCGGCCGCACACTGGAACAAGAATTGGGCGAAGGTTGGCGTCAAGGCGTACATCCTGACGATCTCCCAACATGCTTAGAAGCCTATGCCGCAGCATTTAGTGCGCATCGGACCTTCCAAATGGAATATCGGCTCAGGCGAGCCGACGGAGAGTATCGCCGAATACTTGACACAGGAAAACCTCGGTTTCATCCCAATGGCAATTTTGCAGGATATATCGGCTCTTGCATCGACATTACCGATCTCCCTCCAACGCAAACGCTAGAGGGCTTAGGTAATGGTCATTCCTTAAGCCCATAGGGACTTCTCAATTGATTAAGTCCCCTAACCGCATACTAGGATTTGCCTGATTGAGCGCTCAATTTAGCCAGAGTCGCTAAATCAGGACATTTTTATACTTGATCGGTGCCAACGCCTCCAGCGCTGACTCAAATTCTGGGGCGCCAACTTAAAGCGGGACAATCCAGTAGAGAAGGAATATTTCAATTCCCTCGCTGTAGAAGCTCAAACTTGAACACATCTTTGCACAGTTCAGCGTTTTGCAAGGTTCTCCGCCAAACTCTGCGGAATAGAATCCCCCATCACCGTAGAAATGAATTCAGCCAGGCGTATTACGTTTGTCAGAACAGACAAGCATGATGGAGAGCATCGGTGAGTTTTTTAAACTTATCAGCCCCAATGCCTGACGTCCTTACGGTTGCAATAGTCACAGGCGCATGAGCAGACACTACGAATTTGAAGTGATGGTCATCGGAATTGAAAAACGGGGATTTCTAGGAGTTGGAAAATCTAGAATTAAAGCCCAGCGGCATTGGGAAAAAGCTGAGTTGCGAACCGAAGACTTAGGCGGCGGGGTCACCTTGGACATGGTCGCCATTCCAGGGGGCTTCTTCAACATGGGTTCGCCCGAAGACGAAGACTACCCCAGTGATGAAAAACCTCAACACCGGGTTACAATCAATCCATTCTGGATGGGGAAATATCCCGTAACCCAAGCCCAATGGGGCGCGATCGCAACCCTCCCAAAAATTGAACGAGCCCTTGACCCCAACCCCTCAACCTTCAAAGACAGCGCCTGTCCGGTAGAGAATATTTCTTGGTGCGACGCCGTTGAATGGTGCCTCCGCCTCTCGCGACACACAGGGCGATCCTATCGCTTGCCCAGCGAAGCGGAGTGGGAATATGCCTGTCGGGCTGGCGGCGAAACGCCATTTCACTTCGGCGAAACCATCACCCCTAAACTGGCGAACTACAACGGTAACCACCCCTACAAGGATGGCCCCAGAGGAATTTATCGTCGACAAACGTCTCCTATCGGGGAATTTAGCATTGCCAACGCCTTTGGGTTATATGATATGCACGGGAATGTGTGGGAATGGTGCCTCGATCACTGGCATAGCGACTACACAGGAGCCCCCAATGACGGCGCAGCATGGGTAACCGACGGCGACGCCGATCATCGGCTGATGCGAGGCGGATCCTGGTACTATGTCCCCAGCTACTGCCGTTCGGCGAATCGCAATTGGACCCATCCAAACCATAAAAGCAGCGACATTGGCTTCAGGCTTGTCAGCGCATGATCAATCTCAAGCAGCTGTATAGAGAAATTCAGGCGTCTCGGAGCCCGGAAAACCTGGGTGATTTCGCCATCCTCAAAGCCGACGCTCTAGGCGCCCGCATGCACTCATCCGTTGCAACAAAGATGGAATCTGTAGTGGGCTACTATCCGGCTATTGATATGGAGGCTTTGGGTCAATTCCCAGAAGGTTCCTTTGGGCGAGAATACGCTCGTCATATGCAGGAAAATCGCCTGACGCCCTTCAATGTCAGCCCTGAATTAGACGATGTGGCGCAACGGAACGTGTTTGCCTTGAGATACGCCGTCACCCATGATATCTTCCATGTTCTGCTGGGGTTTGACACCAGTTATGCCGGTGAGATTGGAGTCCTGGCGTTTGCAGCGGCGCAAAACTACAGTCCAGCATTGAAACTCAGTCTGAAAGCCGCGCGAGTCCTGTATCCACTTCTGGCTCCCAGACAACGCCAAGCGATCGCCGCCAACCTAAAACTGGGCGCGGCTCTGGGACAGCAGGCGAAGTTCCTCCTAGGTTACCGGTTTGAAGACCACTGGTCCCACCCCCTGACTGATATCAAAGCCGAGTTAGGCTTGCCCTGCGAAGTCAGTCCTGGCAAGGGGCAGGCTCTCAGGGCCTGACTCCCACCCAAGGGCAGATCTTGGCCATGTTGCGATTGCGGCCCGATGGCGGCGTTCGCCTTTCAGAGGTGGCAAAAGGATTGGCGAGCAGTTCAGCCACGGCCAGTGATGCAGTGTCAGCGCTGGTGAAGAAAGGACTGGTTTCCAGAGAACAAGCAGCGGATGACCGACGAGCGATCGCTATCCGGCTCACCTCTCAAGGTCAAAAACAGGCCGAGCAAGCAGCCAGTTGGCCAGATTTTTTGCTGAGCGCAGTGGAAGAATTATCTCAGGAAGAACAAACCGTCTTCTTCAGGGCTTTGACGAAGATGATCCGTAAACTGCAAGAGCAGGGCAAAATCTCTCCATCGCGAATGTGCGTTACCTGTCAATACTTCAGGGCCCATGTCTATGACGATCCCGACCGACCCCATCACTGCGATCTCGTCAACGCCCCGTTTGGCGATCGCGACCTCCGCTTAGATTGCCTGGAGCATCAAGAGCGAATTTCAGCCCAAACCTAGACTCACAGAATGCGCTATACGAAAGTATCAGCGATGAGAACAAATCAATGAAGTCTTACGACAAAGAATGAGAGAGCAAACGCGCGCGCTCAAAGGATTGAATACGATTCTCAGTCTAGGAGCTTGTCGGACTTAGGAAATTTATCATTTGAGGAGCCTACTCTACACCCCAAAAACATACGTATGTATTATTGCATTGGTCATCATGTAGCAATAAGCTCACCCATCTTCTGATTTTAAATAGACTTTGCCTGTTGTTATGCCCTCAACGTACAAAGACGCTTTAAGTTGAAGGCAATGCACACCAATGTCCACTCACCACTCACGGCAGTCAGCCCACGGAGCATGAAGCGACGGAATCCCATCACCTCTTTGATAATGCCGAATACCGGTTCAACGGTCGATTTTCGCTGGGCATATATTGCTTTACCGGCTTCCGTTTTGAGCCGATGCATCATGGCGCTAACGGCATCGGGATGCTGAGGCGGTTCGGGCTCAGGCGCCAGCCGCTCTTCCAGGGTTAGATTATGGCTTTGTCGCCCTGCCACAATATACGGTTCAATCCCATGCTCCTCCAGCAGTTTGATATTTTTCTCACTGAAATATCCTGAATCTGACGCGGCTCGGTTCACCCTCCCTAGCTCCTCGGGTAACCCATGGAGCTGCGCCAAGGCAGGCTCGACCTCCTGCTTATCGTTGGGGTGTTGACTGACATGAGCGCCGACAATCAGCATCGCCTCCATATCCACCGACGCTTGGGCATTGTAGGCTTGCTCAAAGCCCCCGCCTGAAACCGGCATAATGCGCGAATCTTCATCGGTAAAATTCACTTGGTCACTGGCCTTAGGAGTCGACTCAGGAGCTTTAGGTTTGCGCCCTCCCAACTTGCGCCCTTGGGCCTCTTCCTTGGCTGCCCGCGCTTTTAATTTCGCCTCATACTCGGCTTGTTCCTGCTCGTACCTAGCCTTCGCCCGCGCCTTGATTTCCGCTTTCGCTTCCACGATGCGCGCCAGGCGGACTTGACGACGTTGGATTTCATCGGGAATATCGATGTCCTTTTCTGACTTGCCCTTACCCTCTGCCGCCGCCGCCTTCGCCAGCAGCGCCTCTACCTCCGAGCGCAATTGGGCTTCAAGCCGATTGGCGTACTCCCAACTCAGCGCTTTATGTTTGCTCGCATTCGCCTCCATTTTTGTCCCATCGAGACTGATATCCCCCAGCTTAAAGACGCCCAGCCTGCAGGCATACGACAATATCTGCACAAACAAAGGCTTTAACTGGTCTAAAAATCGCTGGCAAGAGCCATTGATACTCGAATGGTCGGGGTGGGAGCCCCCGCTAATGTAGAGCATCGGAATTAATTCATAGGTGGCTTCCTCTATCTTGCGACTGGAAAAGTCCCCTTCGCATAACTGTAAAACAACAGGCTCAGCATCATTTTGGGTGGATAAGGTCGACTTCCTCCGCCCTTGTAGGCGCCTTCTATTTCGTCGGTATCCAGTTGCTCCACCACATCGACGACAAAACGCGCAAGGCTATTGCTATCTAGCCATCCCTCCATATTGCTAGCAAGGGTGATGGGCACGTTTCTATCGATTTCGATAAATTTATTGCTCATAACCCTGCACCCTATACTTGCTCAGCGACTATATTGGGCTCAGTTTATACCTACTTTCGCTAAGTCCGACAAACTCCTAGAAACTATTGAAATGGGGTTTAGTACAGAGGATATCTATAAGGATATAGCGTTTTCGAGTTTCAAGTCGTCAGAACAAGTATTAAAAATGAGTATTTATACTTAAGTATTTATACTTAAAATCATTCTCCTCAGCTGCCTCTTTCAGAAGCCATGAGGTTAATTGCTTTTTGGAGGCTGAACAGTTCGATATCCCTGCTGTTTAGGGCGCTTAGCAGAATCGATTTAAACTCCCCGAGAGATGAGGCAGTCAAAGAAACACTAAATTTTTCCGGACCATACATGTAGGAACGTGAAGTAATAATCAGTGAGGGTTACACCCCGCACTTTATACAGAAACCGTCCCCCTTATACAGAAAGCATTACTCTTTTATACCGAATCCAGTATTCGTAAACTCCCCCAGCATTTTTGCTGGGGTTATTTATTACATTTGGTCGCTTATATGGTTTCTTGAAGTTGATGAATTAAGTATTCCAAAGCCTTTTGGATATTGTCTGCTTCCTTCGAATCCGGCACTTCAGCAACAATCTCCTCAATCAGTTGCTGAGGCTGAATATTAGGTTTTTTAGCCAGAAGATCATTAATTATAAAATCTGCAATTGGGCCAATATATTGAGCCAATTCCTGATTCAAACGAGATAGAAAAATTGAGCGGGACGATTGTGGAAAATCTTCTATTGTAGGTGAGAAGCCTAGCTCTTGAATTGGATCAATAGACAAGGCCGATTGATTTTTCAGATGTAAGGTCTGAGTAGAAATCTCTAAAATTTCATTCCCATCATCGATGGGGGGAAGTACAGAATTAGCACCGACATCACAGACCTTTGAAATGGGGGAAAGCATATAAGCTGCCTGTAATTCTTCCAGTTGGGGCGAAGAAATTTCCTGCTCCCGTGAAGATAACGACTGTGACGGCCCAACTGGAAGAGGAGTCTGAAAATCGCCGTCATGCTCAGACTCCTGAGGCTCTGGGGGCCGCTCGCGCCAAATCGTAAAGTGAGTTTCGCTCTCCGTCAAGACGCAAAATATCCCCGCTGCAATATCCTCTTGACAGATATCAAAAGCAAGCCGACGACGATGTTTAGCAAAATCGAGACATCGAACCATTTGCTTACCCTGAAACTTCATTTCTAAGCAAGTCTGGACAGGTAAATTGTGTTTAACCAGCTCTTCTTCCTGATAGAAATGCAAAACATGTGTCATTGTATTTCTTGGCATCTTTTGGGTCAGGTTATAGTCTCTTCTTATAAACTCAGTCGGTGTTAAACAAACAACCATATTAAATGTTCAGATGCAACCACCCAAAAGTTACGCAACTCGTTACATAAAAACACAAAAAAATTGCCAAATCTTAGGGGGTTTTTAATATAACCTATAAACTTTAAGTCACCCGATATTTTGTACGTAGGAGGGTATGAAATTTTATCCTTTATATTCCCACCTGTCATTGAATTCACGCATAAAAATAACTTCCGTTTCTGCCATTTTTTTTCTCTGGTCTTTGAGAAAAACAGTCAGATTCCCAAAGTCTTTTCCCCTATTTGAACTTTGCTAGACCAGGGAATGGAAGGGGGTATTACAACGCCTCAACCGCCGTGACCCCAAAACTTTCACTCCAGGGAAAGAGCTTTGATTTCAGCTGCCTTCCTCAACAGAGAGCTAGGCAAAGTTATTTCTATACCGCTTTTTTTTCCAGCCATTTCCATAGTCAGAAGTTAAAGACACCGATCCTAAAGTAGTCGCGACCTTTATGAAATAAATGGCAATCTCAAATACTTCCTTCCATTGAGTTTCTCACCCCTAACAAATCCTTTTATACTTACAAATCATTTGGCAAATCATTTGGCAAATCATTTGGGCTCGTACGAGTAAACGAAGTAGTGTCTAATTCCGTGTAACTTGAGATTGCATTTCTTGGGAGAATAAAGTTCACATTTCAGCTTCATACTGAAAACTTTCATACCTTTTATACAGAAAACAATCCCATGCAGGTTCATATCCACCCCTTTACGGTGCATAAGCGAACGCCGCTGACCATAAGCCGAGGAACCAGCGCCCAGTCCGCCAATATTTGGCTCCGAATTGAGCAAGATAGCCTTGAAGGCTGGGGAGAAGCGTCGCCATTTTCCATTGGTCCCCATCGGCAAACAAGGGAAAGGATTGCGGCGGAACTGGAACAGCTCATCCCAGTTCTAGAGTCCTTACATCCCCTAGAACAGCAGCGAATTGAGGCGTTGGTTAAGGAAGCGAATCTCAGTTCGGCGACGCGGGCGGCTTTGGATGTGGCGTTACAAGACTGGTTGGGGAAACGGGTTGGTCTGCCGCTTTGGCGTTTGTGGGGTCTCAATTTGCGCCGAATCAGCCCTACTTCGGTGACCATTGGCATTAGCTCTCCGGCGGCGGCGCGACAGCGTCTACAAGATTGGCTGACGTATGTGTCGGTAAGGTCTATTAAAGTCAAGCTGGGGAGCCCAGAAGGTATCCAGGCGGACCAAGCCATGCTTGCCGCTATCGTGCAGGACAGCCCATCCGACGTTAAAATCAGCGTTGATGCTAATGGCGGCTGGAGCCTAAAAGAAGCTGTTCAAATGGCGGACTGGTTGACGGACCAAGGGATTGACTATATTGAACAACCCTTAGCAGTGGGACAGGAACAAGATTTGCCAAAGTTGTATGCTCGCTCGCCCATACCGATCTTCGTAGATGAAAGCTGCTTTAATAGTCAGGATATCCCAAGCCTCGCAGATCGGGTCCATGGCATTAATATTAAGCTGATGAAATCAGGCGGCCTGACGGAAGCTAGACGCATGATCCACACTGCTCGGGCTCTTGGCTTGCAGGTAATGTTTGGCTGCTATTCTGATAGCGCGATCGCCAACACAGCCCTAGCCCATCTTTCACCGTTAGCTGATCACCTGGACTTAGATAGTCATCTCAATCTCAAGGATGATCCTTTTCGCGGCGCCAATCTGGAAAATGGCTGCTTAATCCCTAACCGTCAACCTGGACTCGGAATCACTTACCATGCAT
Organism: Leptolyngbyaceae cyanobacterium MO_188.B28; assembly: GCA_030065175.1. Classification (GTDB taxonomy): domain Bacteria; phylum Cyanobacteriota; class Cyanobacteriia; order Phormidesmidales; family Phormidesmidaceae; genus JAKSDM01. Next base: position 6,964 of record JASJDH010000141.1, on the reverse strand, counting down.
CTCACGGCTGAGCATCGAATCGCCATTCTCCTACACGATGGGCTCACTGATTCAAGCGGCAAAACTGGCTTAGCCATGTTGCGCTATAGCCCAGCCGCCATTGTCGCCGTCATTGACCGCCAATACGCCAATCAGTCTATTCCCAAGTTGACCGGGATTCAGCGAAACGCGCCCATTGTCGCCTCAGTAGAAGAGGCTTTAAAGTATCAACCTAATATCTTGGTCATCGGTATCGCGCCCTCTGGGGGCGCGCTTCCTCCCGCTTGGATGCAAGAAATAAAGCAAGCCATTTCGGCTGGACTTTCGGTGGTAAACGGGCTACACAACCCCATGAATCAGGAGCCGGAACTGACTGCTTTACTCTCACAAGATCAGTGGATCTGGGATATTCGGCAGGAGCCCCCTGGTTTAACAGTAGGGTCTGGCAAGGCGCGCTCCCTATCTTGCCGACGGGTGCTCACAGTGGGCGTTGATATGTCTGTCGGCAAAATGTCTACTAACTTAGAACTACACAAAGCTAGCCTAAAGCGGGGGCTTCGCTCCAAAGTCATCGCCACAGGACAAACCAACTTAATGTTGGGAGATGATGGAGTCGCCCTGGACGCAGTGCGGGTCGACTTCGCCTCTGGAGCCGTCGAAAAAATGATCATGCGGTACGGCTCCGACCATGACATTCTCTATATTGAAGGGCAGGGATCCTTACTAAATCCAGCCTCTACCGCTACGCTTCCCCTGATACGAGGCACCCAACCCACCCATTTAATTCTGGCGCATCAGGCAGGTCAAACCCATATTCGAAATCTCCCAGAGTTTGTTATACCGCCATTGACTAAGGTTATTCACCTATATGAGACAGTAGCCGCCGCTGGAGGCATTTTTGACCCTGTCAAAATTGTCGGGATTGCTTTGAACACCTCGTCTTTGAAAGAAGAGCGAGCCCTAGAAGCAATCAAGCAGACTACACTTGATACAAAATTACCCTGCACCGATGTTATCCGTTTCGGGACAGACCTCTTGTTAGACGCCATTTTGAATTGAATAACTCAGAATTGAGAGCTGAGACCATCCAGATTTATTTCTTCCGCAGACGATAAGTGATGCGGCCTTTACTTAAATCGTAAGGGGTCAATTCTACTTTGACGCGATCACCCGGCAGAATTTTGATGTAATTCCGACGAATCTTACCTGAAATATGAGCTAAAACATTAAACCCATTATCCAAGTCAACCCGAAACATAGCATTGGGAAGGGATTCCGTCACGGTTCCCTCCATCTCGATCAAATCTTGTTTAGACAACTAGCAATCCCTCAAAACACCAATTAATTAACACAAGCAACTATATCCAGAGTAGCAAATGCAAACAACACCCAAACAAAGCACTGAGATTCGTAGGATATTCAGCCCCACAACCGCAAGTCTAATATCGACCTTCTCCCCCTTACATCAGGCGCCGCATAGACTAGGGCTTTTTAGGCGGTAACTACCTTCTGAAGTTCCGATGTCACAACCTCCACCGTCTGATTTCCATCGACAGAGACCAGTTGCTGTCGACTCCGGTAAAAATCAATCAAAGGCTCCGTTTGCTGGCGATAAACAACCAAGCGATTCCGAATCACATCTTCACTGTCGTCTTGACGACCCCGACTGAGTAGACGAGACAATAGAACCTCGTCTGGCACGTCTAAGTTCACAACGAACTCGCAAGGTTGGCTAATTTTCTCCAAAAGGCCATCTAAAAACTGGGCTTGAGGCACATTCCGAGGAAAACCATCCAATATCCAACCCTGAACTGCATCTGACTGGGACAAACGCTCAAGAATCAGATCGAGAATAAGCTCGTCAGGAACCAGTTCGCCAGCCGACATAAAAGCCTCTGCCTTCTGGCCAAGATCAGTTTTCTCAGCGACAGCGCTCCGAAGAATATCCCCGGTTGAAATATGGGGGACCTGACAGAACTTCGATAGCAGCGTTGCTTGAGTACCCTTACCGGCTCCTGGCGGTCCCAGAAAAATTAGTCGAGTCACTATTGTTTCACCATTCCTTCGTACCTCTGTGAGATGACGTAGGTCTGAATCTGCTTAGCAGTATCTATCGCCACCCCGACTAAAATTAGCAGAGAAGTCGCCCCCAATCCCCTAAACGTAGGAACCCGAGTCGCACTTTCCACAAAACTTGGAATTACAGCGACTAATCCCAAGAAAATAGCCCCCAGGAAAGTAAGCCGGTTTAAGACACGACTAATATATTCAGTGGTCGCCTTCCCAGGACGAATGCCAGGAATACTTGAACCCATTTTTTTCAGGTTCCTGGACATGTCTTCTGGATTAACTACTAATGAAGCGTAAAAGTAGCTAAAGAAAAGAATCATCAGCAGATACAGAGTGATGTAGGGCCATGAGGTGGGGTTGAAATAAGTACTCACCACCTGAGAGAAACGGGGCCCCGCATATTGAGATAAGGAGAGGGGAAGAACCAACACTGCAGATGCAAAGATAATGGGCATCACTCCGCCTTGATTAAGGCGCAGAGGCAGATAATTGCTCTTCTCAAGGTAAAGCTTACGACCCACTTGGCGTCGAGCAGAAATGATGGGTATTCGCCGAGTCCCTTCCTGGACAAAGACAATGCCCACAATCATCGCTAGGAAGACCAATAAAAGAATAACAACGCCGCCCACTGAGCCGCGATCGCCGCTTTGGGCCAACTCAATCGTCTGACCAAGGGAGCGAGGCAAGCTCGAAACAATATTGACAAAAATGAGTAGAGAAGCGCCATTACCTACTCCCCGCTCAGTGATCAACTCACCAACCCACATGACAAACATCGAACCGGCGGTCAATGCAATCACGGTCTCAACCACAAAAGGAACGCCGCCCTCCTTGGCAAACCGCATTAAGACAAAGGAGGAAAGCATCGTGCTTTGCAGAATAGCCCAGCCCAGGGCTACATAACGGGTGATTTGGGAAATTTTTCTGCGCCCCGCTTCCCCCTCATTCTTCTGCAAATCTTCCAGCGCTGGAATCGCCGCTGTTAGAAGCTGCAAAATAATCGATGCGTTGATATAAGGCAAAATCCCCAGAGCGAAGATTCCCAGAGCTGATAAGCCGCCGCCCGCAAAAATATCCAGAAAACCGAGGACGCCGCCGATATCATTACTCTGGAGATATTCTGCAAACTGGGCTCGATCAATCCCCGGGATCGGGATAAATATACCTAAGCGCACTAAGACCAATAGCCCCACGGTCACCAAAAGCCGACCCCGTAAGCCGGCCGCTTGGGCCATCTGCATGAACGTCTCTTGAGCGCTTGGACCTTTCCCTCGACTAACAACCATATCTGGACACCTCCGCCTGTGCTTACGATCGCCCGAACTCTCTCATACCTAGCAACAAACCATTGAATCAGTCAAGGAATGTCGCCAATTACAATTTACCCTTCAAGCGCAAGCGATTCTGACTGACTATAAAACCTCGCAACTGCCGCCCGCCGCCTCAATCTTTGCCTTAGCTGACTTGGTGAAAGCTGCGGCTTTAACGGTCAAGGCAACGGCTAGATCGCCATTCCCCAATACCTTAAGGGGGCCATCATTAGCCGTCAAAATGCCAGCCTGCATTAATGATTCAAGGGTCACTTCCGTATCGGCGGACAATTCAGCCAAATCCTCCACATTAATGATCGTATACTGCTTACGATTCACAATGGGAAAGTGCTTCAGCTTCGGAATGCGTCGGTAAAGCGGCAGTTGACCGCCTTCAAAACCGGGACGAGCGCCTCGACCTGAACGGGACTTTTGGCCTCGCATGCCAAATCCACAGCTAGCCCCTTGACCAGCCGCGATCCCTCGGCCAACACGACGACGGCGTTTTTTTGAGCCTGGTTTGGGCTTAGCGTCTTGCAATCTCATAAGTTACCTACTGTCTCATCAAGTTGGGCGCTAGGCGTAGAGCTTATCGATGGGAATGTCTCTTTCCTCAGCCACTTCAGCAAATGTTCGCAAGGAGGCTAGCGCATTCGCCGCCGCCCTAGCGTTATTCAGAGGATTATTAGACCCTAACTGCTTAGCTAGAATATTGCGAACCCCAGCCAATTCCAATACCGTCCGAACAGCGCCGCCCGCAATCACCCCTGTTCCAGGCGCTGCAGGACGCATCATCACCTTAGCGCCGCCGCCTACCCCTTTAACCGGGTGGGGAATAGAGTTGGACTTAGTCAGCGGGGCTTCCACTAGATGCTTCTTGCCATCCGCAACCCCCTTCTTAACTGCGCCAATGACGTCACCTGCCTTGCCAACACCAACGCCGACTTGCCCGCGCTCGTTCCCCACAACGACAATCGCTCGGAAACTGAGCTTTTTACCGCCTTTAACCACCTTGGTAACCCGGCGGATCTGGACGACACGCTCCTGCCAATCCGTTTCTTTCTCTCGGGCGCGAGTACTTTTACGACGATTCGCCATCTTTATAATCCTTAGCCGTTCCTAAAATACAGAATAATCTCTACGCATAGTCAACTGACTAGAAATCAAGCCCTGCTCCCCGCGCCGCATCAGCAAGCGCTGCAACTCGTCCATGATACAGCTTGCCGCCTCGGTCAAAAACGATTTTGCTAATCCCCTTGGCGAGGGCCCGCTCAGCAATCAGCTTACCCACTCGGGCTGAGGCGTCTCGATTTCCCGTAGAACTCAACTCCTGGCGGACATCTAGCTCTAGCGTTGAAGCGGCCGCTAATGTGTGATGATTGGAGTCATCAATTACCTGAGCATAGATATGCTGATTAGACCGGAATACTGACAACCGAGGACGTTCAGAGGTGCCAAAGACCTTCCGGCGAATCCGAGAATGCCGCCGTTGAGTTGATTGTTTACGACTGAGTTTCATAGCCTATTTCTTCCCTGCCTTACCTGCTTTACGCCTGACCATTTCGCCTGCATATCGAACGCCCTTGCCTTTGTAGGGTTCCGGCGGTCGAGCCGCTCGGATTCGAGCCGCCATATTCCCGACAACTTCCTTGTCAATACCGCTAACAATGACATTGGTGTTGCCTTCAACGGCAAACTGAATCCCATCGGGGGGATTAAATTGGACTGGATGACTATATCCCAAACTCATGGTCAAGGTCCGCCCCTGTACTTGGGCGCGATAGCCCACGCCTTGTATTTCCAGTCGTTTTTGGAACCCTTGGGACACCCCTTCCACCATATTGGAAACCAAGGTGCGGCAAAGACCGTGAAGCTGGCGAGCAACTCGAGAGTCGTCAATCCGCCGTACGATAATCTCATCCCCCTCCTGTTCGACAATAGCTTCAGCAGGCAGGGTTCTAGCAAGTTCTCCCTTCGGGCCTTTTACGCTGACATGCTGGCCGTCAATGGAAACAGTGACCTTAGCAGGAATAGGAATTGGACGTTTACCAATCCGTGACATGACTTAAACACTCCAAAAGTGGCTGGTTCAGGGGGATAGGATCGCCGACTAGACAATCCGTGACGGCTAAAAAGACTACCAGATGTAACAGAGAACTTCTCCGCCAATTCCTTGGCGACGAGCGTCCCGATCGGTCATAATGCCGCTAGAAGTAGAAATAATGGCGATGCCAATGCCGCCAAGAACCCGAGGTAACTCTTTACGATTAGAGTAGACCCTCAAGCCCGGCTTACTCACACGAGTGAGCTTCTTAATAATGGGTTCACGAGTTTTACCCTTGTATTTAAGGGTAAGGACAAGACGGCGCATCACTCCTTCTTGAGCCTCAGAGAAATCAGCAATAAACCCCTCTTCCTTCAGCACTGATGCAATGCTTCGGGTCATCTTGGTCGAAGGAATTTCAGCTGTCTGGTGCCGCGCTAAGGTTGCGTTTCGAATGCGCGTCAACATATCCGCAATTGTGTCGTTAGCCGCCATAATCCTCTCTTGATGTAAAACCTGCCTCAGTTCTCCCGAAATGGCATCCCCATTTCCTTCAATAAGGCGCGACCTTCTTCGTCAGTATTTGCAGTCGTCACGATTGAAATATCCATACCGCGAATTTGATCGATGCTATCGTAGTCAATCTCGGGAAAGATCAACTGCTCTCGCAAACCCAATGTGTAATTGCCGCGCCCGTCAAAACTCTTTGGGCTGACGCCTCGGAAATCCCGAATCCTCGGCAAAGTCAGATTGATCAGACGATTCAGAAAAGCGTACATACGCTCAGAACGTAGGGTCACCATGACGCCTACCGGCATTCCCTGTCTAATCTTAAAACCCGCAATTGCGCGTTTCGCCCGAGTCACCACTGGCTTCTGACCAGTAATCAGCGCCAGTTCACTCAGGGAAGACTCTAACGCCTTAGCATTTTGAGAAGCTTCCCCTAACCCCCGGTTGACCGTTACCTTGACCACTTTGGGGGCCTGATGGACGTTGGTGTATTGGAATTGTTCCATCAATTTCGGAACAATTTTTTCGGTGTATAACGTCTTGAGTTGATCGGCCATTGTACTTTTCCTTATAACTCCCTGGGCTGGGTCAGGGAAATTCTTAATTCGCTCTTAGTTAATAGCAAATCTCTAATCAAGAACCTCGCCAGTCTTCTTGAGAATCCTTACCTTACGCCCATCATCGGTAAAGGTATAGCCAACTCGGCTGGCGACCTTCTGCTTTTCGGAATACAGCATCACGTTAGAGCTATGAATAGGAGCTTCCCGAGTCGTAATTTGTCCGGATTCTCCTTCTTGCTGAGGCTTCACGTGCTTAGTTTGAACGTTAACCCCTTGAACAATGACTTGGCTGTGCTTGGGAAAGACCGTGACAATCTCACCCACCTTGCCTTTGTCCTTACCGGAGATAACCTGAACGGTATCGCCTTTCTTAACGTGCATTTTTTGGCGCACAGATTTTTTCTTCGCATTAGTCGCCAAAAAATGCACGTTAAGAAAGGCGATACCGTTCAGGTTATCTCCGGTAAGGACAAAGGCAAGGTGGGTGAGAT
>JASJDH010000140.1 GCA_030065175.1 Leptolyngbyaceae cyanobacterium MO_188.B28 | reverse complement strand
AGAAACTCAAGAATAATATGGATAGTTACGCCTCAATGCCCCCCTATTGACTTGCGCCATGGCTCTTACTCCGCAAGAACTCAAATCGGCCATCATTTCGCCTCTGGTCGTATTCCCTGACACTACGGTAATGGAGGCGCTTACGCGAATGAGCGGCCAGACAAGCGAAGGCTGTTCTTGCGACGTTACAACAGCTCAGTCTTCAAGCGCACACTCAAGCTGTGTAATCGTACTGAAAAACGAGCGAGTGGCGGGTATCCTGACTGGCCAAGATGTGGTGCGACTGAGCGCCCAGCAGCGATCGCTAGACAGTTTGACCATGCGGCAGGTGATGCAGTCATCAGTGGTTACCCTGCGCCAGTCCGCCTTCACTGACTGGTCAACGGCCATAGAGCTGTTCGAAAAGCATTCCATTCGCCATTTGCCCCTTTTAGATGAGGCGGATCGCTTAGTGGGGTTGGTGACTGATGAAAGTTTGCAACAAGCCCTCAACCCCCTAGCGCTCTCTAAGCGGGCGGCGGAGTTAGAAGCAAAGGCGGCAAGGCTAGAGGCGAATTTAGCAGATAGCGAACGACGATTCCACAGCCTGTTTGAGGCGATTGTCGGCCCCGCCGCCGCCACTGGACAAGACTTTTTTCCCGCTTTAGTCAGCCACCTCGCCGAAGCCCTAGAGGTCTCTCACTCATTCGTGTCTGAACGGATAAACAACGAGCTTCACACCTTGGCGGTTTGGGCGAACGGCTCCTTACAACCCACATTTGCCTACCCCCTGGCAAAAACGCCGTGCGAACGCACAATCCAGGATGGAAAATTTTATTGTGAGCATTCGCTTCAGCAACGGTTTCCCGACGATTTAGATCTGGTTGAAATGGCGGCGGAGAGCTATCTGGGCGTCGCTTTACGGGATGCTCAAGGGAGATCAATTGGCGAATTGTGCATATTTAACCAGGGGCCTATTCAGAACCCACAATGGGCGGAACAGATCCTTAGTGTCTTTGCCGACCGCGCCGCCGCTGAATTGGTGCGCCAACAGGCAAATGCATCCCTAGAACAACTCAATCAAGCCCTTGAAGCCAAAGTTGAGGAACGGACGGCTGCGCTCCGCGCCAGTGAAGCCCAGATCCGCACCATGATCGAGACTATCCCGGATTTACTCTTGCGGGTCAGGCGAGATGGCATTTGCTTAGACATCATCCATTCTCGCAATCAGATGGGAGAGTTTCTCCCCATCAAAGAGCGCCTCTCGGACGCACTGCCCCCAGAGCTATTGCAACAGCAACTGGAGAAGATTGATCAGGCAATCTCCACAGGCGAATTGCAAGTTTACGAGCATCAATTCTATAAGCGCGATCGCATGGCTTACGAAGAAGTCCGAATTGACGCCATTAGCCCGGATGAAGCCTTAGTCATGGTGCGGGATATCACGGATAGCAAGCAGGCTGAGATCGAACTCAAAACCAGCCGAGCCTACTACCAGTGCATCATTGCCGACCAGACAGAGTTGATCTGCCGCTTCTTGCCTGACGGCTCCCTCACCTTTGTCAACGACGCTTACTGCAGCTTTTTCCAGAAGTCGCCAGAAGAGCTGCTGGGCCAAAGCTTTACTCCCCTCTTACCCGAGGAAGACAAAGATATTCCCTCACAACACTTCAACAGCCTGTCCCGAGAGAATCCGGTCGTCACCTATGAACATCGGGTAATTGCTCCAGATGGGACTATTGCTTGGCAACAGTGGACCGATCGCGCCTTGTTTGACTCCGACGGCGACTATGTTGAATTTCAAGCCGTGGGCCGAGACATTACCCCTCAGAAAGTAGTCGAGGAAGCCTTGCGGGAAAGCGAAGCTCGCTGGCAGTTCGCCTTGGAGGGAGCAGGCGACGGCGTTTGGGATTGGAACCTACAGACGGACGCCATTTTCTTGTCTCGGCAATTAAAAGCAATGCTGGGTTACGCCGACCATGAAATGGACGAGTGTCTTGCAGAATGGAAGAGCCGTATCCACCCTGAGGATAAAGCCCAGGTTGAGGTCGATTTGAATCGGTGTTTGAGGGGTGAACTCGCTGCTTACCAGAACGAACATCGCCTTTGCCGCAAGGATGGGGACTATCTGTGGATTCTCGATCGCGGCAAAGTGGTTGAATGGACGGCTAACGGCCAACCCCTGCGGATGATTGGCGTCCATACGGATATCAGCGATCGCAAAACGACTGAGCAAGAACTGATTAAAGCCAAAGAAGCAGCTGAATCGGCGGCTCTCGCCAAAGGCTCCTTTCTGGCCCGCATGAGTCATGAAATCCGGACGCCGATGAATGGGATCATCGGTATGTTGAGCCTCCTCCTGGATACAGAACTCAATCAAGATCAACGCTTCCAAGCGAGGATCGCTCAATCCAGCGCAGAATCTTTGCTAAGCCTACTGAAAGATATCCTCGATTTCTCCAAAGTTGACGCCGGCAAAGTGGAGCTGGAGAGTTTGGATTTCAACCTAAGCCAAGAATTGGGGAACCTCGCCAAGGGTATGGCCTTAAAAGCCCAAGAAAAGAATTTAGAACTCGTGTTGGATCTACGCGGCGTCAAACAGGCCATGGTGAAAGGCGATCCGGGCCGCTTGCGGCAGATATTCACTAACCTGATAGACAATGCGATTAAGTTCACCCAGCAGGGGGAAATTGTGATTCGGGGCGACCTTGAAGCGGTCAACGACGCCCTGATCTTCACCGGGTCAGTCAACGACACCGGCATTGGCATACCGCAGAACAAATTCGACAGCTTATTCGATCCGTTTAACCAGTTAGGCGCGAGCACTACTCGCCAATACGGCGGCACGGGATTGGGACTGGCCATTACCCAAAAACTCTGTGAAGTGATGGGCGGCGGTATTCGCGTAGAGAGTGAGTTGGGCAAAGGTAGTCGATTTGAGTTCACAGCGAGGTTGCAGCCAAGCGAAGCGGTGCAACAGGCATCCCCTGCGGTGGATATGCGCGACTTTACCCTACTCGTTGTCGATGATAACACCGCCAATCGTGAAGTTCTATGCGGCCAACTGAAAGGCTGGGGAGCGACTGTGTTGGACGCTGCAGAGGGGGCTAAGGCATTGGCGTTATGCGAAGCCCAAGCCCAACACAGCAATACCTCCCACAAACCGCCCTTTGATATGGTTCTGTTAGATATGCGAATGCCTGATATGGACGGGGCTGAATTTGGTAAGCGACTAAAAGCGGATACTCGGTTCAAGGCGATGCCATTGGTAATGATGACCTCTGTCGCCAACAACGGCGGCGCCCAGTCTGTTGGCGATTTAGGATTTAGCGCCCACTTCGCCAAACCCGTTACCCCCTCCGAACTGTTTGAAGCGCTAACCTTGGCGAAGGTTCACAGAACTGCCCTACAAAGCTCCCAGCCCAAGGCGCTGCAGAATAATGGGAAGTCTTTGACCAAAGCCGGGCATCGCCAACATGGCTCCACAATTCACCGCTGGCCAGAACAAACCCATTTGTTGTTAGTGGAGGATAACAAGGTGAATCAAATGGTAGTCAAAAGCTTGCTGAAAAGACTTGGGTTGGCGGTGGATTTTGCCGTTAACGGCGTCGAAGCGCTACATGCATTAGAACAGGCTCCCCCCGATCATCCCTATACATTGGTTTTTATGGACTGCCAGATGCCCGAAATGGATGGCTACGAGGCCACTCGCCAAATTCGTCTGGGTAACGCGGGCGAACGCAACCAGAACATCACCATCATCGCTCTGACAGCCAATGCTCTGAAAGGGGACAGAGAAAAATGCCTTTCTGTCGGCATGAATGATTATTTGGTAAAACCGCTTAATCTGCAAACAATCGCTGAGATGCTCGAAAAATGGCTTTGAGTTCGTCCTCATGCAGAGAGAGCGATCGCGTCCTCTTCGTTCGCGATCGCCCCCTAATTTCCTATACAACTGATACCAGCGTCATTTCCCCCTTCTCCTGAGCCAAATCAATGATTATAAGAGCATTCGTAAAAAAACGCTGGGGTGTATTTAGATGCTTTAGAAATCCCCTTTGAGTACCTGTTTAACAAAGTTATCCTTGACCATCAGTTGCCGAAGAACTTCTAGCAAGTACGATTGAGCTTCTTCTTGATTCAATCTTTTCACCTCTTCTGAAAGCACCTTTAATCGAAACTGTTGCTCGGTACTCAAACTGGCGGGAAATTTCATTAGGCGACACCTTTCTTGTGGTTAGACTCAAAAATTTCTGCAAAACAGAAACCTTAATCTGGGACTATGAAATCTCAATCCCACAAGAAAAAACGAATCAGATTATACAAACGAACCAAAGTCAAGCTATTTCTTATGAAAGAAACATAAATTAATATTAATTATAATTTTACAGTGAATCCAGCGGCTATCGCTTTCCACTTGGACGCTATTCTTGAAATCTTAAATGTCGCCAACTATTCGAACCGCTTCAGAAAATGACTTGCCCGCCATTGTGTCGATTTACAATTCGACCATTCCCGGACGGATGGTGACAGCAGACACCACGCCTGTTTCGGTTGAAAGCCGACTTGCCTGGTTTCAAGAACATACTCCTCGAGTCCGTCCGCTATGGGTGGTCGAAGAGGTCCACACCGTGGTTGCTTGGCTGAGTTTTTCATCATTCTACGGCCGCCCTGCCTACGACAAAACCGCCGAAATCAGCATTTACGTGCATGAAGTGTGGCGTGGCAAGGGGCTGGGCTCCGCTCTCCTGCAAGCTGCGATCGCCCACAGTCCAGAAATCGGCGTTGACACCCTCCTCGGCTTTATTTTCGGGCATAACACCCCAAGCCTAAATTTATTCAAGAAATTCGGGTTTGAACAGTGGGGATGGTTGCCCCAGGTGGCGTTGCTGGACGAGGTAGAACGGGATGTCGCCATTTTGGGGAAGAAGACCGCAGCCGGAAACAGGAAAAACCGGAGTTAGTTTGGCGGAGTTGGATGGGCGTTATCCGATTTGTTTCGGGATTGGGTTAGGGCGACAATTTCCTCGAAGCGGAAGTTATCCGCCAGGTGAATCAAAGCCTGAGCGATTGACCCATAGGATGGGGGAATCTGTTCGCTTAACTGGCGGATTAATTTTGCATTGACCTTAGTGGCGGCTTGATGCACTTCTTCAATCCAAGCGGCTGGCATCCCCTCGAAACTTGCCGCGCTGAGTTCACGGTTGTCGGTGTTAGATGTCGCCTGAGGCGTTTGGACTAAGGATTGGGCGCTTTCTGCATAGGCATAGCGAACGCCTAAGTGCTCCGCCATTTTCTCGAAGATTTCCTCAGTGCGGAAGGGTTTTCGAACGAAGTCATCGCACCCCTTGGAGAGCGCAATTTGGATCTCTTCTTCGAAAGCACTGCCGGTGAGAGCAATGATGACTGGAGGGTGGGCATAGGTGGATTTAATCCGATGGGTGGCCTCATATCCATCCATCACAGGCATGCGTAAGTCCATCCAGATTAGGTGAGGCGACCACTGCTGACATCGGGAAATCGCTTCTTGACCATTCGCCGCCAATTGAACTTCAAAGCCCACCGGTTCAAGCAACTCAACCAATAGCTGCTGGTTTTCGGGCTTGTCCTCGGTGACCAAGATCCGATACCTGGGTTCCCCCGCCGCCAGCCCACGAATTTGCCGATCGCGATCCGCCATCGGCACTTGATTGACGCCTACCACCTGCGCTTGAATGTCAAATCGGAACATCGACCCTTCGCCGAGTCGGCTCTCAACCGCAAGGCTGCCCCCCAGCAACTGAACAAACTTGCGGCTAATGGGCAATCCTAATCCTGTTCCTTCTTGAGCTTGGCGCCCCGCATCAGTTTGCGCAAAGGGTTCAAACAGGCGAGGTATCTCCTCAGCAGAAATCCCTGGCCCCGTATCTTCAACTTCAAATAGCAGAATTTGACGATCAGACGTGGGGCCAGTTCTAACGGTTAACTCACCCGATTCATCACCCCCTTGACGGGTGAATTCCGTCTGCAGAATTTGGCGCTTAGGCGGAAATTTAGTTCTGACGGTTAACTCACCCGATTCCTCAACCCTCTGTCCTGCGACTCCTGACTCCTGACTCCTGACTCCTGACTCCTGATTCCTGACTCCTAAATCCTGACTCTGAAGACCTCTATCTCCCGTTCTAACCCGCAAGGTAACCCGTCCCTTCTGAGTGAACTTAATGGCGTTACCCAATAGATTGACCAACACTTGCCGCAGTTTTACCTCATCAGTGCGAATGTATTGAGGTACATGGGGGGCGCGATCGCAGTTGAGCTGCAGCCCTTTTGATTCGGCCTTGAGTTGAAACATCGCCTGCAATCCATCCAGAAGCCCATACAACTCAAAGTTATTTTCATTCAGCGTGGTTTTGCCCGCCTCAACCTTGGACATTTCCAGCACATCGTTGATCAGCATCAGGAGATGTTCGCCGCTACGGCTAATGGTGCTGAGATAATTGTGTTGTTTGGGGTTAAGCTCCCCGCTGCGGGTCATCAGCTGGGAAAAGCCCAAAATAGCGTTGAGCGGTGTGCGCAGCTCATGGCTCATATTGGCGAGAAACGTGCTCTTGGCTTTATTGGCCGCTTCAGCCGCCTCCTTCGCCCGACGAAGTTCATCCTCAGCCTGTTTAAGCGGTGTGATATCGGTGGATGCGCCAATGGTCCCCTGAACTTGCTTATCAGAATTCATAAAAGGGCTAATAATGGTTTGGTAACACCGCAACTCCCCCCGAGAATCTTTAAGCATTTGGGTCGGCACGATCTGCGTCTGACGAGTCGCCATTACCTTCTGATGAATGTCCGCAAGTTCATTTCTCTGGGCGGGGTCTTTAATAAAATCGGCCTCGCTCCTGCCCAAGATGCCTTTCACGGTGGAGCGATACATGGCGGCGCCCGCTTTATTGACGGTGAAGAACAGTCCCTCTACCGTTTTTACGAAAATTGCGCTGGGCACAACATCGATAATTTGATTCAAAAAAGCCCGCTGCGCTTCAAGTTCTGCTTCCGCCTGTTTACGGGCGCTAATATCTGCAATCACGCCCTCCAAACAATGCTCTCTCCGGTTCAATCGGGAAGAACACAGTCCCCAAAACACCTCACCGTCACGTCGCTGAAATTGAGTCTCAAAGTGTTGAACTTCTCCCTTAGCCTGCAGAATTTGAAGCATCGCTTTTGATTGTTCTGGATCCGCATAAAATTCTGGGAGGTGTTTGATACCAATCAAATCTGTTGCGGAGTCATAGCCAAACATGTCGAGAAAACGCTGATTGGCTTCCAGGATTGATCCATTCTTCTCCTTGACTCGAAAGATGCCCATCTGGGAATTTTCAAAGATATTCCGAAACTTTATTTCACTTTTTTGTAACGCCTTGGCATAGGCTTGCAGCTTGAGAATAATGGCGCCGGCAGTCCCGAGCACCCAGACAAAAAATAGCAGATAGAGCCCGAAGCGATACCGAGCGCCAGAATTGAGAGACTTTTGATAGGCGTGATTATAGGTCCGAATAAACTCTTCAGACCAGGCGCCGGTAGGCGGCGTTACGATATCGCTGACCAGAGCATCCACTTGGGGGCGGTACTGGAGGATGATTCGGGCGTGGGCGATGGCGTTTTCTAAATCTTCACCTTGAGCTGCGAGTCCAGGGTCCGCCAAGATTTGCTGAATGTCACGTTCGATTTCCTTCGCCAAGTTCTTATCAATTGATTGATTAAACAACAACACCTTTTGCAATAAGGAATTCAATCGAGGAATTGACGCCAAATTAGCGGTGTTTTTCTGAGTCAAATCGGCGATGGCGATGGGGAAATAGGCTTGAGAGTTTCGCAGAATAGCATTTTGAGATTTGAACCGATAAATTAGCTTTTCTTTCTTTCCCCAAACGCGACTGTAGGGGGTGAATAATTGAGTCAATTTTTGCTGTGCGGCTGACTCTATATAAGGGGGGACCTGATCCAACGTTTTCCGGACTCTTTTGAGTTCTGATAACTGATTCACGATCGGATCATAGGATGACAACCCGCCTATTTCCGCCTGCAAGACATTATTGTTGATGCGGGTGTCAAGTTCCTGCAATCGATAGAGGGTATCCAAGTATTGGTTATGTTGATTCTCATTAATCACATTGGACTTGGCCCACAATAACAGAAACAGTAATGCCGCTCCTGTCGGCGCCACGTAGCTACCCAGGATAAATTTGATGTGCTTGGGATCGAGATGTGCGGCAAACATCGCTTATTCTTTGGATTGACGGCTAGGGAGCTGAACAGTCGGTCAGCTGATTAGGACGTTATATCGTCGTCTGAATCGAGGGCCAATTTTTCTAAGGATCCGCCGAGGTATTCTCCAGTCAACGTTTTTAAGAACTGCACAATCAGGTCAGTGTCTCCTTCGGACAAGGTGCGGCCTAATTGGGCTTTGGCGACAATTTTGACCATTTCTTCTAAAGTCTCAACGGAGCCATTGTGCATATAGGGCGCCGTTAAGGCCACATTCCGGAGGCTGGGAACCCTAAACACATAGCGATCGGCCTCATCCTTAGTGACGTTATAGTAGCCCAAGTCAGCTTGGGTGATTCCATCCTTAGGATCGAAGTAATCGCCAATGACTCCGAATCTTTGAAACATATTGCCGCCAATATTCATGCCCTGGTGACAGCTAATACAGCCATAGTCTTGGAATAGTTGATATCCCGCTTTCTCATCAGGGGTTAGCGCCTGTTCATCTCCCTTTAGATACTGATCAAAGCGGGAGTTAGGCGTATAGAGGGATTTTATATAGGTTGCGATGGCGTCTTTAATGTTTTCCGCCGTCAACCCATCGGCATAAGCGCGGGCAAACAATTTCGGGTATTCAGGGGTTGCTTGCAGCTCCTCAACAACCTCATTCCACTGACTGCCCATTGCCTTAGGATTTTGTAAGGTGGCCTGAATCTGGTCTTCCAGCGTTTCGTAGGCGCCATTCCAGTTAAACCGAAAGTTAAATCCCGCATTGAAGACTGTCAGGGCGTTAATATCGCCGGGAACCCCGCCGGATCCCACTGAATAAGTCTGACGATCGGCGCCGCCCCGTTTGAAGTGATGGCAACTGAGACAGGAAACCTGATTATCGGCGGATAACCGCTTGTCCCTGAACAATTCTTCCCCCAGCGCCACCTTTTCCACATCCAGGTCAACGGACAAGGGGATTGGCTGGATTGCTCCTTTCACTTGTTGAGGATTGGCGGAATCTCTGGCTAAACTCCCCCCTGTTGGGAAGGTCCGGTTTGGTTGCCACCAAACGGTAATCAGAATCACCAGAAAAACTAAAAGAATCCAGTAGATCCGTCGCCAAGTGAATCTATCGAGGGCAAGTAGACGCATAGACCAGTTTTTATCTTTTCGCTCTTCTTAAGGATATATAATCTAAGGACTTTCGCTGGATGTTTTTACTTTGCATCCCCCTTTCTAACCATCCGCCCACTGATTTGCTAAAACCGCTGTCACTTAGATATGAATTCCGGTCAGTCCAGTAGAGGGGACATTCTCCTTGTTGATGACACGCCAGACAATTTGCATTTGTTGTCAGCCATGCTCACAGAGCGGGGATACGACGTGCGAGCCGTGACAAATGGGGCCACGGCGCTAATGGGGGCCCAAGCCCAGGCGCCAGACTTAATTTTACTGGACATTATTATGCCGGGGATGGATGGATATGAAGTCTGTCAGAAATTGAAGGCTAATCCGCTAACGCGAGATACGCCGGTCATTTTTATCAGCGCGATTAATGAGGCGGATGATATCGTCAAAGCTTTCTCAGTCGGGGGAATTGATTACATCACTAAACCCTTCAAGGAGGCTGAAGTTTTCGCCCGCATCAAGACCCATCTCACCTTGCACCGGATGCAAGCCCAACTTGAGGCTCAAAATACCCGTTTGCAGAAGGCTGAGGCTGATCTGCGGCGGGCTTTAGAACAGGAACAGCGGCTGAATCAACGAATTGAAGAAATGACCGCCCTGGAAGAACGTCATCGCATCGCCCGAGACATTCATGACTCCTTGGGACATGCGCTGGTGGCGCTGAATATCCAAATGGAAACAGCGCTGACCTTGTGGAAAGAAGCGCCGGATAAGGCGTATGCGTTTTTAGTGGAAGCTAAACAATCAGGGTCGTCGGCATTGCAAGCGGTGCGGAAATCAGTTTCGGACTTGAGAACGGATCCTTTGCAAGGGCAATTATTGGAGCAGGCGATCGCGAACTTGACTCAGGAGTTTCACCAGACAACCGGGATTAGCCTAAAGCGTCAAATCGATCTATCGATGCCGTTTTCTAACTCAGTGAACACTGTGGTTTATCGAATTGTTCAGGAAGGCTTGACCAATATCTGCAAGTATGCAAATGCGTCTGCCGTCCACCTGCAGATTCAGACCACCCCAGTTGAACTCCAGCTGATGCTGCAAGATGATGGTGACGGTTTCTGCGTCGATGAAAGTCAGGCTGGGTTTGGGCTCCGGGGAATGCGAGAACGGGTGGCGGCCTTGGGCGGACGCCTCGAAATCGACAGTCAGCCCGGGGCCGGGTGTCGAATTACCGCAAGTTTTCCAAGGATGAATGCATGATTCGGGTGCTACTGGTAGAAGATCAAGAGATTGTCAGGCGGGGTTTAAAGACCTTGCTGGAAACTAAGCCGGATCTCCAAGTTGTGTGTGAAGCCAGCAATGGTCAGGAGGCGGTGGAACAAATCGAGCATCTACAGGCTGAGGAAAGCCCTCCCGATGTGGTGCTAATGGACATCCAGATGCCGGTGATGGATGGCGTTGCGGCAACCCAACAAATCTGTCAGCGATTCCCGGACGCCAAGATTTTAGTGCTCACCACGTTTGATGATTCCAAGTACGTGTCCGAGGCATTGCGCTATGGGGCCAAGGGATATCTGTTAAAAGATACGCCGTCGGAGGAATTGGCTGAGGCGATTCGGTCAATTCATCGGGGCTATAGTCAATTCGGTCCCGGCATTCTGGAAAAAATCGTCGCCCATGTGCCTGATTCCGAACCGAAAAAGGCGAAGGAGCCCCCGCCTGAGTTTGCCGACTTGACGCCTAGGGAGCGGCAAGTGCTGCGAATGATCGCTACGGGCGCCAATAATCGTGAAATTGCGCAGTCGCTGTTCCTGTCAGAAGGAACGGTGAGAAACCACATTTCTCATGTTCTAACTCGGTTGAACTTGCGCGATCGCACCCAGGCCGCCATTGTCGCCAATGCTTTTATATCCTATCTAGAAGAGTCAGATTCTGTTGATTAAGCAAACAAATGAAACGAGGCTTGATCCGACATCCAGGAATCTGCTTGTTCTTTGCCACACTCTTGGCAAATACAACGTATGTGCAGACCCCTCATGTACCGGAGCCCCATCTTGACAATCCTGCGTTTGAACAAAATGGGGAGGCGCAAGCTAATGCAGCCGCCATTTCCACACGAGCCCCCCTTCCCGAAGCTATAGACAATTTAATTTCTAACGATGCTGTCGAAGTTTTCCCAACCTGTCTGGATCAAGACTGCCTTAACCAGCTCATTGCAGAACGGCGGGGCATCCTATTTCGTCCCCGTCACATCAAACCAGACAAGGGTTTAGTCTTTTATCCCGGTGGGAAGGTCGATCCGCGGGCCTATGCGCCTATCGCGCAAAGTTTGGCTCAGGCGGGCGTGTTGGTTATCCTGACGCCAATGCCAGATAACCTCGCAGTTTTCGGCTTCGATCGGTTTCAGGATGTCATTGCTGACGTTCCAGAGGTTGATCGGTGGTATCTTGGGGGGCACTCCCTCGGCGGTGCAATGGCAGTCCGCTATGCCGTCCAGAACCCAACAGAACTGACTGGATTAATCTTATGGGGAAGCTATGTTACAGAGACCATCGATCTCAGCCAAATTGATCTGCCTGTCGCCTCGATCTATGGCTTACGGGATGGGGTGGCGACCCCAGAAGAAATTGAAACAGGAAAATCGTTTTTACCTTCAGATACGCTCTACATCCCTTTATTAGGGGCCAATCACGCTCAATTTGGCCATTACGGGGAGCAGGAGGGCGACCAAAAGGCGACCATTTCTCACGAACTCCAACAACGGCTCACGGTTAGCGCCACCCTCTACGCCATGGATGCAGCAGAACAGGAGGTCACAAAGGAATGCATTATTGCAAGCTGTGGTCTCCAGCTCGCGCCCTGCACTGGGTTTTGACCGATTAAGAGTATCAACTTATGGGACATAATCCTTGAGGCAAGAATACAGGGGTATCAACTTAAGCCGAGACATTCTGATGGCGCAAGAATACAGGAGTCATAAGACAGAATCCATGACATCTGTCATAAGCTTGACATGACAGATGTCCGATGTGGAACTGCCTGACCAACCGATAGGATTTGATTGTTGAAATCAATAGCGGCCTGCAAAAAATTTGAGGAATCGCCAGATCCACAACGATAGCAGGTATGCTGCAACGTCTTGAGTTATGGTTGAGAATCTTTTGCACAAACACATCAGACAAAGGGGAAAGCGTCTCATGGTTAACTTTAAAGCAGACACGATTCAACGGACAGATAGCTCATCAAATGGTCAGCACAGTTTTTTCAGCAAAAGTGCGTTGAGCTTGGGGATAGCGATGTTAGGGGTCGTGACCCTGTCGACTGCCGCCTTAGGGGAACAAACTCAGTCTTCCACTGAAACAGCGGCAACCGTCGCGTCTATTCTGGCTAACCCCGTCGATGGGGCGACGATTACTCTGCGGGGTGAGATCCTCCGGCCAGGAGATGATGATGAAGAATACGTCTTTTCGGATGGCACGGGGGAAATCACCTTGGAAATTTATGACGAAGATTTCGAGCTTGCCCCGGATATGCCGATTGAAATTTCAGGGGAGATTGATCTAGAGTCCGCCGATCACTCTCAGCACGAAGAACACGCCGAGGAAGTCGAAATTAATGTTTATCAATGGCAAGCCATCACGCCTGAGTTCTAAGCATGAATTTACCCTAATCAGGGTGATGTATTCGATCTGACCAATTGCTTAGCAGCCAATCCAATGAGTCATTTGGATACTGACTCAGTATTGGATTGGCTGTTTTTCTTTCAGAAAAAATTTAACCAAGTTAACCGGAAATGGATCCATCCGGGCGAATCGCCCCTTTAAAGATAGCATCGGTCAGATTAGCCTCGCTGAGGTCTGCATTGGTGAGATTAGCGTTCATTAAATTAGCGTCTTCTAAATTAGCTTTTCTCAGATCGGCGTTCATTAAATTAGCGTCCACC
The DNA here is from genome assembly GCA_030065175.1 of Leptolyngbyaceae cyanobacterium MO_188.B28. Classification (GTDB taxonomy): domain Bacteria; phylum Cyanobacteriota; class Cyanobacteriia; order Phormidesmidales; family Phormidesmidaceae; genus JAKSDM01. The sequence continues at coordinate 3,944 of JASJDH010000140.1, read as the reverse complement.
AGCACAGCGCCCCTGAGTTCCGCCGCTTCTAAGACAGCTGTCTGCAAATTGGAGTCCGTCAGATTAGCAGCGGTTAAGTCAGCGCCGACTAAATTAGCCCTGACTAGATTACTCTGCCCCAAATCAGCGCCAAATAGAGACGCGCCCCTCAATGTGGCGTCCTGTAAGTTAGCCCCCTTTAAGTCAGAAGCGGTCAGATCGGCGTTGGCTAGATTGGCCCCCGCAAGATTAGCGCCCGCCAACTTCACTCGTCTCAATCTAAACCCAGCTAGTTGCAATCCTGACAGATCTAAGTTGGCTAAATCGGCTCCTTCCTCAGCCTCAGCTAAGACTGAGGGCAGATTTTGTTTATCTATGTCCACCATTCCTCTCAGAGATGTAAGTAGTCGCATGCCAATTCCGCATCCTTTTTCTGAAGCTTTACCACAAGTTCTCCCATCAGAGAAGAATCCACTTAGGCCAAAAAATTCTGGCTGGACAGACAGTCAGGCGCTCCTAAACAGGAGTTAGAAGACAAGAATCAGCAATAACCTGAATTAGGTATTCTGTATTTTATCCCTATGAATAATTTTCCGCCCTAACTGGATTTACACTCAGAATAATGAAGTAATCAGTTATTGACACTGCATTGTTCGCGCAAGCCCAGAAGGGAATTCCAGCAATAAAGGATACGCGATCGCGCATCCCAAAGTAAATATCAATTAACTAACCTACCCCACAGTTTCAGCTGGAGGCGCTACTGCAGAGTAAGCAGCTAAATTAAGCAGAATAATCAGTGCTCCGTTATCAAACCCTTGCCTAACTTAGTTTAAGAGCAGAGAAACTCTAATATAAATCAGGTAAGCAATTAGCAAAAGACTGCCTTCTAACCGGGCTAACCGCAATCGAGTCTTCAAAAGAGAGAGAACGGCTATACTCAGGCCGATCGCCACCCATAGATCCAGCCAAATTAGATTAGAAGACATCCTGATGGGCTCGACCGCCGCCGTCAAGCCCAAAATACCTAAAATGTTAAAAATATTTGAGCCAATTAAATTACCAATCAGTAGATCTCCCTCTCTTCTGATAGCCGCCACTAAGCAACTCGCCAGCTCAGGCAGACTGGTGCCAAAAGCGACAATACTCAATCCAATGGCCCGTTCAGAAATATTTAAGCTGTGAGCCAGATCAATCGCCCCAGTCACTAAGCTTTGAGCCCCAATCACCAGTAACCCAATACCCAACGCAACACCGGCAAATAAGCCGCCTGCAACTGCAAAGCTCTGGTCTGATTCAGCGGCAAACTCATCATCCTCGACCGCTTCATCGCCGCCATTCTTAAACAGATAAATCAAATAAATAACCAATAAACCGAACAGGAGTAGTCCTTCCGCTCTACCGATTACCAGGTTGCGACTAAAGGGAATTAACAAGACAGCAGCGACAATCATAAAGAGCGCCTCCCGACGAATAAGGCGGGATTTTGCCCTTAGCGGATAGATGATCGTAGAAAGCCCTAAGACCAATCCCAAATTCGCGCTATTAGAGCCGACTACGTTACCCATTGCGATGTCCGAAGCATCCTTAAGGGTGGCCACAAGGGAAGAGAGCAACTCGGGGCTAGATGTCCCAAACGCCACAACCGTAAGACCCACGACTAAAGGACTTAAGCCCAGGGTAAAGGCTAATCGAGAGGAGGACCTGACCAATACCTCTCCCCCGAGATAGAGCAGCAGAATACCTGCAAAAACAAGTACAAAACTCATGGAATTAAAAAACTCATGTAAATTAGCTACTTTCCAGAGCGGACAATCAAGATTAATGACCCATGATGGTAGTGAAACGGATTTAATCCCTTTGCCTCAGAGGGGTAATGAAGAAACTCAAACATTTCTCGCATAACTCCCTTGAAGTAGAGTAGCCCTGCAAGCTTCGATGCTCCTGTTCTCTAAAAGAGAAAGAAATCCCCTTAGCGCACACTAATCAAACCATGAAGCAATAGTCCAGGGCCCGATAAAGCACTAGGCGTCCAAACTTGGATGATGGTGTATAGAGTTTGCTTAATGAGCTTAAAGTGGATAATTGGTATTTAATAGAATAATCTTTCTTGGCCTAATTAACTATACAGTCTGCAGATCTTGGTTGATTAGCCATCTGTCCAGAACGAATTGCTGACTTGCAATACAGGTTCAAGCTATATCCCTAAGTATTCCTAGGATAATGATTGAATTCCAGTAGTGGGATCAACACAACCGAGCTGTAAATTAAGTTACAAATAAATATAAAACTATATACAAAAAAATACAACTCAACGGAACTTTTTGATTTTAGTCTTTGGCTAGATAGTCTCATGGGTGGAATCTGCCGCCTCAATTGATTGGGCTATTCCCATGAAATCTGGAATCTATTACCATCCAAAAACTTCATACAGATTCTCGCCTATTGTGAGAATTACGCCAACAATCGCTTTGGAAGCCTTACTTATTAATTTTCCTAAATATTTTTATAAGAAATCCCAAATGGCGATATGATTTTGCGGGATTGACGGGACAAGATCTTTTGATGGCAAGGCTTCCAGCCTCTGAATGACGCCCAATTCCAAAATTGCATGGGTATGACGATGTATCAAACTGCTCAATTCACCAGCAGTATCTAGAAGTGGGAGGATGGAGCGCAATGTCGTCAAAGCTTATTGGATCAGATTCTTGGAAGTAATGCGATCGCCTTTCGATCCATCTCAGAATTATTGCCTAGCTACCCAGAAATTTCCTCCGGGGTGAAGCCACAGCGCCCTATTTACTCTATTCGTCGTAACCCACCAAATTTTTTTTGGATTCGGTCGATTAGCTGACCGACCCTAAAAGGTTTGGTAATGTAATCGTCAACCTCATAATTCTCCCGATTAATTGTCTCCGGGATATCAGAACGGGCGCTAACCACAATAATTGGAAGCTGTTTTCCTTGATTGTGGAGTTCCCTAACAACGGTCCAACCATCCTTTCCAGGCAAACCAATATCCAGGAGCATCAGGTCGAAGGTATCCTGTTGAGCCCGCTGTATTGCCTCATCACTATCTCGAGCCACAGCGGTTGCAAATCCATGCTTGGCCAACCCCTTTTCCATCAGGGCGGCTACCCGAGGCTCATCTTCAACAATCAGGATTTGCTGCATTAGAAGAAAGCTCCTAAATTGATTCCATCTTGGTATCCAACTTTACCCAAAGTCATTTTGGACTATTTGGCTACACACCTAAAACAGGCCTTGATTCTGGAGAAAGAACATAAGCCCCAGAAGACGGAGTCCAGTTTATAATTAACTACTCACTTCTAAGTATCTTTTCCGCTAAACTTTCCCTAATTAATTGACAAATCGCCAATTTTTAGAGTTTCCCTGGCGTCAATCGACTATATCGTAATCTAGATTGACTCATAATTTACCCTATAGGGCGGTTTCGCCTGCGTCAGAACACAGTATCTATAGTGAACAAGCCGGATGAACCATCGCTGAATTATTGATTAGAGTCCTCTCATGAACGGAAAGGGGGATCTTATCTATTTTCGACTTTAGTAGAATGCTGTAACTTTTCTAAGCAAGCTACGCTTCCCTACATACTGGATATTGACAATTCCAAATGAGTTGAGGGTTTAATAACTTCAACTGAAATACTTACCCAAGTAGGCTGGAGATTTTTTTTCCGGAATTTGTTGCTTAGCTAAGTTATCAATCGCTATAGTCACTTGGCTAAGTTTTACATGTTTCTAATCCTCAAGTCTTTCCGTTGGTTAAAAGCTATTTTTGGAAGATGTGATTTCTCTGGCCTAGGAGTGGGGTGAGGCAACCCTCCTTTGATGTCTGCGGGGGTTGCCTCACCCCACTCCTAGGCCAGAGAAATCACATCTTCCAAAAATAGCTTTTAACCAACGGAAAGACTTGAGGATTAGAAACATGTAAAACTTAGCCAAGTG
>JASJDH010000139.1 GCA_030065175.1 Leptolyngbyaceae cyanobacterium MO_188.B28 | reverse complement strand
CCCATGAACAGGTATTCAGATATTAAAATCTGCAAGCCTCTATATTGACTAACCCTGAGTTATTTCTATGAATGAGCAGTCTGACGCGCAGGTTTTGACGGTGGAAAAGGCCCAGCGCATGGCGGAATTTTTTAGCATTCTGGGGGATCCAAATCGCTGGCGGATTTTGTCAGTCCTGGCGATTAAGGAAATGCGGGTGCGGGATTTGGCCGCTGCGGTGGAGATGAGCGAGTCGGCAGTGTCGCATCAGTTACGGATTTTGCGAACGTCGCGGTTGGTGAAGTATCGCAAGCAGGGGCGAAATGTATTGTATTGCCTAAAGGATCATCACATTCTGAATCTCTATCGAGATGTGTCGGAGCATTTGGATGAGCCGATGGATGGGGCGGATGAGATGGCGTGACGGGCGATCGCAACCTTACAAACCATGTCATTCATTGTTTAGATGAACTAAAAAACGGCAAAGTGAAGGGGGGCAGATGGGGCTTCACCAATGGCTGCTCGCGTTTAAGCTGAATTGGTTCCATCTTGTATATGGCAGTTACGTCCGAACTAACTCGCACTCCCACTGTTTCTACCTTTCCCTTAATGGCGATCGTAGGACAGGATGCGATTAAACGAGCGCTGTTGCTGCTGGCCGCCGATCCAGGATTGGGGGGCGTGATCATTGCCGGACAACGGGGAACCGCAAAATCGGTAATGGCGCGCGCCCTCCATGCCCTCTTACCGCCCATTGAGGTGATCCAGGGATCGTGCTGTAACTGTGATCCTGAACATCCGGAAGAGTGGGACGATGCCACTTCCCACTCCCTACTCCTCAGCCAACTCATTCCCACGCCCTTTATCCAGGTGCCAATTGGTGTAACCGAAGACCGCCTGCTCGGTTCCGTCGATGTCAGCCAGTCCATCCAGCGGGGAGAACCCGTTTTCCAACCCGGGCTGCTGGCAGAAGCCCATCGGGGAGTTCTTTACGTGGATGAAATTAACCTGCTGGAGGAGCACATCACCAACCTGCTGCTGACCATTCTGGCTGAAGGGTATAACCGGATTGAGCGGGAAGGCGTCAGTTTTCAGCACCCTTGCAAGCCGCTGTTTATTGCTACCTACAATCCTGCAGAGGGCGATCTGCGGACCCACCTGATAGATCGATTCGCGATCGTACTCAGTGCTGATGAGGATCTAGTCGTTGCAGATCGGGTCGAAGCCGTAGACCGGGCTATCTCTTATATGGAGTCTCCCAGGGATTTTCTGAGCCAGTACGCGGATGAGATAGACACCCTCAAAACTCAGATCGTACTGGCGCGGGAATGGCTGAAGCAGGTGCGGATTACCACCGAGCAAATTGCCTACCTGGTCCATGAAGCGATTCGCGGACAGGTGGAAGGGCATCGGGCTGAATTGTTTGCGGCTCGGATCGCCAAAGCCCATGCGGCCCTGAATGGACGGCTGACAGTAAATGCCGAGGACTTGCGCTGTGGCGTGGAGTTGGCGATCGCGCCCCGGGCGAGCGTGCAGGAAATTCCCCCCGAACAGCCACCGCCGCCGCCACCCAGTCCGGAACCGCCCCCAGAAGAAACACCGCCTGATCAGGCTGAACAGCCCCAACCTCCAGAGCCATCAGAACTGGAATCGGTTGAGATTCCAGAGGAGTTTATCTTTGCCCCAGAAGGAGTGATCCTCGATCCCTCTGTTCTTTCCTTTACGCACCTGGCCCACCGTCAGCACGGCAAGGCAGGAGGACGTGGGGTGATCTTCTCCCAGGATCGAGGGCGCTATGTCAAACCCATGTTTCCCAAAGGCGAGGTGAAGCGGGTAGCGGTTGACGCCACACTCCGGGCTGCGGCCCCCTACCAAAAGGCGCGTCGTCAACGACAGCCCGGTCGTCGTGTGATTATTGAGGAGAGTGACATCCGCATCAAACGACTGGCTCGCAAAGCCGGATCCCTGGTCATTTTCGTGGTTGACGCCTCCGGGTCGATGGCCCTGAATCGGATGCAGTCAGCCAAAGGGGCCGTTCTGCAACTATTGACAGAAGCTTACCGCAGCCGTGACCAGATCGCCCTGATTGTGTTTCGCAGTGAACAGGCAGAAGTGCTGCTACCGCCCACACGATCGATTACGGCTGCTCGTCGCCGCCTGGATCGCCTGCCCTGTGGGGGAGGCTCCCCCCTATCCCATGCCTTGGCGCAAGCGGTGCGAATGGGACAAAATGCCAGACAATCCAAGGATATTGGGCAAGTGGTGATTGCCTTAATTACCGATGGTAGAGCCAACATTTCCTTGTCGCGCTCCCTGGGGCAACCACTGTGGGGCGCCGAGAAACCCAATATCAAAGAAGAACTATTGAAGATTGCGGCTGCCATTCGAACCTTGGGGATGCAACTCCTGGTGATTGATACCGAAAATAAGTTTATTTCCTCTGGCTTAGCCAAGGATCTTGCCCAACACGCCGCAGGAAAATACTATTACCTCCCTAAAGCAACGGATCGGGCGATCTCAACGATGACCAAAAGTGCTCTACACGCAGTTGTGTCGGGGAGCTTTTTTACGGAATAACGACCTTTCTGGACGTGGACAAGGTTTAGAATCAAAGGGTATATGAAGTTCAATCCCTTAAGATTTGTGGCACAGTCAAAGCCAAACGATATTTGCCAAGTGCGTTGTTTCAACGTAGAGCTAGTCGGCCAGGCAAATCAGTCACTTCCGGAAGACGACTTACTGGAAGAGGCTCAGATTCTTTTCGGCGCTTTAGCCGATAAATCCCGCTTAAAGATCCTTTATGCACTGAGCGGTGGAGCAGAACTCTGTGTCTGTGATGTGGCCGCCTTGCTTGAAATTAAGATCGCAACGGCCTCCCACCACTTGCGAAAACTACGCGACCTCAAGATTCTAAAGTATAGAAACGACGGCAAACTGGCTTACTACTCCCTAAAGGATCAGCGGGTTGCTGATACGCTTCACTACGCCCTCAAGCAGTTAGTTGAGTAACTCATTCTAATATTGATTTGAACATTGACTTTTGGTGATAACATTCAAATATTAGTTTGAATATTTGAATGATTTGGCTTATGGGTGATAATTGCTGTCAAGCCAAGGCCTGCGAGCTATCGAAGCTGAGAAAACAACAGGCGAAGGTCCTTTGGGCAGTCCTGTTGATCAACCTGCTGATGTTTTTGATTGAGTTTGGCGCGGGGCTTCGAGCTGAGTCCCTGTCTTTAACTGGGGATGCCCTGGATATGCTGGGGGACGCCCTGGTCTATGCCAGCAGTTTGTATGTAATTAACAAAAGCGTTAAAGCTCAGGCGGGAGCCGCCTTCCTCAAAGGAATGATTATGTTTTTATTTGCGGTAGGCGTTTTTGCCAGGGCCAGTTATCAACTCTTTGCAGGTGCGCGTCCAGAGACATTCACCATGGGTGCCGTTGGAACCCTAGCATTACTGGCTAACCTGCTGTGTTTGTTACTGCTGACGCGTCATCGCCAGGATAATCTGAACATGTCTTCTGTTTGGTTATGCTCTCGCAACGACATTGTCGCCAACACCTCTGTTCTGGCAGCCGCCGCATTGGTGTTTCTGACTCACTCAATCCTGCCAGACCTGGCTGTCGGGTTGTTGCTCACGTTCATTTTCGCAAAGTCTGCCGGGAAAGTGCTTTCACAATCCTGGCAGGAAATGCAACAAGCATAAAGGAGACCATTGGTAATTAATTTTGCGCAACTACTTACCTGGCGCTTTAAAGTGCCAGGAGGTCACCTTACATAAACTGTAAAACAACTTTAGCAACCCTTTCCCCATACTCTTCCGCCATGCCTAAAGTTCCCGGTAACCGCACCGACTGCACCTGGGGCAAAGTCGCCATGGCTTCCATCTCCGCCTGAGAGGATGGGGGCGCCTGTTCCGCAACAATTACCATCACCGGCGCCGTCAGTGCTTTAAAATAAGCCAGGAATTCTGCTTGGGTTTGAACTGGATCTAGCCCGCCCGTTACAAAAGCCGCTGGCGCATAGCGCGCCCCTGGCTGTTGGGCGCCTCGATAGCGCTGGGCAATATAGTCCGGCGTCAGCCGCGTGGCATCCACAAACACATGGCGGCGATACATCCACTTAAGAAATGCCGGACGGGTATTCAGCCAATACAAGAGGGGACCGAGCAGGTGCGATCGCACCAATTCTCTCACCCCCTGACGCACAGATTGAGGAGCCCCCATTACCGCCAATGGTCCTCGCCAGGTGGGCGCGACCAGCATCACCTTAGACCAGGCGGCGGGCATCGCCAGAACATAACCCGCCGCGTGGCCAGCGGCAACCACAGCTATGGGAGCGGCAAAGCGATCGCGGACAAAATCTCTCAAAAACTGTTGGTAAAGGGCCGGTTGGTAGTCTAGCCGCAGCCGATCTGAGTCGCCGAAGCCGGGCCAATCTAACACCGTCACCTGATAGTGGGCCGCCAGTTGCTGGGCCAGGCGCGTCAACTCTGATCGGCTGGAGACTGTACTAAAGGCCGGTAACATCAATACCGGCTCCCCGCCACCCAGGGCTTCGTAGGTTATTCGCAGAGGCTGCCCTCGCCACTGCCAGTCGTAATGGGCAACCGTGCCTGCCAACCGAGGTGTAGAAGTGATTGTAGCCATCGCAATCTCTATATCAGTTCCATGCCACAACAAAGGTTAAGTAGGTACAACGAAGGGACCTTAGAAATACCTCAACTTAAAGAAACCATGTGCTAAGTACCTGGGCAATGACGTTTACAAAATGGATTCAGAGGTTCAGGGGGGTTCAGCAATTTTCCCTGTAATTATTTTGCCTATCCACTTACAGCGCAGCGCAATAATGATAATCATTATTACACACCAGGAAGACACCCTACGCTGACTCTGGTTGAATCGCAATCCTAATCGGTTTCTCCAAGGTAGCAGTGACAATTAGGCTTCTCAATCAGAGAAGCCGCTAGACGATTGAGCGCCACAGCCGCCAGTAGGCCGCCGCCAAGGGCGCTCTCAGTGGTCAGGTAGGGCGCCGACAACTGCATCAGCCGCCGCTTCGCTGCTGGGGCATGGCTAAACCCAATCGGCAACCCAATCACCAAGGCAGGCCGACCCGCTTCAGCCTCAATCGCTTCACAGAGTTCCATCAACACCGATGGGGCATAACCAACCACCCAGATATTGCCGTCAATTAGCCCCTTTAGCCGCTGTCGCCAGTTGGATTCCTGCCAGAACATCTGCTCAGCATCAGCGGCGCTATCCACATGGGGATTGTCCACCAGCGTCGTCCACTGGCAGCCCAGGTGGGCGAGACGAGTCTGGTCCAAAGCCGCCGCTACTGTGGGAATATCGGTGACCACAGTACAGCCTGCAGTCAGGGTTTCTCGGGCAGCTTTGATAGCGTTTTGACTGAAGTGCACAAACGCCGCTAGGCTCACGTCGCCACAGGCCAATATCAGGTGAGACAACACATCTACCTCAATTTCGGAACGCTGGGAGAGGTCAGGCAGCAAATGTGAGAGGGCGGCCTGAAAATTTTCGGGATGATCCGGAGCTGTCGCATCTAACTGTCGCCAGAGCCCTTCGGTAAACGCTGTGGCTGTCTCGGTTTCAGCCTCTATCCGCCGCAATTGAGCCAGCACCTCCGCCTGGACTGATTGGCAGGCAGGGTCTCGCCCAATCAACCCTTCCAGCGCCGTTGCAGTCTGCCGCAGCTTGATAAGCTGTTGCAAAACGGTTTGATATTGCTGCTGCAGCTGCGCTATCAGAGAATCAGCCTGCGTCGCCTCTGGCTGAGCCGCCAGCATTTGTTTAATGTGGGAGAGTTGAAATCCCTGCTGCTTAAGGGCCACAATCCGCTGCAGACGCTGCACATCGGCTTCACTGTAGAGCCGGTAGTTGCTGTGCGATCTCATCGGCAGCGGTAACAACCCAATCTGATGATAATGCCGCACCATACGAGGTGTGGCGCCGTGACCAACGGCTTTGGTAAGTTCTTTGATGGTGAGCATATTCCTAAGCTTAACACTTGACCTTGACATTAATGTCAAGGTTTACCCTGGAATGGATTTTGATAAAGGGTTTTGGGTGTGATGGCTGATATCTTTCCACTGACTCGACATAAAATGATGCTGCGCAAACTGGCGCCGCACAGCCAATTACAGCGCTGGTTTGCAACTTACCCTGATGTGATGGCGGCATCCTTGTGTGCAATGCTAACCCTGTTAGGCTGGTGGGCGTTGACTGTGGACTGGCTGGAAGGGGGGGTATGGATTTTGACCGCCGCTTATGTGATTGGCGGCTATGAGAGCGCCCGCAAAGGGTTGACTACCCTCTGGCGGGAGCGAGAGCTAGATGTCGATCTGCTGATGATTGTGGCGGCGCTGGGAGCAGCCATTCTGGGGCTGTGGCGGCAAGAATACTATTTGCTTTTAGATGGAGCCGTCCTGATTTTGATCTTTGCCCTCAGCGGCGCTCTAGAGAGCATCGCCCAACATCGAACAGAGCGCAATATTCGCAGCCTCATGCAGCTAACGCCGGATAAGGCCTGGCGGTTGGTACAGGGCCAGGCGCAGCTGGTGGAGACCGAGCAGTTGCAGGTGGGCGATTTTATCCTGGTTAAACCTGGGGAGCTGATTCCCACCGACGGTGTCGTCCGCGCAGGCGGCAGCGCCGTCAACCAGGCGTCCATCACTGGCGAGTCGATTCCCGTCGATAAGGCGGTGATGGATGAGGTGTTCGCCGGCACCCTCAACGGCAGCGGCGTGCTGGAGATAGAACTGCATAAACCCCCTGAGAGTAGTCTGATTCAACGGGTGATTCGACTGGTGGAGCAGGCCAAGACCTCCCAGCCGCCGTCACAACAGTTTTTAGAGCGATTTGAGCGGGGCTATGCTCGTTTAATTGTGGGGGTAGGGCTGCTACTGGCCACATTCCCGCCGCTGTTATTGGGATGGAGTTGGGAAATAACCATCTATCGGGCGTTGGTTTTTCTTGTAGTGGCGTCTCCCTGCGCTCTGATGGCGGCCATTATGCCGACACTGCTTTCCGGGATTGCGCAGGGGGCGCGACAGGGCATTCTATTTAAAGATGGAGCACAGCTAGAAACTATCGGACGGGTGCGGGCGATCGCTTTCGACAAAACCGGCACCCTCACCACCGGCATCCTCCAGGTGAGCGATCTGATTCCGGCGCCGGGCATCTCAGCGGAGCAGGTGCTGCAGCTGGCGGCTTCCCTGGAAGCTTACTCGGAGCATCCCATTGCTCAAGCAGTTGTTGAGCAGGCTCAAACTCAGGGAATTCAAATGCTTCCAGCTACAGTTATACAGGCGGAAGTGGGTCAGGGAATTTCAGGTCGGCTGGCGGGAACACTCGCTCGTGTTGGCAAACGCTCTTTTGTGACCGCCAATCTCGCCTCATCCGTTGACCATACCCTGCTTCAGGCTAGCCAGCAGCTAGAAACTGAAGGCAAAACGGTGATCTGGGTGAGGCGGCGGCAGCAAGTGCTGGGACTACTAGCTGTGGCCGATCAGGTGCGGCCTCAGGCCGCTAGGTTATTGACATCTCTGAATTCGCTGGGCGTCGCTGTTACGGTTATGCTGACAGGAGATAATGCCGCCACTGCTCAGACTGTCGGACAGGCTGTTGGCGTGAAAGCTGTCTACTCGGACTTACTGCCTGAAGACAAAGTGGATGCGATCAAGCAACTACAGCAGCGACACCACACGGTGGCGATGGTGGGAGACGGCGTTAATGATGCGCCGGCCCTAGCCCAGGCGTCGGTGGGTATCGCTATGGGAGGCGCTGGCAGTGACGTTGCTTTGGAAACCGCCGATATCGTTTTGATGGGCGATCGCCTGGAGAAATTGGAACAGGCTATTCGTATTGGGGCAAAGGCGCAACGCATCATCAAACAAAACATTACCCTTGCCCTGACCTCCATCACTCTGTTGATGGCGGCCAACTTTTTGGGCGAACTCACCCTACCCGCAGGGGTGCTGGGGCATGAGGGATCAACCCTGCTGGTGACGCTGAATGGTTTGCGATTACTGAGAAACAATCCCTTCACCTCTGGTGTCGATTAACGGGCCAACAAAAAACTGATACTTCAGCCCGTCTAACCCCTGCTCCCGATACTGACGCTGGAAGCGCTGCAGACTGTGAAAACTAATACCCAGCTCTTGAGCCGCTCGCTTCTGCTCAACCCTGTAGTCAAAGTTAACAAGAATCCAGATAATCAAGAACGTCAAGCCAACGGCAATTTAATCCCACTGACCCTAGGCGTCTTAAGAACAACGCGATAAACTATAGTTCACCAATTTACAAGTTCACAAATCTACAGGGCAACAAATTCGCTCTCTATTGCAAAGGCAGTCGATTATGAACTCATCCACCAATTTCGTATTACAGCTCCTTTCTTTGTCAAGTTCGACCGCGATCGCACTAACGATGGCGGTCACAGCGCCAGCTCAAGCCAAGCCCCACACTCCTTCTCAGTCAGGTGCAAAACCAACATCGATTGAAACCGCCGCCAGTTGTGATACACCCCTGAGTGTTGAAGTTGACGGGTTTGCCGGAAAATCAGTCGCCGAAGAGTCTATACTGAATTTCTCTGCAGCAGAGAGCGACGCCGCCGTCCTTCTATTCAAGTGCGACTGCATTAACTGCATCAACGCACTCCGTCAGCTTAGAAGTCAACCGCTGCTTGCCTCGGGCCAAGGTCATTGCTCAGCCGGCTTATCTACCAACTACAGTCAGCAAATGATTGACCAGGTCTTGGAGGCCGTCGAAACCGCTGAAGCCAATGGCCCCGATACCCCGCTCTCTTGGGATAGACCCAAATCCGCTACAAACTGAGAGTGCTAATTCTGACAACCTCACTGTTATCGAGTCATCATGACTGCCTGAACCTGTTGGTACAGAGCGGTATTTTCCTGTAGTTCAGCTAATGCGGCAGCTTGCTGAAAGTCTTCCATCCCTGCTTGCTCCTCTCCGAGTCGACGGCGCAGGACTCCCCGATTGTAGTAGGCAGGCGCATAGGATGGATTTAGACTAATGGCCTGGGTGTAATCCTCAACCGCTTCGAAAATGCGGGCGTTATCCTTGAGTGTAATTCTGCTGTCGCCATGGGGAACTACTATTTTACGGACGCTCAAACTGGCGAAGAAGCGAAGGTGGAGTTTACATTCGGCTATCGCCGTGATGCCGAGGGCAATCTGCTGATCAATCTCCATCACTCCTCTTTCCCCCATATTGCGACCAATTAATACAGACGGGGAGGCCCAGTCAGATAGCTGAAAAGCGCTGGATGTTCATCCAGCGCTTTTGCTTTAGACGAGCGCGCATCTTAATTAAATGGAATACCCTGGCGCTGTAAAGGACTTGAGCGGACATGGGCTGACGATGGTGTCGCAAAGTTTCCAGCACGGCATTCTGAGCTGGCGTGCGTCGAGCCGGGCTGGGGTTAGACATGGCAAGTTTCAAGATTTCTTTGGGTTGAATCGTAACTTTTCACAACAATATGGTGTACAGTAGTTGAGAACGATAATCATTCTTATCTTATAGCGTCCGTGTTGTTCATGTTGGCTCAATCGGCCTCGCCCGTCGCCGCCTACGATGGCGGCGGTGAACGTGCTGTGTCCACAGTGACGGCGCAATGGGACTGGATTGATAAACGAACGGCGATGCTAGAAACTCTGGCCAGCATGGAACGAGCGGGAGCCAATGTGATTTTGACCTATTTCGCTAAGGCGGCGGCTCTGGCTTTAAGGGGGTGAGAAGTGAGAAGCGTCTTGTTGTCAATTGAGGCAGATAAGCGATGTCTAAACGGTCTCTACAGAGAGCAGTTCAACAAACTGCAATGGCGACTCTGGCGGCGATCGCCTTCGGCATGGGCGGCTGCACCGCCACCTCGACAACCAGCGAAGCAGAATCCCCGGAGTCTGAGGTTGCCGTAGCCCCGGAAGATCCGTTGCAGGTAGTGACCACTTTCTTACCCATAACACAGTTCACAACCGCTGTAGCGGGCGATCGCGCCGAGGTGTCGCAACTGCTGCCGACGAACGTGGGACCTCATGAGTATCAGGCAAAACCGGGAGATGTCCAAGCGATCGTCAATGCGGATGTGCTGGTGAAAAATGGTTTGGAGATTGAGTTCTTCCTGGATGACATGATCGAGAATGCGGAAAATGCCGATCTGACGATTATCGATTCCAGCGAAGGCACTGCTACCCTCGCCAGTGCTGATGATGACGGTCATAGCAAGGCGGAGGGCGACGAGCACGGTCATTCTAAGGGAGAGGAGCATGACCACGCTGAAGGCGACGATCATGGCCATACCGAAGGCGAGGCCCACGCTGAAGGGGAGGACCATACCGAAGGGGAAATCCACGGTCACGCGCATGGTGAATTCGACCCTCACATCTGGCTAGATCCCAAACGGGTAATCGGGCAGGTGGAGAATATACGTGATGGACTGATTGCCGCTGACCCAGAAGGCGAAGCGGAATATAGGGCTAATGCTGAGGCATTCATTGCTGCTCTGCAAGCCCTGGACGCGGATATTACTGAAAAGCTGGCTCCCTTTGAGGGACAGACCTTTGTGGTTTTCCATGACTTCGCTGCTTACTTTGCCGACAGCTATGGACTGCAATCCGAAACGCTGGTGGGCTTTCCTGAAGAAAGTCCCTCGCCCGAAGATGTAAAGCGAGTGATGGAAACGGTGCAGGCAGAAGGGCTAAAAACGATCCTGGCGGAACCCCAGGCGGGTCAGGAATCCTTTGATGCGATCGCGGGCGACCTGGATATCAGCGTCAGTGTGTTCGATCCCCTCGCAACGGGTGGTTCCGAAGCGGTACAGCCCGACTACTATTTCACCGTCATGCGCCAAAATGTCGACAATCTTGTGGCAAGCTTTGAGGCTGCCAACCAGGCGTGGCTTCCTCTCTGGGCTTCCCAGCCGGTAGCCGTAGCGCCCCAGCACGTTGGCCTGCGTTTCTGATGGGTGATTTTCTTGGTGCAGTCAGGAGTCAACGCTTGAACGATCCGGTTTTAGTAGTGCAGGGGTTAACGGTGTATCGCGGCGCTCACCCGGCGGTGCAGGAGGTGTCCTTCACAGTACCAGCGGGCACAGACACGGCGATTATTGGCCCCAACGGAGCCGGAAAAAGCACCCTGATTCAGGCGGTGCTGGGCATTTTGCCGCGTCAAGCAGGTCAGGTTTCGGTGCTAGGGCATCCCCTGTCTGCCAAGGGCTATCTCCCGGCTGCGGTGCGGCAGCAAATCGCATACCTCCCCCAGAACTTTTTGCTCGATCGTCGCATCCCGATTACTGTGTCGGAGCTGGTGGGGTTGGGCTGGGATCGGGTGGGACCGCAATTGCCCTGGGTAGGCGGACGGGTGCGCCATCAAGCCGTGCGAGCCGCGCTGACCCAGGTGGAGGCCTGGCGCCTGCGAGATCAGCTAGTGAGCAGCTTGTCTGGTGGAGAAACCAAACGGGTGCTGCTCGCCTATTGTCTGGTGCGTCCCCGGTTGTTGTTGATTTTAGATGAAGCTCCGGCAGGCTTAGACGCCCTGGGCGAGTCGGAGTTTTACCAATTGCTTCATCAACTCAAACGGGAACAGGGCTGGGCAATTTTGCAGATTTCTCACGACCTGGAGATGGTGCGCCAGAGTTGCGATCGCGTCCTCTGCATGAATCGGACGCTGCTGTGCCAGGGCGCTCCCGATCACGCCCTCTCGCCAGAGCAGCTGTCCCTGGCCTATGGGTCGGATTTCGTTCGCTATCGCCACACCTGTCAACTTCCCCACCATCATGACTATTGAGGCTGAATTCACTCGCGTTATTCAACTGTTTCAACTGCCCTTCATGCAGCGGGCGCTGATGGGCGGTGTTTTGACCGGGGCAATGGGGGGCTTACTGGGCAGCTTTACTATCCTCCGACAGCTTTCCTTTTTCAGCGATGTCCTAGGACATTCTGCCCTGCTGGGCATCAGTATTGGGCTGTTACTAGGCTTCAATCCGTCCTGGGTGCTGCTGCCCTTTTCAGTGATATTTGCTCTGGTGGTGACCTATTTTCTAGAACGGACTCATCTCTGGACCGATGCTCTGTTGAATATTATTTATTCGTCGTCCCTGGCCGTGGGCATCATTCTGCTGAGTTTTCGGGACAAGTACCAGGGGGGCATTACGCATCTGCTGTTTGGCGATATTCTGGCTGTGCAAACCACTGATCTGATTTTCAGCGTTGTGCTGTTGGGGGTATGTGCGGGGTTTATTGGCTTGACGCTGCGATCGCAAATTCTCCTCACCTTGCATGAACCGATGGCAATTGCTCGGGGCGTTTCCGTCTCGGCCCAGCGCACGGCCTTCATTGTACTGCTCGCCCTAGTCGTGGGTATTTCCATCAAGGCGATCGGAGTCTTGCTGATCAGCGCCTTTGTCGTCATTCCCGCCTGCGCCGCCCGTTTGCTCAGCCGCAAATTCACTAACTACATCCTTATCTCCGCTGGCTTAGGCGCAGTGAGCGCGGTCATCGGCATGCTCCTTTCCGCCCTGTTTGATTTACCCTCCGGCCCCAGCATTGTCGCCGTGCAACTGGGGATTTTTCTGCTGACCCTGCTCATTCCCACCGCCCGCGTTCTGGCGCCCTAAGCTGACCCATGACTCAAATCCTGGATGCGTTACCCACCCATCACCCCAGCAAAATCCTCTGCTGCTACCACAACCAGCGGCCCGATTTGCAGATTGTTCGCATCACCAACATTCCCCATTGGTATTTCGAACGGGTGGTATTTCCCAATGACTTTCTCCTCTTTGAAGCTGTCGCAGGGGCAATACTCGAAATCTACAGGGGCGATGGCGTCACGACGCTACTGGCCGACCATATTCCCTGTGAGCGCTTGCAGATGGCGACGCTCACTTCATCCACTGTTTTGAGGTCGATAAAATGACTGCTTCATTATCAGAACTGACTCCCAAGCGGGGACTGCCGGTCACCCTGATTACCGGATTTTTGGGCAGCGGCAAAACCACTTTGTTGAACCATATTTTGACTAATCGCCAGGACTTAAAGGTGGCGGTGCTGGTGAATGAGTTTGGCGACATCAACATTGACAGCCAACTGCTGGTGTCGGTGGAAGAAAATATGGTGGAGTTGAGCAACGGCTGCATTTGCTGCACCATCAATGACAGTCTGGTGGATGCAGTGTATGCAGTACTGGAGCGGGAAGAGCGGATGGACTATCTGGTGGTGGAAACGACCGGGTTGGCCGACCCGTTGCCCATTATGATCACGTTTTTGGGTACGGAGCTAAGGGTGCTTACCCATCTGGATTCTGTGATTACGGTGGTAGACTCAGAAGCCTTTACAGAAGACCATTTCAGTAGCGATGCGGCTCTCAGTCAGTTGATTTATGGTGACATTATCTTGCTGAACAAGGCGGATTTAGCGCCAGAGTCAAAACTGATCCAGTTAGAAGCCTACATTCAAAGCATCAAGGAGCAGGCCCGGCTCCTGCGATGTTCGCTGACGACAGAGGTTGGCAATTTGCCGCTTTCAGCCTTGCTGGATGTCGGTTTAGCCGCTCCATCCATTCTGCTGGCCGCAGAAGACGCCTGGGAGCAGCCCCAGGCATCGACCCACCTGCCCCAGGATGGATTTGTTTCGGTGCCCTTTAAGAGCGATCGCCCCTTCAACCCGACCAAATTCGAGCACTTTTTGATGACCCAGATGCCCGCAGACGTCTTTCGCGCCAAAGGCATTCTCTGGTTCGAGGGAGAACAGCAGCGCCATATCTTTCAGCTCAGCGGCAAGCGGTGCAGCATCAACCCCGAACCCTGGACCACCCCACCCCAAAATCAACTCGTCTTCATTGGTCGCCAGTTGAACCCCCTGCAACTGCACCAACACCTCACCAATTGTTTGGCCGGTAGCCGCATCTCTCTATTGTCTTAGCGAGGGATGGCCAAACCCTGCTTGGGTTCCCTCTAGCTTAGTCGGAGGGAACTCAATGTCCGTGCCGTAAAGGCATGTTCCTCTCCTGGGGGAAGTCTCCATTTCCCCCTCTCTACCGTAGTTAGGAAGTATCTATGACCTTATCTATTTCTCGTGACGAGTTGCGATCACGTTCCCTTAAAACAAAAGCTGAGCCCCCCGTCTCCGACCAGGAGATGGAGCAGGCCGTTCGCACGTTGCTGCTAGGTCTGGGGGAAGATCCCGGTCGCGAAGGGCTGATTGACACCCCTAAGAGAGTCGTCAAAGCGCTGAAGTTTCTCACCTCTGGCTATCACCAATCGCTGGATGAGTTGCTCAATGGGGCCGTCTTCCACGAAAAGACCGACGAAATGGTGCTTGTGCGCGACATCGACCTGTTTAGCTCCTGCGAGCATCACATCCTCCCGATTCTGGGTCGCGCCCATGTCGCCTACATCCCCAACGGCAAGGTGATTGGCCTGTCTAAAGTCGCCCGCATTTGCGAAATGTACGCCCGTCGCCTGCAAGTTCAAGAACGACTCACCGCCCAAATTGCCGATGCCTTAGAAGGTCTGTTGAAACCTCAGGGCGTCGCCGTCGTCGTTGAAGCAACCCATATGTGCATGGTCATGCGCGGCGTTCAAAAACCCGGCTCCTGGACCACCACCAGCGCCATGCGCGGCGTCTTTGCAGAAGATGCCCGCACCCGTCAGGAATTTATGAGCTTGATTCGCCATAGTCCAAGTTTCCACTAAGGCGAGAAGGGGTGGGGGTGGGCGGGTGAAATCCACTTTCCCACTCCCCCATCCATACACCTATCCACCCCATCCCATGCTACAAACCTCCGATACTTCCGATACCCGCTTGCCCGTCACCATCATCACGGGCTTTCTGGGCAGTGGCAAAACCACGCTGCTCAACCATATCCTCCAAAACTTCGACGCCTTTCGCGTCGCGGTGCTGGTGAATGAATTTGGCGACATCAATATTGACAGCCAGTTACTCGTCACTGTTGATCAGGACATGGTGGAGCTGACCAATGGCTGTATCTGCTGCACCATCAATGACGACTTGATGCAAGCGGTGTATCGAGTGCTGGAGAAACGAGACCGGATTGACTACCTCGTGGTCGAAACCACTGGAGTCGCCGACCCCCTGCCAATCACCCTCACCTTCCTGGGCACTGAACTGCGGAACATGACCCGCCTGGATTCTATCCTGACGGTAATTGACGCCGAAACCTTTGAACCCGACTTGTTCAATAGCCAGGCGGCCATGAGTCAGTTGTCCTATGGCGATATTCTGCTGTTGAATAAAACCGATCTGGTCTCGCCAGAACGCCTCAATGTCGTAGAAGAAAGTATTCGGGCTTATCGAGAAGATGTCAAAATTCTCCACACTCAGCATGGCCAAGCGCCCCTGCCGCTGATCATTGATGTGAAGGTGGGCGATCGCGGCCTGTATCAGGCGGTAGCTCAGGCCGATGCCGAAAAAGCCGCCCATGACCCTGATCACGATCATCATCATGATCATGAGGCTCACGACCACGGTCGCCACCATCATGAGGGCCACGACCACCACGACCATCATCACGATCATGACCATCCCCACGAACACCATCACCATCACTCCGACCACCTGGATAACGATGGCTTTATCTCCATGTCATTCCGCTCCGACCAGCCCTTCTCCCTCAAGAAGTTTCAGAACTTTCTCGACTTTCAACTGCCGCCAGAACTGTTTCGCATGAAGGGGATTCTCTGGTTCAAAGAAAGCTACGTCCGCTACTTCTTCCAACTCACAGGTAAGCGGTTTCAGCTCGAAGACTCGGAATGGCCAGGACCACGAAGCAATCAACTGGTCTGCATTGGTCGGAATTTGGATCTCAAGGCGATGGAAGAAAAGCTGATGAACTGTTTAGCTGAGGGGAAGTAGGTTCTATGACGATTGCCACTTGGGTCATGCCCGGTCATACCTGGGGTGGGATGTGCTGGGCCAATGGCAAGCTCCTGGCCCGTTACTGGCTGCACAACGGCATGGTGACGGTGAATGGTGAAAAGATGTCGAAATCTCTGGGCAATTTCACCACGATCCGGGATCTGTTGGATGGTCGTTGGGCAGGATATTCGCAGCCGGTAGACCCGATGTCGGTGCGGCTGTTTGTACTGCAGGGGCATTATCGGAAGCCACTGGATTTTACGCAAGATGCGATCGCAGCGGCGGTTAACAGTTGGCAAACGCTGAAAGCGGGACTCCTCTTTGGCGACCACCACGGAGCCGCGTTGGGATGGTCAGTCGCCGCCATCCAATCTCCCCTCCATGAACCTCACCCGAATAACCCGTGGGTCGAACGGTTCCAAACTGCCATGGATGATGATCTGAATACGCCGGGTGCTCTGGCCGTGTTGTTTGAGCTTGCTAAAGGGCTGCAGCGGGAGGGGAACCGTTTGATTCATGAAGGGAAGCCCCAGTCCAGCCCTGATTGGCTCTTGCCGCAGTGGCAAACTTTGTGGCGCCTGGCCCAGGTATTGGGGTTAGAGGCCAAGGCAGACAGTGATACTTATGTGGCAGCAGGTGATTTAGATGAGGCTACGATCTCGGATCTGATTCAGCAGCGCCAAACAGCTCGACAACAACGCAACTTTGCAACGGCGGATGATATTCGCGCTCAACTAGCGGCAGTGGGGGTTACGGTGGTTGATCAACCAGATGGAGCCGTCCGTTGGCATCGGCGGTAAATCAGATATATTCACACAATATGAGCATACTATATGGACAAATTGCAGCCTATCCACCCAACTTAGCGAGATATACTGCGAATAATCAACCTATCCAACCTGTTTCGGGCAGATAGACTGAAATTATCTATCTAATAAGAGTTATGCGGCTTTAACTTTTTGGTGATGACGGATTTCCCAGACAAGACGGCTCTCTAACTTTTTATGATTTTATGGTCAAAAGTTGTAGTGCACGCAAAGCCTCTTTAATTTGGCTATTAGTTTATTTTGTACGCTCGCAGGAGATAAAACTATGCATTCTTCCCCGTAACGTAGGATCTCCCGAATAAACCAGAATGTGTTTGATACACGTCTAACTATGTAGCGAGCATCGTCC
>JASJDH010000138.1 GCA_030065175.1 Leptolyngbyaceae cyanobacterium MO_188.B28 | reverse complement strand
AACCCACCCCTGCCCCTCCCAGGAGGGGATTTTACCGCGAAATACCTTTAGCAAGGAGGCGTAAGACATGGCAGATGACTTGTGTGTACATGTGTACACAGTAGCCTCCCAGAAGGGGATGTATTGTGCATGGGGCTGGAGGGCGGGTGTGACTAAAGGTTAAACGCTTTGCGAAAATGACGATCGCAAATCACCAGCCTCCCCTCCACCCAGTCATCAAAAGCCAGTTGAGCAGCGGTTTCGACCCCCGTGTTGATGTCTCGCCCCGTGCAGTCAGTCAGGGCTTCGGCGTAGGCGGTTAAATCCACATCGGCGGCCAACGCCCACTCGTCATGCAGCTTCGCCTTCAGCAATTGCAGCCGTTCTGGAAAACCGGGGAGGGGAATGAAAATTTCCCGCTGGAGGCGAGATCGCACAGCGGCGTCCAACAACTCTGGGTGATTAGTGGCGCCAAGAACAAACACATAGCTCCCCTGACGCCGGACGCCATCCACCTCCTGCAAAAATTGATTCACCAGGTTCTGATTTTCTAAATCGACGCTGGAGCCGCCCATGTCCTCTCGTCTGGGGAACAACGACTCAATCTCGTCAAAAAAGAGAATCGCCGGACTATGCTGACGGGCTTGATTAAAGGCATTGGCCAAATTTTGCGCCCCTTGGCCGACATACTTACTGCGGATGTCCCCCGGCGTGCAGTTTTTGAAGTAAAGCCCCGCCACTGAAGCAATGACGCGGGCTACTTGGGTTTTGCCCACCCCGGGCGGCCCCGTGAGAATCGCGCCCTTGGGCGGGGTAATGCCGGGGGGCAAGTGGGTGTAGTTAGCCGCTAGCTTCACCAGCCGCTGCAGTTCTTGTTGGGGCTCAGGCGGCAAAATCACATCGTTCCAGGTGAGGTCGCCGACAGGCGCCTTGGCTTGCAGCACCGATCGAAAATGGTCTGTGGTGACGGCCAGGGGAGTATCGGGGTCGAGGTGGTCGGCGGCGTACTGACCCACTTCGCTGACCAACTGTCTGATGTCCCGGCCCGATTTGCCCAAAAGCAGACGGGCGATCGCCTCCCAGTCCAGTGTCTGCTCAACCGGCATGGCCTGGGTGAAGAGCTGCAGCATCTGCGCAATTTCAGCCTGACCCGGCAGCGTGATTTCAATCAGTTTGTTGAGGCGCGATCGCACGGCGTCATCCACCCGCTCGGCAAAATTAGTCGCGCCCACTACAAAGACCCCAGGCGCGCCGCCGCCCACGCCATCAAGTTCCTGCAGCAGCTGATTGATCAATTCCACCTCATGCTGGGGAGAGACGCCCTCTTGCTTAGGAAACAACGCCTCCATCTCATCGATAAATAGAATCACGGGGGCGTCGCGGCGGGCCTGCTCAAAAGTTTGACTCAATTTCTTCAGCGCTTCCCCCACAAACTTGGAGCGCATTTCCGCCACCGGAACCGCCATAAATTGACAGCCCGCCACCTTTGACAACACCCGCGCGGCCTGGGTTTTACCCGTCCCCGGCGGACCCGACAGCAGCATTCCTTTGGGAGGCGTCACCCCCGGAATGGGATTGCGGAAAAAGCGGAGAAATCGCTGGACAGTGGTCTGCAGCTCTGCTTTTATGCCTGGGGCCAGAATCAACTCTCCCCAGGCGGTTGGGTCCACCTCAACCGGCGGCGACAGGGCCCGCTCAAAGTCGGCATGGGTGAGGACAACCTGCGTACTCTGCCATCCAACCCGCTGAATATAGGCTTCCCCAATGCGGGTCATGATCGCCTGGATATCGCGCCCGGATTTACCTTGAAGAAAATTGCCAATAGCCGCCAGATCCACATCCTCGGCCAGGCTCCAGTGCTTTTGCTGCAAGGCGTGTTCTAGCAAAATCCTCCGCTCACGGGGACCGGGAAGGGGAATGGTCATAGTTTGCTGTAGTCGAGAGGCGGCAGCAGGATCCACCGCATCCGCTCGATTGGTGGCGCCCAGAATGAAGATGCCGGCGCTGGATTGCCCCATGCCGTCAACCTGTTGGAGAAACTCATTCACCAGTTCAATTTCCAGATTGCTGGCCGCTTCGCCTCGACGGGGAAACAGAGAGTCAATTTCATCAAAAAAGAGAATGCAGGGGGCGCGATCGCGGGCGTCGGCAAAAATCGTCTGCAGGTTCTTTAAACTGCCGCCATGGTATAGGCTGCGCACATCACTGGGCTTCACATCCCGGAAAAACAACCCGGCTTTGGCCGCCAGATAGCGGGCGATCTGCGTTTTGCCAACGCCCGGGGGACCCGTAAGCAGTAGACCCTTCGGCGCTGGCAAACCCAGCGTCAGGGCCTGGGGTAAATTTCGCAGGGTGTCTAATCGCTGTTCCACCTGCTGCATTAGCGGCTCAGACAGTACCAAATCGGGCGCGTCAGCCCTCTCTCCGTCACCCACAATGGCCCGCCGAAAGTGGCTGAGATCGATTTCCCCCGTGGCGTTCTCTTCGCAGGCCAGATGATAGGCTTCTTCCACCCGGGCGCGAATGGCGCGTCCCGATTTTCCAGCAAGGAGCATGGCGATAGCGCGCCAATCCAAGACAGAGTCCACCGGACGATTACTGACAAACAGCTGCAGCAATTCGATCCGCTGGGACAATTCGGGAAGAGGAATCTCAATGATTTTATTCAATCGGGAGCGTACAGCGGCGTCCACCCGCTCCGCCCGATTGCTGGCTCCCAAAATAAAAATGCCCCGCCCAGTGGTTTTAGCCCCGTCCACTTCCTGCAGGAATTGGTTGACCAGCCGGATCTCATGCTGAGATCCGCCCTCACCGCGAGAGGGGAACAGCCCGTCAATTTCATCGAAAAACAACACCGTCGGCGCATTGTGGCGGGCCTGCTCAAAAATCTTTGCCAGCTTCCGTTCACTTTCCCCGACAAAGCTGGTTTGCACATCACTGGCGGTGACGGCTTGGAAGTGAATCCCGCCCAGCCGGGCAATGGCCCGCGCCACTTCAGTTTTGCCGGTTCCGGGCGGCCCCGAGAGCAACAACCCGGCGGGCGGCGTGATGCGCGGATCGGCAAAGGCTTTGAGAAACTGTTGAATGCTTTGCATCAGCTCCGCCCGAATCCGATCCGGCAACACCACGCCCGTTAACTGCCCTGCAGGTTTGGGGGTCAACACCTGCTCGAAGTGTTGGCGCTCCAGGGTAAGCGCGTCGCCGGACGGAGACTGCTCCAGTTGCGTCGGTGTCGACTGCGCCTCTCTCGCTTCCTGGGCGGCGGTAATGACGCGCGTCGCAATCGCCTGAATGCCGCGCCCAGATTTGCCCATCAAAAGCTGAGCGTAATACGCTAAATCGATATCTGCAGCCAGCGCCAGCGCTTGATTCGTAGACTGGGTGGTAAAGTAGCGCAGCATTTGCACCCGCTCGGCTTGCTCCGGCAGAGCCAACGAAATTTGTTCCTGCAGCCGCGATCGCACAGCCGGATCGATCTCCTCCGCCCGGTTGGTAGCGCCCAGGACAAATACGCCAGTGCTGGGCTCGAAGCCATCGACTTCTTGCAGAAACTGATTGACGATTTCGAGCGCCGTAGGATCGCCCGATTGCTCGTCTCGCCGGGGAAAGAGGGCGTCAATTTCGTCAAAGAACAGAATTGCGGGAGCCTGGGTGCGGGCGTAGGCGAAGATGGCCTGCAAATTTTTCACCGCCTGCCCCACCAGGGAAGACTTGATAGTGCTAGGGGCGATCGCCTGAAAATAACAGTTGGCGTCTTGGGCTAACAGCCGCGCGATCTCTGTTTTACCTGTCCCGGGCGGTCCAGTTAATACCAGCCCCTTGGGGGAGACGGCGGTCTCAGAGGTAGATAGATCATATTCTCGCAAGATTTTGGCTAGCTGTTTTAGCCGCTGCAAAATCGGATCGGGTAGAAAAATCCTCCCCCAGAGTTGGTCCGATGAGATGGGCAAAAAGGGCTCAAAATCACGCCAACTGAGATAGGACGTCCCAGTTTGGTAGCGATGCCGTTCCGCGTCTTTGACCAACCGTTCAATGCTGTGACCTTCAGTCCGCCCTAGTCGCCGCACCAGGTCAAGTAAATCCAGTTCGCGATTAATCGGCGCGCCCAGATCATGCAGGTATTTTTCTAAAATCGCCAATCGTCCCGCCTCATCTGGCCTGGGAATGGGCAACACATAGCTAAAGCCGCCGCCGGGTTTACGCATTTCCGGCGGCAGGGCGTCAGGGTGTTTGGCCGATGCGATGATGAGGATTTTCGTGTCTTTGGCGAGATTCCACTGCCAGTAAGTTTCAATGTCTGCATCCAGCAGTTTTCGCAATCTACGGGCTTTTTCCACCTCCGACTCCAAATCGACAATGCCGATACTTCCCCAAAACTGCTTCCACCAGGTAGTTTGTCCGGTTTCGATCTGGGGCGTTTGCTCCGCCGTTTTTAAGTAGTGATAAAACGTGTCAAAGTTTTGCAGCAATAACACGGTGGGCGCATGCTGGGTGCATTCCTTCAGCCACTGCCGAATGAGCTTGCGGGCGTGATAGAGGTTTTTCGCCTCCTTTAAATCCCGGCTCATGAAGCTAATGGACTGCCGCCGCTCTTGGCTAAGCTGATCGGCCAAACAGCGACATAAAAATCGCTTACCGCTTCCCTCGCCCCCCAGCATCAATATGCCCTGGACGGGATGATTGAGATTGGCGTCTAGAATTAAATCGGCATATTCCTTTAAGGCCTGTTTGACCGTTGGACGGCCTTGAAAGTGCGCCAGGGTAAATGGCGGGGCAGCCGGCGCAGGGGGATAGTAGACGGCGGCGTCATCGATTAATTCCGCAGATGCGTCAGCGGTTGGCCCTGTCTCGGTCGGCGATGTGAGCCGCAGCATAATGCCGGGCTCCGCTCCCAGGCGAAACCAGGTCTGGGGCGTCACGGGCTCTTCTTTCTGAATTCGGCGATTGCCCAAGTAGACGCCAAAGCGACTGCCGCAATCTCGCACATGCCAATCTTGACCCTCCCAAAACAGCTCGGCGTGGGTTCGAGAAACGCTAGGATCATCCAGCCGAATATCCTGGTCGGGATTTCGACCCAACCGATACACGCGTTCTGTTTGGAGCAGCCAAGTTCGGCCAGATCGTCGTTCTTCTAGAAGCATAGAGGGCTAATCGCTTTCCTATTCGCCTTGTGTCCCATGATGAGTCACTTTATTTTCGGCTAATGATTTTCAGCTAATGATTTATTCTCGGGTAATGATGAAAGACGCTGTGGATCCCTCGGGGATAGGGCGACTATTGACGTTGCCAATGCCAGCGACATTCACTTCTAGGGTGATGCCGCCAGTGCCGTCTTTATCCCCCAGGATTTCAACCCGATTTTCGCCGGGCTGCAGCGGCACCATAAACACCTGCCCCCAGTTCCAGATTTTCTTGTAGCTGGCGTAGGTTTGGCCATTCACCCGCAGGGTGACGTAATCGCCGTCTTCATCCACATTGTCCCGCAGCTCGATCGCCACGGTCGGGGCCGAAACAACCAGGTTGTTGAAACCGTAGCTATTCCCCGTTGATGGGGCGCTAGGGGGAGGCGCCGCCGCCACTGTTTGCGGAGCAGGCGCCGTCGGAATATCCACATTCAGGTAAGGATCGCCGGGATCGGCGGGTAATTCTTCACCCGCTTGAGTTTGAGTTTGAGCCTGGGGACTAGCCGGGGGCTGAGCTTGCTGGGCCGATTGAATCGACACTTGACTTACGGACTGTTGCTGACTCTGCAAGGCGTCTGTGGTTTGATTCAATTCTTGCTGCCGATTTTGCAGGGCTGCGGTTTGGGTTTGCGCTTGGTTTAGCTGTTGACGCAGCGCCTGGGTTTGCGCCTGCTGTTGAGCGAGTTGCTGTTGGGCCGCCGCGATCAGAGTCTGATCAACTGTGGGCTGAACTGGGGCAGGCTGGACTGGAGCAGGTGGAGGTGGGCTGGCGGTTTGGGTTTGCAAGGCTGAAATTTGACTTTCAGCCGCCTGTCGCTGTTGACGCGCCGCTGACACCAGCGCCACTTCTTGATCGATCTGACGCTGCAATTCAGCCAGCTCAGCCTGTTTCTGGGCAATCTCCGGAGTCGTTTCGGGACTGGACACAACCGGGGCATTTGCTGCGGTTGCTTTGGCCTCCAGCAATTGCTGATTCCAGGGGGTAATCTGTTCTTGGGCCTTGGTGTAGGCGTTAGTTCCGGCGGGAATGGATTGGGCGATCGCGATCGCCTCAGTCAATTCCTCAGCGCCGCCTTCTGCCGCCAGCAATTTCGCTTGCTCAAGCAGCATCTTAGCCTGCTGTTCGGCCAGTGCAGCCTCCTCAGCGGCGGCGGATGAAACGCTCTCGGCCGCAGTGGGCGAGGACGTATTCGATGACGGGTCGCCTTCCGGTAAAAACCGGGGCGCCGCAAATGCGGCTGCCAAGATCAGCACACCCGCGCTAAGTAAACCTGGGAGGACCCAGCGATTTTGACGACTCGGCAAGCTGTCTAGACTGGTCTGACTGGTTGAGGTGGAGACGGTCGTCTGCTGCTGGCTTAGCGGCGCTTGCTCTTGCTGGAGCGGCTGGGTTGAGGAGTCTAAAGACTGCTGATCGAGGGATTGACGCTTGCGCGGATCAATTTTCTCAAATTCGTCGTGGGCCACGGGGTGTCTCCTTGTTGTCCTTATGGGGCGGGTGAATCGGGCTTGGATTGTGAGTCACAGGTTACTTTTAGGGCGGTGACTCGTCCCATGTAGTGAAACGGAAATTCTTCGCTTAGGGTCACTTCCTGTTCATAGGGCGCACTTCCAGGAATCAGTAATCGCAATGTATAGTCGCCCAAGGGGAAGTTGGCTTTTGCGGCCATTGACTTAATCCAAATGAATCCTTGGATGTCAAAATCTTGATTTTCGGCGATTAATGTTCCCTGACGCCATACTTGTAGCTTAGAATCCCCGTGGGCCGACGTATCAGGATAACGAAAGCGAGCCGCAAAGCCACGATTGGGTGCTGGCAGATTGGGGGCGCTACTGACATAGTTGGGGCATCCCGGCGCTGATCTGGCCTGAGGGGTCAGCGCGGGGAAGGCGAAGTTTGGCGATCGCAGCAAAAATGAGCCCGCCGCAATCGCCGCGATCCCCAACACAGCAGCGCAGCCAATGATCATCCAGCGAGCGGCTCGGCTGGATTGTACGCCGGAGTCAAGGGTAGATGATCGGGTTCGCCGGGACCGCCAGAATTGAGCCGCAGAGGAAGTAGGCTGAAACGCTAGGGCGTCGTCGGCGTCGACAAATCGACAGCCCTCAACCTTGAGCATCTCTCTAAGTAATGTCTGCATCCTGGGCGAATAACCTAGACGATCGACGGACCAAGACCTTCGCCACGGCGGATTACTCCCTAACCGAAGGGCCACAAAGGTTTTGGCCAGCGCGTAGAGATCCCATTGGGGGGTGGCGGACGCTAGCCCATCCCGCTGATCGGGGTGAGCGTAGCCCGGGGTGTAGATTCGAGTGTAGCCCGGTTTGGTTGAGGGCTTGCCAACCGCCAGGGTGGCCGCTGCTTCACTAACCATGACGGTGCTGGCTGCATTCATCTGGCTCAAATCACAGGCCGCCCCAAAATCAATAATGACGGTGGAGCCATCGCGATCGCGCCGCATTAAATTCGCCGGTTTGATATCGCGATGCACAATCTTAGCGCGCTGCAGCTCAGCCAATCCGGATAGAGCCTCAAAAAATCCCTGCTCCAGTTCCGCCACACTGAGCTGCAGCGGAGACCCATTGAGATAGTCCGCATAGGTAACGCCCTCGATCAGCTCTTGCGCCACAAACTGTCTGCCGCCCTCTTCAAAGAACGCGTAGACTCTGGGAATGACTGGGTGATCGCGCGTTTGCCGGTCAAGCGTGGCCAGAATCTCAGCCATGCGGGTGAATGTCTGCTGCCGCATCAGAATCTCCTCCGCATCGCCCTCAAGCGCCAGCTCCAGCAAAGCGCACTGCGAAGATTGGGGGTCCGAAGTTCGGATCGCATGGTAAACCCGGGAAAACGTTCCCTGTCCAATTAAATGCTGAATCTGGTAGTTAGAGATTTGCGTAGAGGGCGATAGGGGTAGATTCATTGCTAATGCTTGGGCGGCGGGGTGGGGGGATTTGTCACTATAAATGAAGAGCGTGCAGCCATGGCCAGTGTCCACTCGCCTGCAGCAATTGTCTAGGCTGTAGATTGGGATGGGCGGGGACGTATTTCATGTCTTGCTGAAAGTTGTCCCTCATCTGGTCGAGTAGAGCTATTTGCTCATGTCGGATATGTCGGCGCTGGGACCGAGCGCGGAAAAAGCCATCGATAGCTCGAATTGCGCCAATCACCATGTTAGGTGTGCTGGTTGCGCCAGTGGCGCCTGCAACTACCCTACCCACTCCCTGCAGTGCGGAGATTCCCATGGCTTGGCCATATTCGGCTCGCAATAGGGCCAAGTCCTGACTTTGTTCAGTGAGGAAGTCGTAGTTTTGGTTGTAATTATTCAGGTAGTTAATCGCACTGGCTTTGACCTCAAGCAGTTCAGGCGAGGTGGTGTTGCTGCGATCTAACAGTTGGGCGAGTTCTTTATAGTAATGATGGGCTCCTTCGTAGTCTTCGATTTGAAGCGATAGAAAGCCCAGCGTATTGAGTACATAGGGGTCTCTAGGATAGCGGTGACTGATATCCCGACTAGAGGCTTGAATCGTTTCCAGCCCATCTTTGCTCGCATCAGCTAAGACATCTCGCCCAAGCACAGAGCAAGGTATTGGGGATAATTCGGTCCGACGGTCGATCTCAGGAGGATGCTCACAATATTGAGCGATCATCCGGTTATTCTGAGTCACTGCGGAAGGAGTCGCCTCAGCCAGGGCAATGACTTGATTCCACTCTCCCATTGAGGTCAAGATGTAGCTGCGGATTTCATTATTCATCCGCTCATCGGGGAGGTTCGCCGCCTCTAAGAGATTCATCGCCTGGTACGGCATTTCCATATCGGTTAAGGCGATGGCTTCGTAGGCGTCATTGATGGATTTGGTTTCCGGGAACTTAGCTTCAGCTTCGTCTAGCCACATCAGGGCTTTGCTAGGTAGTTTATAGTCGATCAAGACCTGAGCAAAGGCGTAATAATTTTCTGGCGTTGGGTTCGATCGCGCTTGACGATAGGCTTGCAGATAGTCTTGCGGGAGATCGGCGTTGGGTCCTCCAGCGGCAATGCTAGCTTCAGAGGGTTGTTTCCAAAGTTTTCTGACATTGCCCGCCAGCAGTGTGGGAGTTTGGCTGGGCTGTATGGCAACCTGCGACGCCTCTAATTCCTGCTGCATTTGCGCTTCTTCCGCTTGGGCGATTTCTAGTTGGCGCTGGGCCTGCTCAGCTTCAGCGATCGCGGTCTGCAGCGCTTGTTGACGCTCGATCTCCGCATTGATAGCGACTTGTAACTCCTGCTGCCTGCGCTGCTCGGCCGCAATCGCCTCCTGCAAATCTTGCTGTTGCTGGGCCTGCTGTTGCTGGGCCTGTTCTATTTGCAGACGTTCGGCCTGGGCCAGCTCATAGTCCCTTTGCTGGGCTGCTTCGCGCGCCTGCGCTTGCTCTAGCTGCAGCTCCCGTTGGATCCGCGCAGCCTGGACCTGCTCCCACTGACGCTCTCGACGGAGCTGCTCAAGCCGCTGCTGTTGGTTCCCCAATTCCGCCTGCAGGGTTTGACTTTGTTGGGCCAGACGACTTTCTTCCGCAAGTCGGGCCTGCCCCGAGCTGGTCTCCAGGAAAACCAGAGCGCCAGGGCCAATATTCACCTGCAGACCCTCCTTCTCACGAACTTCGATCACAGCGGAGTTTTGCTTGACCTGTAAAACCACAATATTTGCGGCTATAAATCGTGAGTTGGGATTGTCTTGACTCACCAGTTCGATTTGTCCTCGGTCATACTTGCCAACCCCATCGGCAGATCCCAAATTAATCGTGGCTTGGCGAATCTCGGGGGTGTAGCTCTGAATCTGTCCGGGCATCACCGCAGCTAACACAATCAGTCCTTGTCCCAAGGTCATCAGCAAGGCTAGAAAGAAAGCGATTACCGGCATATATAGGGTTCTCCAACGGCGTCGAGTTAACCCAGGGAATGATTTAACTCGACGCCGTTGGAGAACTGAAGAGATGACGGGAATTTTCATAGCTGAGGTCTCTATATGGGATGGGGGCAGATGCGTAATCAATTGATCAAGCTTCAAGCAGACCGTCTACAGTGATGGTTGATTTACAGGCCCTTGGATTCCTAAAAGAGCGACAATGACGACTGCGTCGCCATTCAACATGCCTATTACCTCAAAAAGGCCGCCCTGAAGTGAGCGTATCTCAGCGGTTAACCTTGGATGCTCCAAGTAATTGCCTTATCTAACCGAAAAACTGGCGTTTCAAACGAGTCGAGTAGTCTGCAAACCCAATAGAAAATAGGCAAACCTAAACCGATTGCCCAATTCTCTTCATTTTATTTACTTAATCGATACCCTATAACTGTTTGGTTGATTAAGTGATACTCAATGAGACAGTTTAACTGACTGGCCAATGGGTATTTCTTGATTTAAGCGTTTAAGGAGAGGCCAATAATCACTTAAGATAATGTCTCTTGTAAAATCTGTCCATGTTCAAAATCATTTATTCAAGGCAACCCCCCTCAATTTCATTACAAATTCAGCTGATTGCCTCGGTTTAACTCATCATCACGTCATAGTTAAATAGGATTCAGCTAGGAATCCTATTATTACAGCGAGACTTCGACGAGGGGAATAAGGTTTCAGATTGCTCTGTTGTATGGGGGTAGTAAGCGATCGCAGATCTCGTAGGTTGGGTTGAAGCATGAAACCCAGTAGAACAAAGTCGCTGCGGGAGGAATACAGGAGTCAGGAGTCAGGAGTCAGGAGTCAGGAGTCAGGAGTCAGGAGTCAGGAGTCAGGAGTCAGGAGTCAGGGAAGCCACTGTATTTTGTCTCCTGTTATTCCATCTTTGCCAGGTGTCCCGTTTTAAGTTTGAGAGCCCAGCTTTGCTTTGCGGATGCGCTGGAGCGCCTTTTGCTTATTCCCCCCTAGCGAAGCCGCTGAATTCTGCTAAACTTCAGGAAAACATAACAGTTTCGGGGTATCAACTTAAGCCGGAACTTTCTTATAGGGCAAGAATTTAGGAGACAGGAGACAGAATACAGTTCCTGCCTGACTTTTGTTTCCTGTATTCTACATTCCTTCGCTACTGGATTGTTCCGCTTTTTAGTTGTAGCTCCGGTTTCGCTTCTTTAATTCAAATCCCGGAGGTGAACAGATGAAACGACTTTGGCCAACAGCAGCTCTCGCTACTATGGCGCTTGTCTTTGGATCACCCGTGGCGGCCTTCGCAAAAGATGCTGATTGCGACCGTCAAGAGATTATGGCCGACCTGGTCGAGACCGCAAGAGGGCAAGCCCTCCTGTGTAGGAGTTCGCGAGGGATTCGCGGTACTATTGCGGCGCAGGGCCTGGTTCCAGGGGACGCCTACACCGTGTGGTGGGTGTACTTCGACGATCCGAAGCAGTGCGCTGAGCCCGGCGCCTGTGGTTTGAGCGCTGACTTTGGAGGCGAAAATCCGGTCGCCGTATTTGGACGTATGGATTCCACCATCGCTTCCGAGAACGAGGGGACTTACTTTATTGGTCGGATCGGCGGCTTTACGCCAAGCGAAGGCTCACAGATCTGGATGTGGATTTTCGGCCACGGAGAAGCGAACTTCGACGATGGACGCCGCCTAGCGCGCCAGCTCCTTACGCCAGAACTTCCCGGAGCCGGAGCCCCTCACCTCGGCAACACTATAGATGGACGCCAAGGCTTTTCCGCCGCAATCATAAAGTTCGACATTCCCGGCGATGATGAATTAGATGATGAATGAGTTTGCAGGGGCAATAGTATGAGAAATCTTGCAATCTTGACGTTTCTGACGCTTGACGGCGTGATGCAAGCGCCGAGTAGCCCTGACGAAGATCCTGCGGGCGGATTTGCCTACGGCGGCTGGGCGCGAACCTGTTGGGATGAAGTGATGGAACAGGTTATGGAAGAAGCAATGGCCGCCCCTTATGAACTTCTACTGGGCCGAAAAACCTATGAAACCTTCGCAGCCCATTTTTCCACCCTCGGGGACGATAATCCGGTAGCCTGCAAACTGAATAAAGCAACCAAGTATGTTATCACCTCCACCTTGAGTTCACTCCAGTGGAAAAACTCTGAGTGCGTTACCGGCGACATTGCAACCGAGGTCTCTCGATTGAAGAAACAAGATGGTCCCTTACTGCAAGTTCACGGCAGCTGGCGACTGATTCAGGCTCTCCTTTCCCATGGGTTGATCGATGAGTATCGGTTGTGGATCTTTCCTGTCCTTGTTGGCTCTGGGAAACGCCTATTTGATCAAGGCGTTGTCCCGACAAACCTGGACCTTGTTAAGACTGGCGCCACGCCCTCTGGCGCATTGATGAGCATCTATAAACGTAACCGTGTATTGTCTAAGTAATCAATTTAACCTAAATAACTGATTCCGCTTCGGATCCCCCAAACGATACGGGCCCTGGTTTAATCGCAGGGTTGGGTTCAGTTCTTTGGGCAGGGAAGGGGCGGCCCCCCAGTGGCGCTGCAGACTATCCAGCAATTTGTCTTGCTTTACCCGCAACCCCTCGATATCGCCGCCGCGATTGATAATTGCGAACCAGACTAGGCCGCGATCGCGGGTCGGAAAAACCCCCGCCAACGAACTCACCTGGGCCAGACTCCCGGTTTTAAGGGCCGCGTGGGTTGGCAATCGGCGGTAGATTAGCGTGCCCACATCCTGTCCGAACACCGGAAGCAGATCAGAAACATTGAGGCCGTGGGGTTTGAGCGATCGCTGCAGCGCCACCAGCATTTTGACCACCGCGTGGGGCGAGATTTGGTTTTCCTCCCCCAAGCCCGACCCATTGATCAACCGAATTTCCGACGGCGACACCTTGGCCTGTTGTATCACCTTCGTGACCACCGCCCTCGAACCGCCCATCTGATTCGCCATCATTTCCGCCATGGCGTTGTTGCTGTAGATATTCATGGCCTTGAGCAAGGCGGCTAGGGTGAGGGACTGGTGGCGGACAAGCCAGGTTGTAACCTGGCCAATGGTTTCGGCGGGTTGGACAATCACCGATCCGGTGATTTGGATTTTGGGTTGGGGTGTGTTGATCGGCAGCGCATCATACTGGGTCCACGCTGAGGGGGGCCAGAGCTGAACATTTAAGCCTTGGCGCAACAGTTCCCCCGACTGAAAGGGATCGGTCTCAAAGTTCATAGCAAATCGATCGATAATCACCAGATTTCCGTTGATCTGTTGAATACCGAGTTGTTGCAGCGTATTCCCGAGTGCGATCGCTTCCTCCCAAACAAAAAAGGGATCACCGCTCCCTTTCACCACCAGATTCCCCTGAAGCACCCCGTTTTCAATGGGCCCTGTACTGCCCACCAGCGTTTCGAACTGATGATCCGGTTTCCAGGTGTTGAGTGCGGCTAGTGTAGTGGCGATCTTGGTTAATGAGGCGGCGGAGAGGGGACGGGATTCCTGGTGTTTAACAATGGGATAGTTGCCAGTCTGCACCCAAATCCCTTGGCTTGAAGAGAGGAGTCCCTCACTTGATAGGTTTTCGAGATACTGTTGAACAATCGCTTCAGCCGCTGGATCGGGAGATAGACTGGCAATCCAAGGACTTTCCCACACCGGTTGAAGTTGAAGCGCCTCTAAACTAGTTGCTTTCAGTGGACGGAACTCAGCCTTACCGAGTAGTAAGGACAGAAATCCCAAGCTCATGATCAGCAGAGAACTCAACTCTTGTCTCCTCATCTCCTCATAATGATTAAACTAACAGCTTTACAGGAGAAACCCCAGCATTTACCCGCTAAAGATACACTAGAACCAGTCATTTGACCCAGGTTTTATGGCCAAACCCGATCAAAATCAACTACTGCGTCAATTGCCCCTTATTGTGGGGGGGCTTGGCGGCTCCTTACTTCTATTCAATCGTCTAATGACCCCAACCCTAACTGAATCACAAGCGCGGTCAGACGCCTTGGGGGTCATCCTCAGCGCCTTACTGATTTTGACAGGGTTGCTCTGGCGACAGTTTCAACCCAAACAGCCAGATGCGGTTGAACTCATTGGCGAAGAAGGATTTGAGCTAGCCCCAGATTTATCAGATATTGTCAAAACTGAGTTAGCCTGGGCCTCCCATTTACTCCTGACAAACACCGTCACCCGTTCCCTGGTGATCTATTACCAAGGCGAAATTCTGATCCGTCGAGGCATTCTAGGAAAGGTGACGTCGGTTAAACCCGGCCCGATTCTGTCTCGGGTATTAGAGAAAGGTAAACCGGTGTATCTAGTGAACCTACCGCTCTATCCAGGCCGAATTGAGTTTGATTATTTACCTGAAAATACCCAAGGGTTGATCTGTCAGCCTTTGGGTAATCAGGGGGCGTTGATTCTCGGGGCGAATGTTCCCCGCAGCTATACCAAGCAAGATGAAGCTTGGATTGAGGGGATTGCGGATAAGTTAGGCAATTCTTTGGCGCAATCGATGGGGACGGCGAGTGGTTAGGGATTGTTTTCCTACCGGTAATATCTTGTCTCTAACCAAGCCCTTAGCCCTTCTTCAGAGTCAAATGAAGCTGAGCGGTTGTTGATTGGATCATAGGCAGACCAGCGTTTTCCGGTTGGGGTTGTGATTATCCTAATGAGGGGTTCGTCTTCTGTTGTTAAGGCTTGCAGCAGAAACGTTCTGATGCGCTTAAGCCCTGAAAGCAGCCTATTTTTCCTATCATGAAGGGCCTTGGGTTGATCAAACAGGCGCTCTAGCTTCTGACGTTCAGTATCTAGCTGAATTTGATCTGAATAGCGACCATAGCTGTTCATCGCGAGGCCCTCCTGGAATAGCAGTGAGTTGTCCGATTTGTTCGTACAAACACTACCTTAATCAGGACGCCATCAAAGACCAACACATAACGTGAATAGGTAATATGCAAAAAATCGATATATGATTTAACGTCTACCCCAAGTACAGTAATTGCCGCTGACCCCAAAGCATAAGAACGCCGCTGATTCCAACAAATAGCCAGACGACTTGCTGAAACTGGTCGTTGCTCATTTTATGCAGCGCTAGCCGCCCCAACCAATTGGCGGGAATCGCCATCCCGCCAATCATCAAGCCGTAAATTAAATAGGGAAAGCTCATTACGCCCAAGGCGGCGTAGGCGGCAATTTTGATGATGTGAACAAAGGCTCCGCTAATGGCTTTGGTGGCGATCATTTCTTCTTTAACCAAACCATAATTTAGATAGGCTGGATTCATGATAGGGCCGGTGCTGCCAATCAGACCAGAGCCGAAAGCGTTAAGAAACCCCATGGGCAGGAACTGCCAGGCTTGAATGTTGAAGGTATGCTCTTGCCTGCCGAACCAGTAATTAGCGACCATTAGCAGCAGCGCCAGCCCGATTACGATTTGCAGCCAGGCTAAGTTGATTTGGGTGAAGGCGTAGGCTCCCAGAAGACCTCCAGCGATCGCACCGGCTGAATACCACCCCACCACTGGCCAATCAATCTCCCGCCAGTAAAATAGAGATCGTTGAGTATTACTTACTAGTATTCCAATGGACACCACGGGAGCAACCGCCTGAGCGCCAAACAGGAGATTGACCAGCGGGATTAAAATTAGGGTGCTGCCCCCACCCGACAACATACTGATAGACCAGCCCACAAAACTAACCAGTCCAAGAATAAGAAGCACGGTGCTGGAATCCTCAGTAAAATAGCCATGTACTAATATTAAACTTTCTTAACCTATGTTTAATCTCCGGATAATCTTGCGGTGAAGCTCTTGTATCGACGCTTTTGGGATTGCCTGACGTCTTGCTGATATTAATATCGTCACTGCCATGGCGTATATGACGCGTATATTTTGACGCGACTCCCTTAGCTCTGGGTGGAGATTTTGTAAATTTAATTAGCGCTGTCAGTTTTGAGGCCATGACCCTGGATAATTTCTGGAATGTCTACCCAAGGGAAAATGCTATGGCAGCGATTCAAGCCGCCCAGGAAACTTCGCTGAAGCAGTCTCTTTCCCACCAAATTGTGTTCGTAGGCGGCGGATCGGCGGGTATTACAGTGGCGGCTCAGTTGCTTAAGCAGCGGCGATCGCTCGATATCTTGATTATCGAGCCGTCCGATAAGCATTATTACCAATCAGCCTGGACCCTTGTTGGAGGCGGTTGTATGCCCTTCGAGGCGACAGTTCAACCGGAGCGAGCGGCAAATTCCGTCTGGAGCCGTCTGGCTTCAGGATGCGGTGGTGAAATTTGACCCTGACCATAACAGTCTCCTCACTCAGAAGGGAATTAAAGTCGACTATGAGGCTCTGGTGGTTTGTCCCGGCATCCAAATCGACTGGGATCGGGTTAAAGGACTAAAAGACGCTCTGGGTGTATTGGAATCGGATGCTCAAAGGGGAAGACCACGAAGGCAATTATATCCGTTGTTTCTTTGCCAAATAAGTTCCCACAAAGAAGACTGAGCTGACTATTTTCAACGACTCTGGCTCCAAGCGCTGTCACAATTAGTCACAATTAAAGATGGCTCTATGATAATGGAAGTCGCAATTTTGGATGTTAAACCTGGCTTAGCGCCTGAATTTGAATCCGCTTTCAAAACAGCTTCGAGCATCATTTCATCCATGCCGGGATATATTTCCCATGACCTTCAACGTTGTCTAGAGACGGCGAATCGATATATTCTGCTGGTGCGTTGGCAAACTTTGGAGGATCATACGGTTGGATTTCGGCAATCCCCCCAATATCAGGAATGGCGTTCCTTACTGCACCATTTTTATGATCCCTTTCCGGTTGTAGAACATTACGAAGTGATTAACTGAACATCACTTCGTAATGTTCTACAACCGGAAAGGGATCATAAAAATGGTGCAGTAAGGAACGCCATTCCTGAT
>JASJDH010000006.1 GCA_030065175.1 Leptolyngbyaceae cyanobacterium MO_188.B28 | reverse complement strand
GATCGCGCTGCTTGCTGTCCTATTGATCAACACCGCTTTGCTCTATCTGATTGCAGTGGGGCTGGGCCGCAGCCTCAAATTTTCGCGGGATGAGCGGAAGGGTTTGATCGCGATCGCCTTGTTCGCCAATGTTGGCAATATGGGGTTGCCGTTTGTCTTGTTTTCGCTAGGGCAGGCGGGACTCGAGCGGGCGACGGTGTATCTGGTGGGGGTGAATCTCTTGGTGACTGGCCTGTTTCCCATTGTGCTGAAGGGGACGGGAATCAGGACTGGCGTGGTCTTTACCCTGCGACAGCCAGTATTGTGGTCGGTGCTGGCGGGGTTGGCGATCCAAGCGTCGGGTGGGATGCTGCTGCCCCAAGCGATTGGTGGCGGGGTTGTGCTACTCGGCGGCGGGGCGATTCCGATGGCGCTGCTGACGTTAGGCGTGCAGCTGTCGCGGACTCAGTTTGTGTTTGGGCGCTATGAGTTGTTTGGGGCGGGAATTCGGCTGTTGGTGTCGCCGTTGTTGGCCTATGGAACGGGGCGATTGTTGGGTTTGGAGGGATTGGATTTGCAGGTGGCGGTGGTGCAGTCGGCGATGCCGGTGGCGGTGAATTCTCTGATTTGGGTGACGGAGTTGGGGGGAGATGCGGTGCGGGTGGCTAGAACGATTGTGCTATCGACGTTGCTCAGCTTTTTTACACTGCCGGGAGTGTTGTGGCTCAGCGCCTTTTGAGGACTGTGGGTTGGTTTGAGGATGAAGCCCAACAACTCCGAAATGTTTGGCTTGTTAGGTTTTGCAGAACTCAACCCAACCTACGTGAATTGTTGCTAGGTCTGTTGCCGCTTGCGCTTTAGCCCTATGCTGGCGCCTGTTGCAATCAGTAGGCCAAAGATTGAGCCTGGTTCGGGAATCGAAGAAGCTGCAATTGGGGTGGCCCGGTTTGCTGGGATCACTTCTGGACCGATATCTCCGGGAAACGGATTAAGGACGTCTACATTGACTCCAGCGCCTATGGTGCTCCCTGCCGGAACCGGAAACCGCAGGTCGGGGATCTCGAACGCTGTGGTTGCTGTCAGCGACCATGAGAAATTGGAGGCAAAGAACTGATCGGTGTCGCCATCGAAAATTGGGTTATCAAAACTCAGATCGAGCTGAACTAACGGCGAAGGGACAAAGGCGTTACAAAGCGCGCCGCCGCGGGCGATCGGATCGGTGCGGCAGCGCTCTCTCCCGACACTGGTTTGAAAATCTAAGGAACCCAATGCACTTAAGCGAGTGGGCGTTGAGATTAGAAAAGTGTCGGGGGCAAAGACAATTGGGGTCAATAGGCTCTCTGTGTTTAGCGGATAAGGCTCCGTTTGGCCGTTTGGAAACAGAGGAGTACCTGGAAAGGTTTCATAATTCTGAAAAATCAGGCTTGTGATTATAAATTCACCGTAGGTGGCGCCATCAAACTCGAAAAAGCCTGATCCGGTTTCGGGAAGATCCCAGGGAGGCAACAAGTCTGCTTGGGTATATGCGATATCCATCCGAAATCGCGCGGCGGCGGCAGGTTGGCCGATACCGAAGATGACTGAAAGCGAAATACCTCCCACTACCGCCCATTTTTGTGATGTTCCGCCTAACATAATATTTACTCTTACTTAATTAAAGGGATAACAGCAACCCAGATCTTTGCTAAATCTATTTCACCAATACTAGAGAAAATACTAGTATGAACTCACTCATAATCAGCTATGGAGGGTTATCAAAGTTCATTGAAGTTTTGGTGAAATGCTCAATATGTGTTTTGAGGGCGCAGTAACCAGATTCCTGAGGAAAGATCCCAGGGTTCTCTGGTTGGGAAGATATATAGGTACTGGCCCCCACAAGAACCCTGGGATCTGGAGCAATGCATGAGTAGTTAGATAATGAGATCGCGCTGCTTGCTGTCCTATTGATCAATACTGCGTTGCTCTATTTGATTGCGGTGGGGTTGGGCCGCAGCCTCAAATTTTCGCTGAATGAGCGCAAGGGGTTGATCGCGATCGTTTTATTCGCCAATGTTGGTAATATGGGATTGCCATTTGTCTTGTTTTCGTTAGGGCAGGCGGGGCTAGAGCGGGCAACGTTGTATCTGGTGGGGGTGAATCTCTTGGTGACTAGCCTGTTTCCCATTGTGCTGAAGGGGACGGGAATCAGGACTGGCGTCGTCTTTACCCTGCGACAGCCGATATTGTGGTCGGCGTTGGCGGGGTTGGCGATCCAATCATCGGGTGGGATGTTGCTGCCCCAGTCGATTCTGGCGGAGTGGTGTTGCTCGGCGGTGGGGCGACTCCGATGGCGCTGCTGACGCTGGGTGTACAGTTGTCGCGGACTCAGTTTGTGTTTGGGCGCTATGAATTGTTTGGGGCTGGGATTCGGCTGTTGGTATCGCCGTTACTGGCCTATGGAACGGGGCGATTGTTGGGGTTAGAGGGACTGGATTTGCAGGTGGCGATGGTGCAGTCCGCGATGCCCGTAGCGGTGAATTCTCTGATTTGGGTGACGGAGTTGGGGGGAGATGCGGTGCGCGTGGCTAGAACGATTGTGCTGTCGACGTTGCTCAGCTTTTTTACACTGCCAGGGGTACTGTGGATCAGCACCCTTTGAATATTGTGGATGTTCGCCTTGATAAAAAACTTCAGATAAAGAGTAACCTTTTAGTCAGTTTTTGACACTGACAGATGAACATACCTTTAGCGGTCGATCGAAGTTGTGGTTCAAAGAACAGATGCTGAACTTGTGGCTTTAGCTCGTTGTGGAGATAAGGCAGCCTTTAGCCGCCTAATCGAACGCTATCAACCTCTTGCATTTCGCTTTGCTCGGAGCATAGTTGTTCAAACTGACATTGCTCAGGATTTGGTCCAGGAAGCTTTTTTGCAGGCTTATCTGTCACTAGATCGGCTGCGAGAGGTCAATCACTTCCAGTCCTGGCTCTGTGGGATTGTTCTGAATGTTTGTCGCAGCTACCTTCGCCATCGGAATCGGAAAGTGACTCTCCTATCGTTTGAAGAAACAATGGGCGGATTACAAGTGGATATCAATCCTTTTATAGCCACCTCCCCGGATCCCATGACAGTTGCTGAAGAGCAAGAACTCTACGGCTTAGTTTTGGAGGCCGTTAATGCTTTATCCCCTAAAAATCGCACGGCAACTCGGTTGTTCTATTTTGAACAATTAACTTTAAACGAGATTGCAAACTTTTTGGGTATCTCCATTACCGCCGTCAAGGGGCGTTTACACAAAGCCAGAAAACAACTTAAGGAACAATTGTCGCCGCTTTACATGAAAACCAACGCAAATGCGTTGAAACCGCAAAGGAATGACGCCATGATCCAAGTTAAGATTGCAGATATAGTACCTTATCCTGAGCAGGATAACCCAACCAGTTATGTTGCGGTGCTGTGGGATGAAAAAGAACGTCAATTTCTGCCGATTTGGGTAGGCATCTGGTCTGGAGAGACGATTGGTCAAAGCCTTAATGAAACTTCTCTTCCTAGACCAATGACATTCCAATTAATGGCAAACCTGCTAAATGCTGCAAGTATTGAATTAGAGTCAGTACAGATTGAAGCAATTCGAGAATATACTTACTGCGCAAGTGTTTCGCTGCGTTGCGGAGATCACATTCGGCAAGTAGATGCACGTCCCAGTGATGCGATCGCTCTAGCATTGCAAATGCTCCGTCCTATATATGTGGATCAAGAACTCATGGAACAACAAGGGATGAAGGTTCCAGCGGAATTTGAAAGCTTCCCGCTGGCAAGAGGCTTCACTTACTTGAAGAATAAGCAAGCAGAAGAACTAGCAAAAAGCCAAGAACTTCGAGAACGGTTTTCTAAAGAGGAAACAGCAACCAGTAAACAAGCCGAGCGTAATCAAATACTGATGAATTTTTTATTAGGCTGTGATTGAGCGGCGACTGAAGCTTGCTTACTTGACATTTTAAGACGACTGGTCATATATTATTTATATGGCTAGACCAAAGCGCAATGAAGATATCCGCGAAAAGCTCTTGGACCAAGGACTTAAATTGTTCATTACCCAGGGCTATCACGGTACCGGCATCAAAGAAGTTGTCGATCAAGTCAAGGTGCCAAAAGGCTCTTTCTATAACTACTTTGAAAGCAAGGAGCAATTTGGCGCTGAGGTGATTCGACATTATTCCAAGGAGGTCGTTACGAATATGGCCACTTGGCTGAATGGCTCCGAAGACAACGCCCTCATCGCACTCAAGCAATTTTTTGAACAAGAGATGCAACGGCATCAGGAGGTGAAAGCCGGTTGCATTATTGGCAATTTGGGCGCTGAGCTAGGGAGTAGCAGTGAGCTGTGTCAGCAGGCCATGCTTGAGGGATTTCAGGGGATGAAACAGCAATTTCTTCGCGCCCTCAAACGAGGCCAAACCCAACGCTCGATTCGAAACGACATTTCTGCCGAAGAACTCGCCGACTTTCTCGTCAACGCCTATGAAGGCGCTTTAGTGAGAATGCAGGTGGAGCAGTCCATAGAGCCGATACGACAGCTGAACATGCTGTTGAACGGTTATCTTAAGCGTCTTTAGAGGCGGTAGCTCAAACTAGGCAGCCTCCGGAGAGAATTCTGAATTCTGGCTCCTAGATTCTGATTCCTAGTTTTAAGACGACCAGTCGTATATTATTCATTTAGGAGGAATCGTGAAAAATACACTGCGATGGCGGATTCCCGGTGAAGAATTCGTGGACGGCAGCAAGATCGCCGACTGGAAAAAGATTGAAAGTAGCCCTTGGCATCTTCAAGGTGAAGGAGGCCATGAGATGACCTTCGATATCTATGAGCATGACGGCCAATTTTGGAAGTTGTATCAGGGCCGTTGGGTGATTGAAGGCTCTACTGAATATCTATATCGCTATGGCGGACAAGCCTGCCGCATGACGAAGGTGGCGTACAAAATAAAGGCGCGATCGCCACATTCCGGCCTACTTAGGCGGCGGGGAGATTTGGAGTGGGTCAGGGTATACGAAGTGGACGAGCGTCTTCACATTGTCATTAAAGCAGGTCAGCCTGATCCGAAGGACGACGGTAAAATGGTCGCTGCTTAGACCTCATCCAATGGCTGTCACGTTTCCTACAACAGAACTTTCCCTCTGAACGAGATCAACCTTATCTGAAAGGAGCTGCACAATGACTCTATCTAAGACTCTATCTACGCAAGACTTTGATGCTTACGTGTTTTCGAAACAACCGGACTACCATGAACCGACAGTGCGTCAGGAGTTCGCCAAGGCGGTTCCCTTGAGGACAGTTGTGATCTACTGCTACGATCCCCGCGCGGCTAACATTCCGGAAGCTGTCGCTAAGGAGTTTGGAGAAGTCTATCCCGGTGAAATCGTTACTGATGCGCAAGGAAATAAGATCGCCTCAACCACAACCCTTTTCGAGGTGATTGTCGCGGGCGGTCGAGCGATCGATGCGCTCCGGTCGATTACGACGGCGCAACACCTATTCGGCATTCAGAATATTGTCATCGTCCATCACACCCATTGCGGCGCCACTTCGTTCACAGCCCACGGCATCATTGACGCCTACCAGCACGAACACGATACGGACATCTCCACCCTCTATGAACGTGAAAGCGTCTCTATCAGAGACTTTGCAACCTCATTGGAGCATGACGTCCGTCTGGTGAGAGAGTCAAAGGGGACACCGCAACAGGTCAATATCTATGGCTACGTTTACAACATTGACACCCATGAGTTGTCACTGGTTGTAGAGGACAAAAAGCCTCTTGCAGCCTGAGGGGGTGGCCAGATTATTAGGGAGTTGTGTGAAAATAAAGTCCTGTTAAAAGGCAGTGGATGGGTGGATGGGTGGATGGGTAGATGGGATTTTATTTATCCGCAGATCCCCGATTTCTAAATGTGAGTTTTCCCATGCCAAAAGGTTTGGTACTGTTGGATTGAGTGATGATGATTCTATATGCCTGAAGGACCTGAGATTAAGCGTTCCGCCGATGCGATCGCATCGGCGATCGCGCACCAGCCCATAACCGACGTATTTTTTGCCTTCGACCATCTCAAGTCTTTCGAGGAAACCCTCGCCGCCGCTACCGCGATCGCCATAGAACCCCGCGGCAAAGCGCTGCTGATTCGATTTGACAATCAACTCAATATCTACAGTCATAATCAACTGTATGGCGTGTGGATGATTCGCAAAGCCCGGTCCTTTCCCAAAACCAACCGTCAACTGCGTCTCGCTATTCACACCCAAAAGAAATCCGCCCTTCTTTACAGCGCATCTGATATTGAGGTGCTCCATGATGCTGATCTGGAATCACACCCATTTCTCAGTCGAATAGGCCCCGATGTGTTGAATCCCAAAACGACGATCGAGCAAGTAGCCCAACGGTTTATGGAAAAGGCGTTTTATCGTCGCCGTTTAACCACCCTATTGCTGGATCAGCGGTTCTTGTCCGGGTTGGGAAACTATTTGCGGAGTGAAATTCTATTCGCCGCCGCGGTTCATCCCTCCCTGCGTCCATTGGACTGCACCCCAGAACAAATTGAAGCGCTAGCGAAAATGGCGATCGCCCTGCCTCGACAATCCTATGAAACAGGCGGGATCACCAATGACTTGGAGCGGGCGGCGATGTTGAAGGAACAGGGTTTAACCCGGTCTAAGTATCGATTCTC
Source organism: Leptolyngbyaceae cyanobacterium MO_188.B28 (assembly GCA_030065175.1). Lineage (GTDB taxonomy): Bacteria > Cyanobacteriota > Cyanobacteriia > Phormidesmidales > Phormidesmidaceae > JAKSDM01. Next base: position 42,830 of record JASJDH010000006.1, on the reverse strand, counting down.
TGTGTTTAGCCGCGCCTCAAAGCCATGCTATCAATGCGGCGCGCCGATTATCAAAGACATAACGGGAGGGCGACGATACTATTACTGTCCCACTTGTCAGCCCAAACCATAGGCAGCGTAATCTAAATGCTGACCAGTGCTAAAAACTTCTAGACAGGGGACTTGAAATTTTCAAGACAAAGTGTTTCTGCTGTAGAGACAACCCGTCATTGCTGATCTGGGAAGGCGTGGTGAATCGTTTCTATCAGCCAGCAATGTTCTTTTGCTTTATTTTAAGACGACCAGTCATATTTAATTGTGGAGCATCCATGAAAAACTCAACCTCTTCATCAAAGGAGAATGATTTCATGACACGTCAACGATGGTCTTCTAGAACCGTCTTTGTCCTAGCCGCGATCGGCTCAGCCGTTGGCTTGGGAAATGTTTGGCGGTTTCCCTATCTGGCCGGTAAATATGGCGGCGGCGCCTTTTTAATTCCCTATCTGACAGCATTGCTACTGGTGGGTATGCCGCTACTCATGCTGGAGTTCGCCATCGGTCAAAAAACCCAGCAGGGAGTAGCCGGAGCCTTCAAACGGCTCCATCCCAGCTTTCAAGGATTTGGGCTGGCGGCTATTCTGACAGGTTTTATGATTATTGCCTACTATGCCGTGGTCATGGCCTGGACGCTGATTTACTTTTTCAATGCGTTTCGGCTGAGCTGGTCAGACAACGCCGAGCAATACTTTTTTGACTCAGTTCTGCACCTTAGCGATGGAGTAGGACAGATCGGCAGGATCAATCTTCCCATTTTGCTGGCCTTAGCGGCGGTGTGGGCGATAATTTATTTCTGCGTATGGCGGGGTGTGCAGAGCGAAGGGAAGGTGGTTCTCTATAGTGTGCCATTGCCGATTATCCTGCTCGGTGTGTTGTTGGTGAGAGCTATCACCCTGCCCGGTTTCCTAGCAGGTTGGCGGCTTTATCTAACCCCAATCTGGAGCATCCTGGCTGACCCTGAAGTTTGGTCAGCAGCCTTTTCCCAAATCTTTTTCACCCTCTCCCTGGCGATGGGCATTATGGTGGCTTACACCAGCTACAAGGCTCCTGATAATGATATCGCCCGAGATACTTGGGCCACAGCCCTCACCAATAGCGCCATCAGTTTATTCTCAGGATTTGTGGTGTTCGGCGTACTGGGCTACATGGCCTGGCGCACCACCACCCCGATTACAGAGCTGGCGGCCTCTGGCCCGGGATTAGCGTTTGTCGTGTTCCCACAGGCCCTGAGTCTCATGCCCCTACCTGGGTTGTTTAGCGCCCTATTCTTCTTGATGCTGCTCTCTCTCGGTATTGATAGCGCCTTTTCGCTAGTTGAAGCCGTGAACACAGTGCTGATTGATCGCTATCCCCATTGGCGAATTGAGCGAGTGTCTATCTGGATTTGTTTGACTGGTCTCATTTTGGGCATCATTTACACGACCCAAGCGGGGCTCTACTTTTTAGACATCACCGATCATTTCGTCACCCACTATAACCTGATGCTGATCGCCATTGCCCAGTCAGTTTTGGGCGGTTGGGTCTACGGAGCCGAGTCTTTACGACGATACATCAATACTGTGAGTGATTGGCGCATCGGGCCGTGGTGGTCAATATCAGTGAAGTTTATTGCGCCGATTTCCCTCACTGCACTCTTGGCGGCCCAATTTATTACGGATATTCGCACCCCTTATGAAGGCTATCCAGCCTGGATGTTAGGAATAGGCTGGTCGCTGGTCCTGATCTCAATGGGGATCATGGTTGGCCCCTTGTTGAGCCGACAGAGACATCGCAAAATTCAATGATGTTCGTGTCAGTATCCAGTAACGTGATGTGCAACTAATTAAGAAGAAAAGGTCTCGCATTCCAAAGTTAGAGCTATCAAAAGCTCTAGCACTTTCAGGAATGTAAGACCATGTTCGATATTTCAGAGTTTATCATTGCCGTTTATCTGTGCGTTGACCTTCATTTGGAATCGTTACTCGAACTCTACCCCCCTCGCACGAAAGGCTTTGCGCCCAGACTTAGCGATAGTGAAGTCCTGACGCTAGAAATCGTAGGCGAATTTCTAGGCTGCCACAGCGACACCGATATCTGGAAATATTTCCGTCGTCATTGGCAGAGTTGGTTTCCCGGTCTCGGGCATCGCAGCACCTTTGTCCGCCAAGCCGCTAATCTCTGGCAGTACAAGCAATTGCTGCATCAGCGATTACTTGAGTCCTTAGCCGCTGCTGAGGGCTCACTCTTCCGGATTGATGGGTTTCCCATGCCCGTTTGTGGCTTCAAGCGGGCTCCCCAAGCCCAAGTGTTCAAGGGACTCGCTGGCTTCGGCAGTTCTAAAACTAAACTCGACACATTTTACGGTTTCCGGGGACATCTGCTGATTAATGGTCAGGGAGTCGTTTTGGGACTCGCCGTTACAGCTGCGAACGTCGATGAACGAGATGTCGCCCCTGAATTGGTCGTGGGTCTGGGCGGACTCCTATTCGGCGACAAAGGCTATATCCGCCCTGAGTTGGCTGCTTTATTGGAGGCGCAAGGGTTGACATTACTCACCCCGTTACGGAGCAATATGCAGGCCTATGATCCGGCGTACAATCGCGCAGTGAGTCGCCAACGGCAGTTAGTGGAAACGGTTATCGGTCACTTGTGTCACTGGTTTGACATTGAACGCATTCTGGCAAGAGATTTATGGCATTTGACCAGTCGCTTAGCGCGTAAAGTGTTAGCCCATACGGTGATGGTCTGGCTGAACCGGCGACAAGGTAGACCTTGGCTGCAGTTCGAAAGTATTATTTCTCAGTGAAGAGAAATAATTAAGTTGCACATCACGTCAGTAGGAAAATTTTTGCTCGTTTTAAGACGACCAGTCATATTATTTTAGGAGAAAAATCATGGGTGATGTATTTCCTACCATTAGGGCGGCTGTTGTGCAAGCGGCATCAGTGCTCTACGACCGTGAAAAGACCTTAGAGAAAGCCGTGTCTTTGATTGAAGAAGCGGCTGGACAGGGCGCAGAACTGGTTGCCTTCTCTGAATCCTTTTTGCCCGGTTATCCTTACCATCTTTGGTTGAGCGCCCCGGTTTGGTACCAGGATTTGTTTAAGGAATGGTTCCTAAACGGGGTCGAGATACCTAGCAAGACCACTGATGTGCTGTGCGATGCGGCCCGCGCAAATGAGATTGATGTGGTGATGGGGGTTAATGAACGGGACGGTAAAACTTGCTATAACACCCTTGTGTTCATCAACCGACGAGGCCAGCTACTGGGTAAGCATCGCAAGATCATGCCTACGCATGCAGAGCGGGCTCACTGGGGAGTGGGAGATGGCTCCAACATTCGAACTTGGGACTATGACAATTATCGACTCAGTGGATTGCTCTGTTGGGAGCACTCGATGGACTTAATGCGCCACGCCATGATTGCCCAGCGACCCCAGATCCATGTGGCGTCATGGGTTGGCGGCGGCGCTATGGCGCTTTGGGACGATATTTTTGAGATGACCTCTGAATTATGCTCCCGATACCATGCCCATGTGGGGGACTGTTTTGTCCTTAAAGTAGACGGGGCATTGGACCAAGCGGGCTATGAAAAGCTCTGTCAGACCGAGTATCAGCAGGACAAGATCAAGCTCGGCGGCGGCAATTCCGCCATCATTGCCCCTGGCGGCAAATTTTTGGCGGGTCCCCTCAAAGATGATGAGGGAATTCTCTATGCTGACCTCGACTTGAATGCGATCGCTGATTGGGTCCACCTACACGATGCGGTGGGTCACAACGCTCGACCAGATTTGCTCAGTCTGCTGATCAATACCAATGAATATCACGTCACCCAACCTATGGCGGGGTTTTCAAACACCCGGTTTCAATCGCTCTCAATCAATGGCGGTCAGGTTTCCAATCCGGCCGATCTTTTGGCTGACATTGAGCGACTGTCAGCGGATCTTGCAAACATCCGCTTGGCAATTCAAGAAAAGACTCTAATTTCAACCTAAAAGTAGGCTGAACAGCTTCAGACCGAAAGAAAACCCCATGCCGACTGGGGATAACAGTTGGCATGGGCAAGACATCCTTACAACAGATCCTGATTTCTAATAAGGAGGAAAAAGTCATGCGTGAGATTTGCGTTAACCATGAATGGGGAACACTCAAGGAGGTCGTTGTTGGCTATCCCTATGTAAAATATCCAACGATTGCCCCTCCCTTAGTTCACAACTTTGTAAGTAAGGCAGGTATTTCTCGGTATGAGAAGTATGCGGGTAAGACTCTGGAAGCAGCTGATCCCAAACTTTATCGGCGGCAGGTTCAACAGATCGACGCCGTCATCAAAATTCTCAAAGATCATGATGTTATCGTTCATCAACTGAAGCCATTTACTGCCGAGGAGGAACAGTATCTTTCAGACTTAGACGACTTTACTACCCAGTTTTTCCCACGCGGCGCCATGATTGTGATTGGCGACACGTTCATTGAACCAGCACTGAAGCTGATTGGCCGCAGAAAAGAACGGTTTCCACTCCGCCGCACAATTGGCGATCGCTTAAAAAATAGCAATGCCAGGATTATTTATATGCCTGTGGCGCCTCCAATCCCTTATGGCCAAGAAGGCTGGGATGAGACGCCTTTTCTTGAAGGTGGAGATGTCTTTGTACTCGGACATGACATCTACGTCGGCTGCAGCGGAAATGCCAGTAACGATGCTGGAATTGACTGGTTGCGGGCAACGCTTGGTTCGGATTACCAAGTGCATAAAATTCCTATCACCAAGCACTTTCTCCATCTAGATTTTGTGCTGTCCATTTTACGTCCAGGGCTAGCTGTTGTTTGCCATGAAGGATTTGTGGATGGGTTGCCTGATTTTCTCAAAGGTTGGCGACTGATCGACCAGTCCTTTGAAGACGCGCAGTCGAAATTGGCCTGTAATCATCTGGTGCTAGATGAGGAGACGCTGATTGTGGCGAGTGAGCTGCCAGACTTAGCTGAAGCGCTTCGTGAAGCTGGACAGAAAGTGATTACAACTCCCATGAGCGCTATTTACTGGCAAGGAGGTTCCTTGCGTTGTTGGCATCACCCCCTGGTGCGGGAGAGCAGCCTGGAGTAATTAATACTCGGCTTGGAGTCCCTTTATTCATTGACTCCAAGCCGCGACACGAACTGTCGTAAGGTGACAAATTTGATTGAAATTGAATTGAAACAATACTGCATGTAGGAGAAATAACGCTATGCCTTTCGTAAATATTCGTACAGCCAAGGGACTCTTGAGTAAAGGCCAGAAACAGGAACTTCATGACCGCCTGACTGAATTGCTGATCGAGATTGAAGGTGACGGGGATCCAGACTTCAAGCAGTACATCATGATCCTGATTGAAGAGCACGATGCTGAGGACTGGAGTGTCGGCGGCGTGTCTTTTACGTCTGAAGCTATCCGAGCAGTCAAAAGTGGAGACTTGCGGATAAATGATCCCGAGAAAAAGTGATCGATGAACCTTACAAATAATCAACTAATCAGGAGATTAAATCATGGGTGATGTATTTCCTACCGTCAAAGCAGCGGTTGTACAGGCTGCCTCTATTCTCTATGACCGTGAAAAGACTCTAGACAAAGCAGTCGCTTTGATCGAAGAAGCGGCTGGACAAGGGGCTGAACTTGTGACCTTTTCTGAATCCTTTCTACCCGGCTATCCCTACCATATTTGGTTGGGAGCCCCCGAGTGGTATCACGGTTTATTCAAGGAATGGTTTCTCAATGGAGTCGAAGTTCCCAGCAAAACCACTAATGTGCTGTGTGAAACAGCCCGCGCCAACACTATCGATGTCGTGATGGGCGTGAATGAACGGGATGGCAATACCTGCTACAATACTCTCCTATTTATTGATCGGCAAGGTCAATTGCTGGGGAAACATCGAAAGATCATGCCCACCCATGCGGAACGAACCTGCTGGGGGATGGGGGATGGCGCGAATATTCGTACTTGGAATTTCAGTCGATATCGCCTAAGCGGGTTAATTTGCTGGGAACATACAATGGATCTAGCCCGCCACGCCTTGATTGCGCAACGTCCCCAAATTCATGTGGCATCTTGGTTTGGCGGGTCTGCCGCTTGGTATCCTAAGACGGATAAGTTCAATCTGGCTTCAGAACTAGCTGCTCGTTATCATGCGCTTGTCGGCGAGTGTTTTGTTCTCAATGCGCAAGGCACATTGGATCGGGAAGGGTATGAGAAGCTATGTGAAACTGATTATCAACGCCAGTTTCTGCGAGAAGGCGGGGGGTGGTCAGCCATTGTGGCGCCAGGGGGCGAATATCTGGCGGAACCGCTCAAAGACCAAGAGGGCATTCTCTATGCTGAGCTTGATTTCAACGCCATTGCTGATATGGCTCATTGGTATGACGCTAGCGGTCACTATGCTCGACCCGATTTGCTCAGTTTATGGGTGAACACTGAAGCATATCAAGTGCTTGAGTCAATGACAAAATTGACAACTACTCAATTTAAGTCATTGGCCACCAATGGCAATGAACAAATATAAACCTGTAATTCACATATTAGAGAGGTCGAATTAAAGAGGTCGAACTGATGGCTCTTCCTAATCCTGGTATGACGATTGATGTAGACTGTACGGCTATTCTTATTGTCGATCCGCAAAATGACTTCCTGAGTCCGAAGGGTGTAGCTTGGGGCGTCGTGGGTGAAAGCGTGATTGAAAATAAAGCCGTTGAAAATATTGCCGCTCTGATGAAAGCAGCAAAAGCTTATCATCTACCGTTGTTTATCTCTCCCCATTACTACTATCCGACTGACTACGGCTGGAAGTTTGAAGGGGCGGTAGAAACTCTGATGCACGACATTCATATGTTTGATCGTCAAGGTCCACTGACCCTGGAGGGATTCATAGGCTCTGGCGCAGATTGGCTAGCGCAATACAAGCCATACATTGAAGACGGCCATACGATTGTTTGTAGCCCCCACAAGGTCTATGGCCCTGAAAACAACGATTTGATTTTGCAGCTGAGAAAGCGAAGAATCGACAAAATTATCCTGGCGGGCATGTCTGCTAATCTCTGTGTCGAATCTCACATGCGTGAGTTACTGGAGCAAGGTTTTGAAGTTGCTGTGGTGAAAGATGCGACGGCGGGCGCCAAAGTCCCTGAAGGAGATGGATATAAAGCCGCCTTGGTGAATTTTCGCATGATAGCGAATACGGTCTGGACGACGGAAGAAACTTTACAGACTTTACGCCAAATCTCCCATCGTTAGAAGAATTCCCAAAATGAATATACTGTTGATATGGGTGTCGAGGTAAGAGATCCAACGCTCCCAATATCTCTGTTCTGTTGGGGTTCACTTCGTTCAACCCAACCTACACAATAGTTTTTTCTCGGTAGTTTCTTTTTCAGAAATTACCTTAGCAACTTTATTGAGTGGATGGCTGCTTGATAAATAGTGTCTACTTCATCAAGAAACACTGGACCATCCAGTAGATCAATGATTCCTTCAACCCATAATGACAAGGAGGTGTGCTGTGACCAAACCAATCTGTTTAATTACTGGGGTTGGCGACGGTACCGGAGCTGCTATCGCTCGTCGATTCGCCAAAGGCGGCTATCAAGTGGCGATGATAGCCCGCAATCGCGATCGCCTGCAAACACTTGAGGGCGAGATGACTAACGCCAAGGCGTATGTCTGCGACGTTGGCGACTTAGACACGCTGTTAGCCACCCTTAACACCATCCGATCAGACATGGGTAATCCCTTTGTCCTGATTCATAATGCCGTCAGCGCCACATTTGGCTCCTTTCTAGAAGCTGACCCTGAGGCCCTGGAGCAAAACTTTCGCGTAAACACCACTTCACTGCTCTATCTTGCTCGTGACCTGGCGCCCGCTATGGTTAATGCGGGAAGCGGAACCATCATCGTCACTGGAAATACCGCTGCACTAAGGGGCATTCCCACCTATGCTCTGTTCGCCCCCACCAAAGCGGCGCAACGGATTTTAGCTCAATCCCTAGCGCGTGATTTGGGGCCAAAGGGCGTGCATGTGGCTTACATTACAATTGACGCCGCGATCGCCACCCCCTGGTCCAGGGATAAACCTGCTCAGGGACTTCATACTGAGCCGTTGAATCAGCGGCAGAATCTATCCGAAGACTTTTTCTGCCAACCCGTCGATATTGCAGAGGAGGTGTTTCACGTCGCGCATCAACCGCGATCGGCATGGTCCTTTGACGTAGAGATTCGTCCCTTTGCGGAAAAGTGGTGAAGGCGTCTGACCCAATCCGGATTAGGCTCATGTGCATTCAAGTTGCACAATTCGTGCGTTGCAATCATCCCAGGCCAAAGATCGTCCTGGAATTTAAATGCGAACAGCTTACCCAAGACTTACTTTGAAAGTATCATTCGAAGTGCAATAACCAGCAGAGCGCCGCCAAAAATCCGCTTCAGCAATAAATCAGATAAATTGACGGCGAACTTCGCCCCCAGCAATCCGCCCAAGATAAATCCCCCACAAATTAAAAGGGCTACTCGAACATCGACGTGGCCCCTTTGGTAATATGTCCAGGCTCCTAACAGCCCAATTGGCGGAACCAGTAAAGCCAGTGTCGTTCCTTGGGCTTCATGCTGAGAAAAGTTAAACCAATAGATCAGAGCGGGGGTGATTAGAACGCCGCCGCCGATGCCGATGAGACCGCTAACGGATCCAGCGAAGAGTCCTAGGGCCAGATAGAGTAATCCTTCAAATCCCATGTCGGTATAGACTCCCTGTGAGATTCAAACTGCAAAAGCTGAAGCAAAAACCAGAGGCGACCAGCGCCAAGTTCCTGATATTTACATTTATTTATTTAATTTTTAATTTCTTAATTATTTTATATCAATCCTTGATGTTTACTGAACTTAAACCGCAAAAAAGGCAATTCAGACGGCGGTGGAACGTCTTCTCATCCAAGCTTCCGGCAATGTTTGAAAGGCCTTCTCAGAAACGCTTGGGCGCTTTCCTGGTCATTCTCTCAGGTGATTTTTGGGGCGCTTTAACCGGACAAATGTCTGGTCGGGTGATCCAAATAAATGAGAAATCGTGGATATTTTCAGGAGTTCAGTAGAGAAGTCTTTTCTTATACTGGTCGGTTTGGCTTGGCGCTTTGACGAAATGAAAGGGCTTTGTGTCTCTCGTTCGCTGTGAAGTCTCTTTGCTAGTTATTAGGCGTCATTTGAAATCTCTTTAAAGGATTATGCAAAATGAGCTGAATCAAGTATAAAATGCTGCTAATCTGAATAGGTGCATATTGGAAGACTGCATACTATAAGCGATATTGCAACCGAGAGAGATTTATTCAGGGTAGCCAGTCTTCGATTTTTCATTGGGTAGTAATACGGTATTGTCTTAAAGAATGACTCGTGTCTTCTGACGCCTTTCTGTATAAGGCTACCTATTGAGCTTCTCACTTGAGGTTGATGGGCAGAGGGTGTAAGTTTAGATATCCTCCTATGGAAAGAGGAATAGTTTTATACGAATTATGAGTAAGGTACTCAAGAAAGATCAAGCAGTTGAAGGCTTTGATTACGGCTCTTTGGGGATTGAACAGCGCCTTGTGGTTCAACAACGCGCAGGTGAAATTCGGGAGCGGCTGCGGCGAACGGCCCAGGATATTTGGGAAGTCGGTCAGAAACTCTCTGACGTGCGATCGCGCCTCAAGCACGGTCAGTTCGAAGCATGGCTGAGTGTTGAGTTTGGCTGGAGCCGTCGGACGGCTTACAACTTCATCAACGTCTATGAAGCCTTTCCTGAACGTGCAAATTTTACCCAAGTAGATATCGCCGCCTCGGCCCTCTATCTATTGGCCGCCCCTTCAACGCCGCAAACGCTTCGCGATGAATTTATGCACCGCGCCTGTCAGGGGGAGAAGGTGACCCATAGTACCCTTCGCAAGGCCCTGCAAGCGGCAAAGCAATCACCTTCTAGCGCGGCTTCCACAATAGAAGTCGTAAAGGTTGCTCCCGAAATCCCTCAAGCGACCCCGATTCGGCCTGAAATTATCGCGTTTATCCCAAAAACGGAACCTGTCGGCAAACTAAAGCCTGTCGTGGTCCGAACATCAGAACCGAAGCCCGTCGCGATTCCATCCTATGCCCCTCCCCAGGTCAAGTTAGGGGATTGGTATTTGCTCGGGAAGAAGCATGTCTTATTCTGTGGGGACACCGCCGCTGCTCATTTCCATGAGCGGGCTCCCCAAGCTGACTTGGCGGTGGCGATCACGGACGACTGGGGCCATGATTGGCTGATTGAACGCGCCAATACCTTACTCTTGCTGCCGGAATCTCCTCTGAAGGAAGGCACGATTAAGCAGACCCTGATGCTCTATTCTGAGCCGGGAGACACCATTATTTTCCCTTGGTTGCCGGATAAAGCGATGCTGGCGATCGCCCATCAACTGGATCGGCGGATTTGTGCAGGCGATCCTTCCCCTGAGCGCTGCAGCCGAGCCATTGCCTGCTCAGGACTGAAGGTTGAGCGCATTCACCCTTGAGCCATTGGGGATTTGTGAAAAATTCAAGTCCTGGTAGACAGTGTTTGATGGGTTGACGGGTTGTAATTCAGCTGCAAATCCCTGAGAGAGCTGGGTGCTTTCGAGAGGGAATAAGGAATATAGAAGTTAGCAGTCAGTTGGAAATTGGATTCTGTCTCCTGACTCCTGTACTCCGCTCCATGCAAAGTTCCCCGCTTTAAGTTCATAGCTGACCTATGGATTAGATTAAATTTCACCTGGTCAAACTTTCTGCGTTAGGGACGTACAGTCGTACGTCCCTACCTTGGCATGCTAACCCCAAAAACATAAATCCAAAAAACAAACTCAAAAACCCAGTATAAAGGTAGCCGGTCCAGCCAATTTTGAGGGATGCTGTAAGTGCTCTGCTCAGTACTCAAGCGTTAGAGAAATCGGCGCCTGGGGATTTTAGGGCGTCGCCCTTTTAGCGGAGTGGAGCCAAGGGAGTCCAACGAGTCAAAGGAGAGCTTGGCGTGACTGAAGATGCAGCAACCCTCCTAACCGTCTGGCGCAGTGAGTTGCGCCAGTTAGTTCGCAGTCAGCTTCAAATTCTCTTAGAGCAGCGGAACTTTGAAGGGGCCAAGATAATTCTAGGCCCGGTTCAACCCGTAGACATTGCTGAAGCCATTGAAGAATTACCAGAAACGCTCCAAGTCATTGCCTTTCGCTTACTGAATAAGGCAGAAGCGATTGAAGTGTATGAACAGCTTGATCCCAGTATCCAACAAGCCCTGATCCAAGACTTTCGGGATCAAGAAGCCATCGATATCGTTAATCAAATGTCTCCCAACGACCGGGCCAGGTTGTTTGATGAGTTGCCCCCCAAAGTTGTTCGGCGAATGCTCTCACAGCTCAGTCCGGAAGAACGTCAGACCACGTCTTTGCTGTTGGGGTACCAAGCCAACACGGCTGGGCGAATTATGACCCCTAAGTATATCGCCCTCAAGCAGGATTTGACCGCCGTTCAAGCCCAAGAGCGGATTCGCAGTTTGGCGAAGATCTCAGAGGTCAGTTACTATCTCTACGTCACCGACGCCTCCAAACGTTTAATCGGTATTCTTTCCCTGAAAGATTTGATTCTGGCGTCTCCTGAACAGTCCCTGGGAGAAATCATGACCCGAGATGTGATTTACGCCCATACGGGGACGGATCAAGAGGAAGTGGCGCTACTGATTCAACGCTATGATCTGCTGGCTTTACCGATTGTTGATAAGGAGAGCCACCTCTTAGGGGTGGTGACGGTTGACGATGTGATTGATATTTTGCAGGAAGAAGCAACAGAAGATATTTATACCATGGGAGCTGTCCAGTCCGATGGCGATAACTACTTCCAAATTGGTCTACTTGAAATGACCAAAAAGCGAATTCCCTGGTTGTTAGTGTTATTGCTGACAAATTCAATCACGATTGTGATTATGAGCAGTTATGAGGCTGTTCTAGAGGAAGTGATCGCCCTGGCTTTTTTCACCCCTCTGATTATTGACGCTGGGGGAAATGTGGGCGCTCAGTCTTCTACGGTAGTGATTCGAGGCTTAAGCACGGATACCCTAAGGGATAAAAAACCCAGTTTTATTATTTTTCGAGAACTGGTTGCAGGCGGCATGCTGGGAATTATCTTGGGGATTCTTGTGTTAGTGTCTATTTTCTTATTCTTAGGCAAGGGTGAAATTGGGTTTACGGTTGGCGTCAGTCTATTCAGCATTACGCTGATTTCGGCGGCGACCGGCGCCGCGTTACCCTTCCTGTTTCGCTCTTTGGGCTTTGATCCCACCCTTATGTCTGCGCCCTTCATCACTACCATTGTAGATATCTTAGGAATTTTAATTTATCTGAATATTGCGAAGGTGGCGTTGGGTATTTGAGGGCCAATAGTTAGGGAGTTTCGTGAAAATAAAGTCCCAGTAAAAAGCAACGGATGGGTAGATGGGTGGATGGGTGGATGGGTAGATGGGATTTTTTTTATCTGCAGATTCCTTAGGGAGTTGTGTCAAAATAAAGTCCCAGAAAAAGGCAGTGGATGGGTGGATGGGTGGATGGGTGGATGGGATGTTATTTTTCCGCAGATCCCTTAAGAAAGTTGTATGAAGTAAGGGTCTCAAGAGAAAACGGTGGATCGATGGATAATTGATTACATTGTTAGGGATTCACCATTAAATAAAATCCTGATTTTTGAGATAGCTGGTACGAGAAGGGAGCGAACGTCACTGCTTTACATCACCATATTGTTTCTCTGTATGCCTTATTCAATCAACGTTTGGGCGTTGTATGCAACGATAGCGTCGTCGCTGCTCACTTCAGGAAGGTTAATCAATTCTTGATTAAACCTCTGTGATGATCTTAAGTTGTCCTGTTGTTCTGCGGCCTCTTTGGACTTTTCCCGTACATTAGGTTTTTGAAGAACAATTGGAGGGCATATCAGGCAACCTGGGTTCATCATGTGCGATCGCTAGGTTCAAAAAATTCTTATGGCTGGGGTTGAGTTGGTTAGCCCTTTGCCCAAGCTGATTAGACAGAGTTTCAACAAAAGGGATTCCCTTAAATCACCTTAAAATCAATCACCGTAAATTGGAGAGGAATTGCTGAATGGCTATCAGAGTAGGCATTAACGGATTTGGTCGGATTGGACGTTTGGTCTTCCGGGCCGGCCTGGGGCATCCAGACATCGAATTTGCTGGGATCAATGATTTAGTCCCGCCCGAGAACCTGGCTTATCTCCTCAAATATGACTCTACCCACGGGCCTTATCAGGGAACCGTTGAAGCCAGACCGGATGGCGTTGTCGTCGATGGAGCCTTTATTCCCTGCATGTCCGTGAGAAACCCTGAGGAATTGCCTTGGGGCAAATTAGGAATTGATTATGTCGTAGAATCCACCGGGTTGTTCACCACCTACGACGCCGCTTCTAAGCACCTAACCGCTGGCGCGAAGCGGGTTGCAATTTCAGCGCCCACCAAAGAAAAAGATCCTGATAAAGTGCCCACCCTCTTAGTCGGGGTGAACCATCATCTCTATGATCCCCGCCAACATACGGTCGTTTCTAACGCCAGTTGCACCACCAACTGTTTAGCCCCAATCGCTAAAGTAATCAACGATAACTTTGGCTTTGCTGAAGGATTGATGACCACCGTGCACGCCATGACCGCCACCCAGCCAACGGTTGATGGACCTAGCAAGAAAGATTTGCGGGGCGGGCGCAGCGCCGCTCAAAATATTATTCCTGCCTCCACTGGGGCCGCTAAAGCCGTCACGCTTGTGCTGCCCGAATTGAAGGGTAAGCTAACGGGAATGGCCTTCCGTGTGCCGACTCCGGATGTATCGGTGGTGGATCTAACCTTTAAGACTGAAAAAGCAACCACCTATTCAGAGATTTGCGCCGCCATGAAGGCCGCCTCTGAGGGAGAGATGAAGGGCATTCTAGGATACACCGAAGACCCTGTTGTGTCGACTGACTTTACGGGAGATTCCCACTCCAGCATCTTTGATGCTGGGGCGGGGATCGAGTTGAATTCCAACTTCTTCAAAGTTGTCTCCTGGTATGACAATGAGTGGGGATATTCCAATCGGATGATTGATCTGATATTGTCGATGGCGGCTAAAGAAGCAGCGGCGGCTATCGTTGTTTAACTTGATTGACTGCGGGAGCTGACAACTTTGTAGAAAGATTGCATTGGATTTAGAGACGTTGCATTGCAGCGTCTCTAAATAGCTTATGCGGCGCACCCAATACAGCCGGAATGATCCCCGATGCAAATGACCCGATAGATTGAGGAAAGGAACCCATGTTGGATAAACCAGAAGCTCCCATCGAAGCGATCGCGGCCCGAGAAATTCTCGATTCGCGCGGACGCCCCACTGTCGAAGCAGAAGTCCGGTTGGAAACTGGCGGAGTTGGTCTCGCCCAAGTCCCTAGCGGCGCTTCAACGGGAAGCTTTGAAGCCCATGAACTGCGGGATGAAGACGCCCAGCGCTATAACGGCAAGGGGGTTCTGAAGGCCGTTCGCAATGTTAAAGAGAAAATTACGCCAGAGCTGATGGGACTAGACGCCTTTGATCAGGCGACTATCGACTACCGGATGATTGATCGAGACGGCTCCGCCAACAAACGAAACTTAGGAGCCAATGCAATTCTGGCGGTTTCCCTGGCGGCGTCTAAAGCGGCGGCTGACGATCTTGGCGTTCCGCTTTATCGCTATCTCGGCGGACCTTTGGCGAACCTCCTACCGGTTCCCATGATGAATGTGATTAACGGCGGCGCCCATGCCGATAACAACGTGGATTTTCAAGAATTCATGATTGTGCCGATCGGGGCTGATTCGTTTCAGCAAGCGTTGCGTTGGGGAGCGGAGGTGTTTGCCGCCCTCAGTAAAGTGTTGAAGGATAAGAAATTACTCTCTGGCGTTGGGGATGAGGGCGGCTATGCGCCTAACCTGGAGTCAAATCAAGCCGCCCTCGACTTGCTGATTGCCGCCATTGAAACGGCTGGCTACAAACCTGGAGAACACATTGCCTTGGCGATGGACACAGCGGCCAGTGAATATTTTCAAGCGGGGAAATATATTTATGACGGCGCCGCCCATTCAGCTGAGGAGTATATTGGATATCTGGCGAAATTAGTTGACCAGTACCCCATCGTGTCCATCGAAGATGGCCTGCAGGAAGATGATTGGGACGCCTGGCGATTGCTGACCGATAAGCTGGGGCGCCGCATTCAGCTAGTGGGCGATGACCTGTTTGTCACTAATCCTACCCGCTTGCAGAAGGGGATTGATCTGGGAGTGGGGAATGCGATCCTGATTAAGCTCAATCAAATTGGCACCCTGACAGAAACGCTGGAAACCATTGAACTAGCGACTCGCAATCAGTACGGTTCGGTTATTAGCCACCGATCGGGCGAAACGGAAGACACCACCATTGCCGACTTGTCCGTGGCGAGTCGGGCGGGGCAGATCAAAACTGGCTCTCTATGTCGGAGTGAGCGGGTAGCGAAGTACAACCGCTTGCTGCGGATTGAGGAGGAACTGGGCGATCGCGCAATTTATGCCGGTAGAGTAGGGTTAGGCCCTAGGGGAAGATAGGCGATCGGTGAACTAACCTTTGAGAAGTCAGTAATTTTGCTAGTATTCTTGACTTTCAGGGCATAATCGAACTGTTCCATAGGAGTAGAGTCCAGAATCTGGCGCATCGAGTTGATCAGGAGCAAACAATGACCCTTTCGGAAGAGCATACCCAAACCGCAAATTTTAAGAAGGTGCAGGTGGAAGATGAGCACACTGGCCTTAGCGTAGAAACCCTCACGCGGGCGATTACCGATAACTTGTTCTATCTACAAGGGACGTTTGAGTCTTTAGCGTCGCCTGACGATTTCTATCGGGCGTTAGCCTACACCATGAGAGATCGTCTACTCCAACGCTTTCTCCAAACAACCCGCACTTACATCGACAATAAAGTTAAGACTGTTTACTACCTGTCAGCAGAATTTCTGATGGGGCGTCACTTGGGCAACAGCCTGATTAACCTGGGGATTTATGACCAGGTGAGCCAGGCAATCCAAGAATTTGGTCTCAGTATTGACGACCTGTTAGAACAGGAACGGGATCCCGGCCTGGGCAATGGCGGTCTCGGTCGATTGGCCGCTTGCTTTCTTGATTCCCTCGCCACTCTAGAGATTCCCGCTGTAGGGCACGGCATCCGGTATGAATTCGGCATATTCTCCCAAACGATTCGGGATGGCTGGCAAGCGGAGATCCCGGATAAATGGCTGAGGTTTGGCAATCCGTGGGAAATCGAACGGCCCGCCGATCGCGTTGAGGTTAAGTACGGCGGCTATACCGAAGGCTATCACGACAAAAAAGGCTGTTATCGAACTAGTTGGATCCCGGCTGAGACCGTGATTGGCATCCCTTATGACACGCCGGTTCCTGGATATGACGTGAACACGGTCAATCCTCTGAGGCTGTGGAGTTCTGAAGCTAGCGACGATTTCAAGTTCGCAGAATTCAACGCGGGCAATTACGATGCCGCGGTCTCTGAAAAGATGAGTTCGGAGACTATCTCAAAGGTTCTCTACCCTAACGACAATACTCCCCAAGGTAAAGAGCTGCGGTTAAAGCAGCAGTATTTCTTCGTTTCCTGTGCGTTGCAAGATATCATCCGCACCCAACTGCGCTTCCACGAAACTTTGGAGGATCTCCCGGAAAAAGCGGTGATCCAACTGAATGACACCCATCCCGCGATCGCCATTGCCGAAATGATGCGATTGCTAGTGGATGAACATGATATGGATTGGGATAAAGCCTGGCGGATTACCCAGCGTCTGTTCGCCTACACGAACCACACCCTGCTTCCAGAAGCGCTGGAGAAGTGGTCTATCAGCCTATTTGGCAGTCTCTTACCCCGTCACCTGGAAATTATCTATGAAATCAACCATCGGTTTTTAGAACGGGTGAAGACTTGGTTCTCTGGAGATGATGATCTCATCGGTCGATTATCTTTAATCGAAGAGGGCGATGAGCAGTATGTTCGGATGGCGCACTTGGCGACTGTGGGCAGTCACGCTGTGAATGGGGTGGCGGCGCTGCATACTGAGCTTCTGAAGAAAGGGGTGCTCAAGGATTTCTATCGGCTCTGGCCAGAGAAATTTTCCAATAAAACCAATGGAGTAACCCCGCGTCGCTGGATTTTACTGAGCAATCCTAAACTGTCAGAACTGTATTCACAAAAGCTGGGCGATGGCTGGCTCAGGGATTTGACTTTACTCCGACAGTTGGAAAATCATGTCGATGATGCGGGATTCCAAGAAACCTGGCGACAAATCAAACAGGCGAATAAGGTTCGATTAGCCAACTATATTTGGAAGCAGCAAAATCTTGAAGTCAATCCCCATTCGCTGTTTGACATCATTGTCAAGCGGATGCATGAGTATAAGCGCCAGCACCTGATGGTGTTGCACATTATCACCCTATACAACCGGATCAAACGCAATCCCAACACCGACATTCAACCCCGAACTTTCATGTTTGGCGGTAAAGCGGCTCCTGGCTACTTTATGGCGAAGCTGATCATTAAGTTGATCAATGCGGTTGCTGAGGTGGTCAATACCGATCCCGATGTGCGCGGCCGACTTAAGGTGGTGTTTGTCGCGAACTTCTGCGCCTCTCTCGGCCAAATGATCTATCCCGCCGCCGATCTGTCTGAGCAGATCTCTATGGCGGGTAAAGAAGCCTCCGGCACCGGCAACATGAAGTTCTCCATGAACGGCGCTTTGACCATTGGCACGCTGGACGGGGCCAATATTGAAATCCGAGAGGAAGTGGGCGCTGAAAACTTCTTCCTGTTTGGATTAACGGCCCAGGAAGTGATGGAGAGAAAAGCTCAAGGGTATAACCCTTGGGATTATTACAACAACAACAGTGAACTCCACGCGGTGATCGAACGGATCGCGTCAGGGCATTTCTCTAACGGCGATACTGAGCTGTTCAAGCCGCTGGTGGATTCGTTGTTGCACGATGACCAGTACATGCTGTTTGCTGACTACCAGGCGTATATTGACTGCCAGGATAAGGTCAGTCTGGCTTACCAAGATTCCACTAATTGGACTCGGATGTCTATTCTCAATGCAGTGCGGACGGGCAAGTTTTCCTCCGACCGCACCATTCGGGAATACTGCAAGGAAATTTGGAACGTGAAGCCCGTTAAGGTCGATTTGTAATGCCCCCCTGATAAGTTTCAGCCGAGAATGCTGAAACTTATCCTCCAATCAGCGCAGTCTGAATCAAGAAAAAAGCAGGAGCCCCAAAACAGTCCTAAACTGTTTTGGGGCTCCTGCTATTGACTGTTTCCTGGTTCCCAGGCTCTGCCTGCGTAACCCGCTCGGAGGCTCTGCCTCCATATGTCGCCGCCGCAGTCTTGTGGAGGCAGAGCCTCTCTTGGGCAATCCCAGGCTCTGCCTGGGACCCAGGGTGTCGAGGGGGAAATCAAGAAATATTTCGCCAACAGCATCCAATGCTGAATCCGCTCAATCCATAAGTAAGCAGTTGGCTGCGGTGGAGGGGAAGTTGAAGAAGTTGGCTCGGTCGGTTTGAGACATATTCAGTAAACTTGCGGAATCACTGCATCCTCTTGAGCTTTAATAAAGCAGGGCAGTCAACCTGCTCGCACATAAGCGAATTTCTGAGGAAATGGTGTGAAAGCTAGGGAGCTACTGAGGCTTTATGAAGCAGGGGAAAGGAACTTTCGCGGTAAAAACCTGCGAGGTCAGAACTTCAAGGGACAAAACCTCTCGGAGGCGGACTTTAGCGGCGCAGATATTCGAGGCGCAAATTTCACTAAAGCCACGCTCAGAGGCGCAAATTTCAAACGAGCGAAAGCAGGATTACAACGCCGTTGGGCAATCAGCTTGGTGATCGTCTCGGGTCTTTTGTCAAGCTTCTCAGGATTTATGTTGGGTTTTTCGGCTGCCGTTCATACTCTATTACTTCTTAGCCTTAATTTCAGAAGTGACATCGGTGACTGGGTTACTTTGTCGGTTTTTTTGATTTTAACGGTGGGTTATTTCATCATTATAATCCGCAAAGGAATCGGGGCGGGTCTTGCTGTTGTCGTTGGTGCCGCTATTATCTTTTTCATTGGCTTTGGCTTAGTTGGTGGCGTTGTCGGCATCACTGTAGCTGTCGCTATCACTAGCATTATTAGTAATGCCGTCGGTGGTGCCGTCACTGTCGCTGTCGCTATCATCGGTGGTGTCTTTGGTGCTGTCTTTGGCGCTATCACTGGAATATTTCTCTTTCCCAAGACTACCATTGGCGCTGGCGACAACGCCAGCGCCAGTGCTGTCATTATCTCTGTCGTCATCTTTGTCTCTATAATACTGCTCAGTGCTTACATTAGCTGGCGCGCTTTACAAGGAAATATCAAAGATGCTTGGATTCGGACGAGCGCGATCTTTTTTGCATGCATCGGCGGTACCAGCTTCCAGGGAGCCGACTTAACCGATTCTGACTTTACTCAAGCTACGCTCAAAAGTACTGACCTGAGAAATGCTGTTACCACTCGAACGAACTGGCATCAGGCCAAAAAGATAGATCGAGCCAGAGTAGGCGGAACCATTCTGCTTGATCCAGATGTCCGGGATTTACTAATCACCCACCGAGGCGCTAGAAAATCATATGTCGGACTTATCCTTAAAGGAGCAAACCTAATAGGGGCAGACTTAAGTGATGCTGACCTAACAGAAGCAGATGTGAGTAACGCAACATTTGAAGGGGCATGGCTGGAGCGAGCCAACTTTACCAAAACACAAGCCCTCAACACCAACTTCCATCAGGCGAATCTAACGAGTGCCTGTCTAGAAAACTGGAGCATTAATAGCGCCACTCAATTAGAAGATGCGATCTGTGATTACGTTTATCTCCTCAGAAATCAGCAAGAACGTCGCCCCAGTAGTGGAAGCTTTGCGCCTGGGGAGTTCACCAAGCTGTTTGAAGAAGTACTGGACACCATTGACTTAATTTTTCGCAATGGATTGGACTGGAAAGCCTTTGCCTACTCATTCAAACAAGTCCAGGTTGAGAATGAAGACACCGAACTCGCCATCCAGAGTATTGAAAATAAAGGGGATGGTGTTGTTGTCGTAAAGGTTCAGGCGGCGCCCGATGCTGATAAAGAGAAGATTCACAGCGACTTTACGCGGAATTATGACCTGGCGCTCAAAGCCGTTGAGGAACACTATAAGGCTGAGTTGAAGGCGAAAGAGGAGCAAATTCAAATCTATCGTCAGCAAGGCTCAGATATGAAAGAAATTGTGGGGTTGCTGGCCAGTAGACCGATTAATGTAGACGTTAAAGCCACAGCGGATAGTAAAGCCATGCAGGGAAGTTCTGACCAGAGCCGAAAGATTGAAATTGGGGATGTTGGCGGCGATTTCAACGTCAGTGGTTCAGCACTGAATTTAGGCGATATCAGCGGCACAGTCACCAACACAATTAACCAGTTGCCTAGCTCCGCCGAACCAAATCAGCCGGGAATTAAGGAGCTGCTAACCCAACTGCAGGAAGCGATCGCGTCCGAATCCACTCTCAGCGAGGACGATAAAGCCGAAGCCCTAGAGCAGGTAAAGGCTCTGGCCGAAGCGGGACAAAACCCCAGCGACGTGGGCATGAAGAAGCTAGCCAAACGAGCGACTACCATGCTAAAGGGCATTGCCGCCGGATTACCCACTGCGGCGAAGCTAGCTGAATCGTTGAGTCAGTTATTGCCTGCGATCTCGTCTCTGTTGGGGCTGTGACCTTGTGAACAGGAGAACTCCCCCTAAATTCCCCACTATTTCCGAATGACCAGCATTTCATTCCCACCTTTTTGCAGCTCATACTCCACCCTCGTAACCTCCGCCTGATAACCCGCCTGACTCAACGCTTGAATGACTTGCTCTAGATAAGGAGATCGTTGCAACATCAGAGTCAACAGAGGAAAAATTCGCACCTCTTGGCTAACCCTAAGCATTTCTAAAATTGACTGATAATGAAACGGAAAATCATAATGTTCCGAATATAAAAATAAAAAATGAGAGCATAACGCCAGATCGAAGTCATCATCGCCTAAATTTAGCGTTGGCAATGCGCTAATTTGATAGCGCCCTGCCTGTTTGCTCGAGTCATAATCTTGGATAAATTGATGAATTGCGTTCACCCGATTGGCGCGTAAATCATCTGGAGAACGATGATACGACCATACCCAATCATCTGGAGAAGCCTTTACCTGATTAATAATATCGTCAACAACTTGATTGAAGCGCTCTAGAATTTCAGCCCCACTAAACTGATAAACCGGGTAATCGAAATAATGTTTCCTCCCATCTGGGTTGCTTCTGCATTAAAGCTAGCGGGACCATCCCCCACCCCTAAAATCCGATTCCCCAGATCCGTTGGCGAGAGAGCGAACATTTTCATGTACTCATCCAGCGATCGCCCAAAGGGAACCACTTTTTCCAGTTTCATTGGCATAAGTCTAGTTCCCTTGTGCGATCGCGCAGACACCCTTTACCAACTTTCACCGCAACAGAAATGCGGGAGATAGAACATAAAGCCCATTGACTTATCTATTCATTTACCCTCTTTAGAGGGGACTCTATATTTGCACAAATCTTTATGTCCTTTCCCCGCCATTGCCCAAAACGGTGAAAGTCAGCTTGCTAGTTATGCTCTACCTCTTTGATATAGAGCATAACCATCTCGTAGTTGGCCATGCTGCCTTGGGCGAGGAAGAGAGTCGCCGCTTTGTGAAAATCGGCGATCGCGCCCCGGCGGTCTCCTAAATTGATCCGCAAAAACGCCCGGTTGCCATAGGCTCTAGCGTAGTGAGGATCAGCTAAGATGGCTTGATTGTAGCCTTGCACGGCGCCCACATAGTCACTTTGCTCCGCCTTCGCTTCGGCTAGTCTCATGAAATCTTCAACGGTTCTGATTTCGCTTACGTCTTTCATTGCTTTTCCCTGTGTGTTTAGATGCATTACGTGGACAATACACCAATCCGAATATGCAGGCGGAGTAATCGTAAACAAGACGAAGATAAAAAATATTAAGACTCACAAAGTTGCTTTTCGTAGGCTCTGAACGAGTTAAAAAGGCTGAACTATGAAAGGTAGAAGGATTACGTCCTGAGCGCCCAAAAAGGCTTTATCAATATTTTTATTGCTTATCAAAAATTATTGTCGCCATTGAACAGGGTGATCCTGATATTAGATGGCCGAAACTGAGCATCAAAAGGCGGCGTCTGATCAGGTATCAGAGGGTAAAGGCGATGATGCATCAATGGCGACTACCCCAACTGAAGGCTTGGTGAGCGATCGCCAGAATTTCGCCAGTTCAATGGTTTCCTCTCCAATTGCTGAAGCGAGAGCCTTTTCTGGAGGATCGCTTCAAGGGGAGGCGACAGTGAGTGCGCCAGCGCCACCGGAACCGATCTCAATAAGCGTTGAAGATCCCGGGCAAATTATTGAGCAACTCAAAACCGTTCCGCCTCCCCAGCGGCCCCGATTTTTGCGCAAGCGGGCCTGCCTCTGCCCAAGCTTGGGGCAATCAACGCCAGCAGTTACAGGTAGACGCCGCCAGAAATCCCAGCTCCGACAGGATTACCTGCCTGAGGAGAGGGGGCGGGATGGGACCCGTCACGCCTCAGGCAGGGGAAAATCTAGGAGACCTCTGAAGTTGACCAACCGTTCCCCCCGTCAGGCAAAGTCTCAGAACAAGCGTCTTCTCAAGGCGGAATCAACGGTCAAGGACGTTCAAGCCGCGCCGCCTGCGCCGCCTTGGAATCAACGGTCAAGGACGTTCAAGCCGCGCCGCCTGCGCCGCCTCAACTCCCCACTCAAATGGCTCCGTCTCCAACAGTTGTCGGCGCCCCAACTTTTACCCCAAAAACCTCTAAATCCGCCCAATCTTACAGAGGGGAATACATGAATGAGCCCTGAAAGCAAGAAGCGCGACATGGCTAAAATCTCCGGAAAGCAAGATTTTCCGGAAATTTACTAAAAAAAGCGGATGATGGGACTCGAACCCACGACATTCAGCTTGGGAAGCTGACGTTCTACCACTGAACTACACCCGCAATAACAGAATTAGAGAAGTAGAAGTTTTTCTCGGTCGGTTGATTATTATAAGGCTATTTGAAAACAAGGTGTTTGAAGGACCGAGTTTCTTTACGATTCGAAGATCCTTTAGACTCTTTTCAGAGTGACCGTCAATGCTGAAGAAAGGGAAGAATGAGATCGTTACAAAATGTTGCTCTCTTCAAGGGGTATTCTGAAAAGAATCTTAAGCCTTGCTTTGTCGACGATGCTCCCTAAGTGTATAGTGTTACGAATTTAACAACTATATATGGCCACTGATTTCAGTGGCCATATATAGTTGTTAAGCCTTGTTCCGCACCTCTGTCGTCAATTGGTAGGGAACGGATGATAATTTCGCTAGCTTGACTAGAAAGGATGTTGCAACTCATCGTCATCTGTTGATTGGAATCACACTCGTAAGGCTGCTCAGCTGTTCAAATAAGGATTATAGAACCCAAAAACTAATTGCGCCCACCAACTTTGTCCGGAACCGTTATACTCTCTTAATCAAAGGGTATTGCAACCGCCATGGTAGGCGTTGTTATCTCTCCTACAGTTAAGTGATTGCAATGATTACTTTTAGTATTGCAGTTTGCCTTTTGTCCAAAGTTCCTGATACCCTTCTCAGCCTCCCAGATCTGTGAAAGCGAGCGCCTAGTATGTTTAATGCAACTGAGATTCTGATTTCTGATTTCGTTGAGAAGCTCAGAGCTGGCTACCATCGTACCTATGGCGGCCTTAAGCCCGATTATGAGGACATCATCGCTTGGGCGGGGAGCATGGCTTTGGAAAACATCGCCAATAGCGACGCCCTGTATCACAACGTTGAACATACTATTCTGGTGACGTTGGTGGGTCAGGAAATCCTCAGAGGCAAGCATATTCGTGAAGGCGGCGTAACCTGCGAGACATGGCTGCATTTTATTATTTCCCTGGTCTGTCATGATATTGGCTACGTTAAGGGGGTCTGTCGGGACGATCGCGATCGCGAAGGGAGTTACGCCACTGGCAAGCCTGGCGAAGTGGTTGATTTACCGTCGGGTTCCACCGACGCTTCCCTAACGCCGTACCATGTGGACCGGGGTAAGCTCTTCATTGAAGAAAGGTTCGGCAATAATAAGCTGATTGACGCGGAAATGATTAAGCGAAACATCGAACTGACTCGGTTTCCCGTGCCCAAGGAAGAAGATCACCAAGACACCAAGAATTATCCGGGCCTTCTCCGGGCGGCAGACTTGATTGGGCAATTAAGCGATTCCCGGTATCTAAAAAAAATCAGCGCCCTATTTTACGAATTTGAAGAAACCGGGCAAAATAAATATCTTGGCTATAATCACCCTGGTGACTTACGTCACAACTATCCCAAGTTTTATTGGAACGTTGTCCATCCCTATGTACAGGATGGTCTGCGTTATCTTTCCTTAACTCAAGAAGGGAAGCAAATTATCGCCAACCTATATTCCAATGTGTTCGTCGTTGAAAACGAACAATATGTAACGCCAACTTAACTTAAACCCCCTATGAACTGGCGGCAGAAGCTTCAACGTAACTCCCTTGCTCGGTTTGGAGCGCTCATTCTCATCATCTTTTACCTTGTCGTCCTTCTAGGTGATTTTGTCGCACCCTACGATCCCTACGACTCTCAACCCAACGGCTCGCTGCTTCCTCCCACCCAAGTCTATTGGCGCAATCAGGAGAGTGGTCAGTGGATAGGCCCCCATGTATATCCCACCACTCAAGGCCCCGTTGATCTGGAAACCGGAGATCGCGAAGTTACGGTGGATTACAGTCAACCCTCTCCTCTGAGGCTCTTTGTCAAGGGCTCCGAGTACGATGCCTTTAAGCTGATACTGCCGTTACCCACCCAATTCTCCTTCTCAGAACCCAAGTTCGAAGAGAGGGAGTTGTTTTCTGGTATTCCAGGGGATCGACATCTGTTTGGCGCAGTCGGCCCCGGGAAATTGAATCTTCTTGGCACCGACGAGCAGGCGCGGGACCAGTTCAGTCGTTTAGTATATGGAGGACGAATTAGCCTTAGCATTGGCCTAATAGGGATTGTCATCTCTTTCCCCTTAGGTATGCTGGTTGGTGGAATTTCTGGGTATTTTGGCGGCATCGTCGATGCGGTATTAATGCGCTTCGTAGAAGTGTTGATGACAATCCCCAGTATTTATCTGCTAGTTGCGTTGGCTGCGGTGCTGCCGCCTACCCTGACAAGTGCTCAGCGCTTTCTACTGATCATCTTAATCACTTCTTTTGTCAGTTGGTCTGGGTTAGCTCGGGTAATCCGAGGTCAAGTGCTCTCAGTGAAGGAGCGTGAGTTTGTGCAAGCTACGCAGGCGATGGGCGGACGGTCACTCTACATCATTACCCGCCATGTCCTTCCCCAAACCGCCACCTATGTAATTATTTCCGCTACGTTAGCTGTCCCAGGGTTCATTGTGGCTGAGGCTGTGTTGAGTTTGATTGGGCTTGGGATTCAGCAACCTGACCCTTCTTGGGGGAATATGCTCTCCTCCGCCACCAATGCGTCGATTCTCGTGCTCCAACCCTGGCTCATTTGGCCCCCTGCTTTCTTAATTGTGGCGACGGTTTTGGCCTTTAATCTGCTTGGAGATGGGCTAAGGGATGCATTGGATCCAAGAAGTTTGAAGCAGTAAAGCGAGTGAGGATTAAAGCGACCTGATCCTGATACTCTGGGAGTTAGATGCTTTATAGAATGTGTGGCGTGCAATTCGAGCTGGGAGAATGCAGCGGAGTAAGAATAGGGAATACAGAATACAGAAGTCAGTCAGGACCTGTATTCTGTCTCTTGTCTCCGTATTCTTCCCCAAGGATAACGACCCACTTTAAATTGATAGCCAGTGATGGCGTCGTTTAACTCAAGATTGGGCTTTCGCATATGCTTCGTATTGCGTTGGGAATTCTTTTGGCAATTTGTCTGTCGGCCTGTGGTTTAGTGGGGGGAGGACCGCCTAAGGCTGTGGTGGAAAGTGCGATCGCGCTACAGTTTAGCCAAACCCAACAAGAAATTTCTCAGTTACTCACCCCCAAGGGGAATCGGAAATCGACCTTCACCGTTAGCCAGGTCAAGGTTAATCGGCAAACCCCGATGGCTATCCAAAACGCACCCGCTTATCGGGTTGAAGGGACTTTTCATCTGAAGCTGAATTTGCGTACTCGCCGGGTTTCCGACCAAACGACGCCTTTCGAGGTCTATCTTCAACCTCAACCTGACGGCCAAACCTGGCGACTTGCCCGTCCGCTCGCTAATCAAAAAGATGATGAATCGGGTTGGACTACCTACCCAATAGAATCTCCTACCTGAGGGTAAATTTTTATTCAACTCAGTGTTCTCTGAAATCCCCTGAAAGCCAATGCTTAATCCTGAGTCTCAGGAACAGGAGAATTCAACAGGGGCGCCCCTGCAATCTCTGCTAAGGAATTGGTAAATTGAGTCAACTCTTGCATGAGTTGCTTTAACTCAACACGCATTTGAGTTTCCATATCCCAATTTTGTTCATGTTCCTTAGCGCTTCGCCCGGCCGGGCGGGTGGTTTCCCAGACCTGTAGTTTTGGGTGCCATTTAGCTGTAAAGGGTCGTAAGCCATCATTCAAGAAGGTGATTGCAATATCACCCACCGACTTTTTGGGCAAGGCACCGACATCAGGGCCAGCCTCTTTGAGGATTTCCCTCGTAATTCCAAATAACGCATAAAGGGAATTCAGGGCTTCTCGCAAGAGGCCATGGTCATCTCCCAATTGTTGAGTCGCGATGCGCGTTTTCATTTCAACGTAAAGTTTCCAAGCAGCATTTCGCGCATTTTCAACGGTTTCAAATTCAACCTCACCAACCCAAGGAACTTGGGCCTTTACCGTCTTAACTTTCAGAATACTTCTTTTGGCGACAATGAAAGTAGCGACTCCTAAGCCTACCAAGGCTAGTGCGCCGACACCTAGTCGGCGCATATTTCTTTGCTGTTCATTTTGCTGGCTTTGGAGACTAAACGTATCATCATAGACCCTTCTGATGTCTAGTTCTGTCAAGCCCGCCGAGTTGCTTTTATATAACTCAATAACAAATTGGGTTCTTCTATCAATATTGCTGTTAGCATCACTTTGAGCCAGTGATTTAAGCTCCTCCACGAGTGAGCTATCAGCGCCTAAATCTGCAGTTTGAGAGAACGCTGACCGAGTATAGTCAGGCAACACCGAGAAAGTTATAAACAGAACCAATAGTTTGCTTGAAAATAACTTAAACATGCGCTTCTTGACGCTCCTCGGTCGTTTGACTGATCAACCCTAGCCTATTAATGAAATCTGACCTAGCGTGACATAATCAACTAAGTTCCCTTCAATAATTTGCTGTCTAGTCATCACATGTAAATAAGTTTGCTCAGTTTCAGAGCGATTCCCATACATTTTCCCTTCGTTGGCGGCAATCTCATCCATTTCCGAAGGGGCTAATGCCACAGCCAGTAAGAGCGATTGGTTGGCAACCAAGGTAGCGGCGAGTTGGCGCTTCCCTATTAGCTGAAACCTTTCTCGCGGTAGTCGAATTCCTGTTTCTTTTGCTAATTCTTCCATTGCCAGAGATAGGTGATCAATATCTGGTTTAAAGGAAGACCCCCCAGGCAACTCAAATACAAATCCCGGCTGATTCATAACAGCGGTTCTATATTCCTTGACCAGAATAAAACGATCCTGATTCCTTGTTTCACCAGGGCAGTAAGCGCCAACCGTAACAATGCTGGGTCTGATGATGACAACCTCGTTAGATTTTACCCGGTTCTCACCATTCACTTTGATAGCCACATGGATCACGAACAAAAGAGGAAACGCCTTATGTGGACCCACTCGTAGGATCCACTCTATATTCGGCGCATCTTCCAGAATGTGACCCGCTTTAGTTTGGGAGGCGTACCATTCCTGGAAGTGTCTTGTACGCCAGATTTCTAACGGAATTAAGCATTCAGCGCCAGACCGCCTGGCTCCAGGGCCTAGTTTATTACAAGCTGTTTTAACGGTTTCTTCTAATGTGCGATGTAACGCTATATGATGCCGTTCCGCCAAATTTTCCATGTAGCGTGTTTTATAGGCTCCTTGGGGAATTCCAAGGATGACTTTACCGCTGTGGATCTGCAGCCCAAACTCAACCCGAGTTGTATTGGCAGGCATGGTGTCCCGTTCGGCTGGGGCCCAGAACAAAATGAAATCGGAGCGTCGCATCGCATCTAGCTCCCAAGTTATTTGCTCGTCGTAGTCACTGCTACGCTGACCATCCTGGGCTTCTGGAATAAAAACGACGCCATCATAGCCAAACGACTCTAGCAGAGCCAAGGCTTGTGGTCTCCAAGAGGGAACATGAGCGTCCCGCGGGGTAGGCCCTGCTAAAAATAGGGACTTACAAAATGTTTGGGGAAATGGTTGACAGGCATATACTAATTCCATCTAACCCTGACCGACCACGCTTGGTTGATCGTTGAACTACTCTCAGGTCATGGATTATATCGAATTTTTCTTCAACTGGGTGCGATCTTCTTATAGCAAGTGTTTGGCGACATTAACTCTATCTAAGAAAAGCAGCAGCTGAAATTCAATCCTATTTTGATTGATCCATGCGGCTGTTTGACGTCCAATATCGATTATGTTCGTCTGGATTCAACACAAAATCCCCCAACTCTGGGGGATTTTGTGAGCTTTCAGCATTTTGCTACGCAGGGACAAGATTACGCGAATTACTCGGTCAAGCGCGTGAGCAGTAAATTAGACCGATCTACAAACGATGTCATCCCTTCGGCGTCAAATCCCTTTTGAGCCATCAACGCCAGGTCATACACCTGCTGACAGATTAACTTAGCCATCTCCCCTGAAGGAGAGGATTCGCCGCTTGCCTGAACAATAGAACCCTGCTCCAATTTGGCTAAGTTTTGAATCAAGGGGTGGGCTGTATTCACCATCAGGATATGTTCCTCGGGAAATTCAGCATTCTGTTGCTGCATCATCGCCGTCATTTCCTGAATCCGCCGCATCGCCTCAGGCAATAGCACCATCGCTGGCGGGGCCGCCTGAGCATCATCGGACTTGAGGGATTCAGTCCGGATGGTCAACTTGGGACGATTGAGCGCTTTTTCGAAAAGTTCTTTAATCTGCTCGCTCCGAGTCTTATTCGTTGTCGGATCAACAATCTCACCAGACTTATCGCCATCAATCAGGGTCTGATCAAGGTCGGCATCCACACGGGCGAATTTTACATCGGAATACTCCCGCTCTAAGAAAGAGATGAAGTGGGTGTCAATGAAAGAATCCATGAACAGGACTTCTAGCCCCTGACTTTTATGCAGTCCAACATAGGTCGCTTGGGACACTTCATCCGTTGCGTAAAAGACTCTATTTTCGTGACGCTCCTTATTCCGCTCCAGGTATTCTTTGAGGGTGGTATAGTGAGCGCCCTTCTCATCCGTGGCGGGCTTGGCGTCAGAAGACACTTCCTGCCAAGCGTCTCCCTCGTCCTGTTGGACTTCCACAGTCGGTTGGCTGTCTTCCTCAGGCTTATCCTCACCGAGTTTGGCGGTGGTGCGGAAAATTAAGATGTCTTCAACTTGCTTCTTGAATTTATCGTCGTTCAGTGAACCAAACTTGACGAAAGCGCCTAAGTCTTGCCAGCAGCGGATATACTCAGACCGATCATCCCGATACAGCTCTTTGAGGCGATCGCCCACTTTCTTGGCGATATAGTCGGCAATTCGGCGGACAGTGCGATCGTTTTGTAAAAAACTACGGGAAACATTCAACGGGATATCAAGACTATCAATCACTCCGCGTAGCGGCATCAGAAACCGCGGAATCACTTCCTCGCAGTTGTCGCTGACAAAAACTTGATTGCAGAACAGCTTGATCTGGCTCTTGGTGACATCGACATCTGGCTTCAGCTTAGGGAAATAGAGAATGCCATTGACCACAAAAGGATAATCTGTGTTTAAGTGAACCCACAGTAAGGGGTCTTCCTGAAATGGATACAGATACCGATATAACTCCAGGTAATCCTCATCTTTGAGCGCGCTGGGCGCTTTTTTCCAGAGGGCGTCTTGCTTATTAATCGCCTCATCTTCCAGCTTGATGGGGACTGGCATGTAATCGCAGTAGGTTTTAATAAGCTGGCGAATTCGGCTGGCTTCTAGATATTCCTGCTCCTCATCCATCAACGTCAAAGTGACGGTGGTTCCATGGTTAGCGCGTTCCGAAGCTGACAGCTCAAACTGAGTGGTTCCATCGCAAGACCAATGAACCGCTTCAGCCCCCTCTTTGTAAGAGAGCGTGTCGATTTCCACCCGAGTTGACACCATGAAGGAGGAATAGAAGCCGAGTCCAAAATGCCCAATGATCGGTTGGTCAGCAGAATCTTTGTATTTGGAGACAAACTCCTCTGCACTGGAAAAAGCGACCTGAGTAATATATTTTTTAACCTCCTCGGCAGTCATGCCAATCCCGTTGTCTGAGATACTCAGTTTCTTGGCGTCTTTATCGAGGGTAATCTGGATCTCCGGACTTCCAACATCGCCAGAAAACTCCCCTGAGCGGGACACCATCGAGAGCTTCTGAATGGCGTCTACTGCATTGGATACTAACTCTCGCAGAAAAATTTCATGGTCTGAATAGAGCCATTTTTTAATGATGGGGAATATATTTTCAGTATGAATACTGATATTTCCTTGTTCCAGAATGGTTGTCATAGGTCAATCCAGATCAGCTATCTACAACTGTTAATCTACGTAATCTAGCTTTAGTAGTTTAGGTAAAATTTTAAGTTGAACAGGTCTTTATCAAGATGGTGGATTACCCCCCAAAAAGGGTTCGGATTTTTGGTAGTATCCAACGCTACCGCTCCAACCTTTACCTCACTTTATGAAGTCGTCTTAATAGGCTTACAACTCAAAACGAGAAATTTTCCCTAGGGGAGAATACAGGAGTCAGGAGCCAGAATTCATCTCCCTACTGGCTTCTGACTCCTGTATTCTGTATTCCTACCCCACTAGATTTTTTCGGTTTAAATTACACGCCTCTTAATACGTTTATACTGACTGTAAATTTCTTGTTATTTACGCTCCTCGCTTCTCGCCTCAGGAGGAACTTTGTGAAAAAGGAGAATAAAATATCTCTGGCTGATCTAAATCAATTGAGCGGGTTTGCTCAAGAATATATTCCTGTTGCGATGGACTGAAAAGACTATTAAATTTACCTGAATGATTAGCTTGGATAGACTGACGAACAGTTCTACCCGCCGCCTCAAAACTCACTTTCTTTGCTGCTAAACTGTAGTCTTCTATAATTTTGGGATAAAAATAAATTCCGATAAATTCACAAAGTCCTTCTACAAGAAAAGCTGGATTTTTCAACAGATCTTCGTATCTAACTAAAATATGATTGGGTTTCCCACTATGTTTAAAGCTAATCTCGATACTCTCCACCCAACGCTTTATGCATCGTTCGATGTCCCA
The DNA here is from genome assembly GCA_030065175.1 of Leptolyngbyaceae cyanobacterium MO_188.B28. Classification (GTDB taxonomy): domain Bacteria; phylum Cyanobacteriota; class Cyanobacteriia; order Phormidesmidales; family Phormidesmidaceae; genus JAKSDM01. Next base: position 11,173 of record JASJDH010000006.1, on the reverse strand, counting down.
AGCTCCATCCCACCATTGAGGATACTGATGGGTGACTTGATAAAGTGAGGCGATAACATCAGGTCCCCCTCTCAAGATGTGGATAATCTTCGCGTCTGGGAAAAACTTTTCAATATAGTCAATGTAAAATATGTGCTCAGGTGTTTTTTCTAGCAAAACACTTTTATATTGCTGTTTTGCGAGGGTTCTCAATATCTTTATAAACCGACGGCTATAATGTCCTTTAAAGATAAAAATTCGAGGTAATTGGTCTATCAGTTCAGGTTGATCTAACTCATCTCTGAAAAATCCTTCCAACCTAACCCTTAGACGACGGGAAACCATCCCCCATCCCATTCTTTTGGGTTCAAACCAGGGTTCCATATGATCAAAGAACTTTGTTTCTGGGAATGATGCAACGTCTGGATGGGATGCAAGCATACTCTGTAGTAAGGTTGTCCCAGAACGAGGGCATCCTACTAGAAAGACGAGTTTCGGCAATTTGTCCGCCATCCGACAGTCCTGCGATGTTTTCTCATTTTGGTTAGATTAATCGGATTATGCCCCTGATTTCAGTCGTAATTCCCGTGTTTAACGGTGAAGCGACGATTCTAGAAACCATTGAATCAGTTCTGAGTCAGACGTTCTCAGATTTTGAGATTATTGTGATCAATGACGGCTCTCAAGATTCTACCCTCAAGATCGTCTCAAATATTGCGGATCCCCGTCTCAAGGTGTTTACCTATCCAAATGCTGGTTTGGCGGCGAGTCGAAACCGTGGCGTCAAGCAATCTCAGGGGGAGTATATCGCTTTTCTAGACGCTGATGATTTGTGGACTCCAGATAAATTAGGAGCTCAACTCAGTCGACTTCAAGACAATCCTGAGGTTGCGGTTGTCTATAGCTGGACCGATTTTATCAATGAATATAGCGACTTTTTGCGTCCTGCCGCCCATTTCACAGTAAGTGGAAATGTTCTTCCCAAATTACTCCTCACCAATTTTTTAGATAATGGCTCTAATCCTTTAATTCGAAAGCAGGCTTTGATTGATGTCGGCGGTCTAGATGAATCCCTCAAGGCGGCGGAAGATTGGGATTTATACTTACGCTTAGCAGTGCGCCATCCTTTTGAGGTGGTTCAGTCTCCTCAGATCCTCTATCGGGTATCGGCGGATTCTATGTCAGGTAATGTTTTCAGACAGGAAACGGAAACGCTAAAAGTCATCGATAAGATCTTTGCTCAAGTGCCAGAGTCCCTAAAGTATCTAAGGCCTTATAGCCTTGCCAATATCTATAAATATCTTACGTTTAAAGCCTTAAATGGCGCACCTGTTCGACGGAGGGGGATTGTCGCTATAAAATTTCTCTTTCTTGCGATTTTGAATGAACCTGCTCTATTCCAAAAACGAGTAATTTGGAAGGTGCTCTTAAAAAGCTTGGTTGTAATAACTCTTCCCCAGAGTTTAGCCCAAAATCTGCTGGAGAGAATTCAACATTTAGCCAATCTTGAAACGCTTCTAATCCATATTAAGGCTGATGTTCCTCCAGTCTAACGGCGTGTAGTTTTCGGATTGGTAAGGCGGTTCAGAAACCTTGAAATCAGAGTGTAGTTAGGTTCTGTATTCAGTCTTATAAAGGGTTTTGCTCTTTTCATTCAATGGTTTGCTCAAGGAGAAATTCTTCGTTTAGGTTGATGGCCTGTTTGATTATCTGGAAAGACAGTAAATGGCAACTATATCAGTCATTATTCCAGTTTTTAATGGTGAGCGAACAATCCAGGAAACGGTTGAATCAGTTTTAAATCAAACCTTCTCTGATTTTGAACTGATTATTATTAATGATGGGTCTCAAGATAAGACATTAACCATTGTCCAGGAATTTAACGACTCCAGAATAAGCATTTTTTCCTATCAAAATGCCGGACTGGCTGCTAGTCGTAATCGCGGTATTGAAAATGCAACGGGAGAATACATTTCATTCATTGACGCCGATGACCTTTGGACGTCAGATAAACTCGAAGCTCAGTATCATGCTCTGCAGTCAAATCCTGATGCTGCAGTCGCCTACAGTTGGACCAACTGTATTGATGAGCAGAGTCAATTTCTGCGTCGAGGATATTACTTAAGTTTTAGTGGGGAGGTATGTCAGTATCTGTTGCTGACCAACTTTTTAGAAAACGGGTCTAACCCATTGATCCGCCATCAAGCTCTAAAGACAGTGGGTGGTTTTGATGAGTCCCTTAAATCTTCTGAAGACTGGGAAATGTATTTGCGGTTGGCGTTCAAGTACTCTTTCGTTGCGGTTTCATCTCCTCAAATCCTGTATCGAATATCCGTCGGTTCGATGTCAACTAACACAGCAAAGATGGAAGTAGAAACCGTCAAAGTGATTGATCGTGTTTTCAATCAAGCCCCTGAATCACTTTGCTATTTGAAACGATACAGTTTGAGCAACCTGTATAAAATCTTGCTCTATAGGTCGCTTGAGGGCTCTCCCCAAAAAAACAAGAGCCTGTTTGCGCTCCGATATCTGGGGTTGGCTATTAGATATGACCTCTTTTCTTTTAGGGGAGCCGTCCTAGGAAAGGTCTGCCTAAGACTTTTAGTGGTGATGACGCTGCCTGCTCGATATGTTCAAGGTGCGATCGCTAAACTCGGAAAATTTTGCGATATTTTGACCTTGTTAGGATATCTCAGGTTAGAACCTTGAGCTGTGGTTTATCTATTCAAGACCATCCGCTAGATGCTTGCATTCGTCCAATCACTAAAATTCATCTTGATGAATTTTAATGGCTCCTGCTAGTGCTGAGTCGCCTCGCCTCTAATGTTTATCTAGGGTTGAACGCACAGCCTGGAGCCTTTTTTCACTGTTGGTGTTATTTCTTAATGACTTTTGTTGGGCGGTCGGCATCCTCTTCATGATCAGGCGCTGATGTGTGGGGAAATCTGTAACGTTCACCAAGGCGCTTGAGCAACTATTTTCAAGGGAATACAAAACAAGGCTAAAAACCTTGGTAAATTGAGATCGCATACTTCTCTTCTCTGACGCAACCAAATGAGGTTACGGGTATGTCAGAGTTCTTGAGTTGATTGGCTGAGATATCACTCGAATACCACCATTTGTGAGGCGCGAGGAGTTTAATAATGCGAGTATTACTGCTGTATCCCCTTTTTCCTAAATCATTTTGGTCTTTTGATAAAGCGTTAGAATTAGTCGGATTTAAGGCGTCCCTTCCCCCTTTGGGCATGATCACAGTGGCTGCTATCCTCCCTCAGGATTGGGAGTTTAGGTTGGTTGACCGCAATGTCCGATTTGAGACTGAGGCAGATTGGGAATGGGCGGATTTAGTCATCATTTCGGGCATGATCGTCCAGAAGCCTGATATGCTGCACGTAATTCGCGAGGCGAAGCAGAGGGGTAAGCTAGTGGCTGCAGGGGGGCCTTATGTTACCTCTGTTCCTGATGCTGCGACTGATGCAGGAGTGGACTTTCTGGTTTTGGACGAAGGAGAAATTACCCTGCCGCTCCTCGTTGAAGCTCTAGAGCGTGGGGACTCATCAGGCATCTTCCGCGCCAACGGAGAAAAGCCCGATCTGACTATCACGCCGATTCCCAGATACGATCTGCTGGACCTAGGCTCGTACAGTGATATGTCGGTTCAGTTTTCCAGGGGCTGTCCGTTCCAGTGTGAATTTTGTGACATCATTGTGCTTTACGGGCGCAAACCCCGCACTAAAACCCCCACACAGTTACTGGCTGAGTTGCAGACCCTCTATGAGCTCGGCTGGCGAGGTCCTGTTTTTTTGGTGGATGACAATTTCATCGGCAACAAGCGAAATGTCAAGCTCTTGTTACGTGAAATTGCTCCCTGGATGGCAGAGCGTCAGTATCCCTTTCGTCTCTCGACTGAAGCGTCAGTGGACCTTGCACAGGATAAGGAATTGCTAGATCTGATGATTGCGGCAAACTTCACTGCGGTCTTTCTGGGTATTGAGACGCCGGATACCGATAGCCTGGCCCTGACTCAAAAGTTTCAGAATACCCGTAACTCTCTGATCGAGGCGGTCCAGACGATCAATCGGAGAGGCCTGCGTGTGATGGCGGGATTTATTATTGGCTTTGATAGTGAAAAGTCAGGCGCAGGTCAGCGCATTATTGACTTTGTCGAGGTGACCGCCATTCCTCAAGCGATGTTCGGAATGCTGATCGCTCTGCCCAATACTGCTCTATGGCATCGACTCAAGCAAGAAGGTCGTCTGTTGGAGGGTAAAGAAGAGACGCAGGGCAGCCAAATGTCACTGCCTAACTTTGTGCCGACTCGCCCGATCGAAGATATTGCCCGCGAATATGTCAACTGCTTTTGGGAGCTTTACGAGCCGAGCCGTTATCTATCCCGCGTCTTTCGGCATTTCATGGAAATGAGGCCATCTCCCCATAAAGCTCCGTTTCGGGCGCTGAAGTTGAACGAGTTGCGAGCAGTGCTGATCATCTGCTGGCGTCAGGGCCTCAAACGCAACACGCGCTTCCAATTCTGGCGTCAGTTATTCTCAATCCTCCGGCGCAATCGGAGTCGGTTTGTCCCTTACTTGACCGCTTGCGCCCTAAATGAGCATTTCATCGACTATCGTCAAATCGTGCGGCATGATATTGAAGCACAGTTAGCTGAGTATCTAGCCTTGAAAGTAAAATCTAAAACTCCGGAGCCGTCAAAATCTGCTGCTGCTTAGGCCAGTCAGATCGCTGGCGACAAAAGTTAAAACTGAGCTGGGCTTTGCTAGGCTGAAGCAGTAGCCCTGTTTCTCTTGATCTATGCGCGATCGCTATCTGGAATTAATTGACCGCATTGTAGCCATCACTCTAAAGGGCCAAATCCGCTCAAAGGAGCAGGTTTACCAAATGCTGCAGGCGGATATCAGCATCGGGACGGGGGAAATTTTTGAGCGGTGTTTACAAACCCGAGCCGATGATATCCAGACCCAACTCACCCAAGAAACCGATGAACTGAAACAGGCCAAAGCCACCCGCAAACAGCGGGCCTTGAAAACGATTCAGGGGGAGTGGCAGCGATGGCAAAAGGAAAATCAGGCCAATAGTGCGCTTTCCACCGTCGTTCAAGGGCTGAGCGCTGCGGAACCGGACGCGCGACTCAGCCAACTGTTGCAAGCGCTGGATCCCAACCAGCCTAACGCCTTAACCTCCGAACAGACGCAACAGTTAATTCAGATGCTGCAGCAAGCTCAGAGTAGCGCTACAGGATCTTCTCCGGCGCCTGATTCTGCCGCTTTCGGTCTGAAGGAGCTGGCGACAGGACTTCGCCAGGGACTGAGCACCTGGCGGCAGCTAGAAGCCAATGTGGTGAGTTGGATCTATGACCAGAGTCAAGCTGCTTTGGGCTTCGGCAATTTGCCGGAGCAGCGCGGGCCTTGGGCAAGTTGGGCGAAGGCGGTGAGCAGCACTGGACTGAAGTCTTTATTTCAGGATTTGGCCCGACATCAGGCTGTTACTGCCGAGGGGGTCCCCGCCCCGTCGCATACTTCGGATTGGGTGGAAATGGCCCTGATCTTACAGCGGCTGCAGTTATCCTTGGTCAATTGGTTTGACAAACAACCCTATGACCCCAGAGCTGGGAAACGGCTATCGATCGCTTCCTTTTTGACCTTCACTGTCGTCTGGAGCCAATTATCTCAACGCTTCAGTCAGCTCAATCAGAGGATATTTGCTGAGGGCTGCTTCCAGATGGCGCTACAGGTGCTGGTCCAGTTTGCCCAACAAGACTATTTTCCCCTCTACGGCGGTCTGTTCGCTGCTCTGTCGGGAGAATCGCTGAGGACCGTATTGGACTATCTCGATCAACCGCTCCGTCAAGCGCCCAATACGGAGAGCAAGGCTCGTATTCTGACCCTATTGGGCTATTCACAACGCGCTCTAGGGCAGTATCCGCAAGCTTTGCAACTGCATCAGCAAGCGCTGCAGATTGCTCGGGAGGCGGGGGATCGTCGCTGTGAAATCGCCAGTCTGAATCATCTTAGTCGCACTTGGGTGGTGCAAAAAGACTATGCCGCCGCCATTAACCACAGCCAACGCGCCTTAATCCTGGCGCGGCAAACCGGCGATCGGCTAGGAGAAGCCAATGCTTTGGCGAATTACGGGTACAGTGAAGTATTCCAGGCGCAGCAGCAAAACCAGCTTGATCCCGACCAGTACGAACGCATCCTGGATTATCTGCAGCAGGGACTGCAGGCGGCTGAGAAGGTGGGGGATCTGCCCAGTCAAGCCCTTTGCGCTAACAGTCTGGGGGTGGCGCAGGTAGTCTTGGGGCAGCATCAGGCGGCGATTAAGTCCCTCGAACAGGGTCTGAAAATTGCTCAAGCGATTGGCGATCGCGCATTGCTGGGCCTAAACTACGCTTACTTGTCCGAAGCTCATCGGGGGCTAGAGAATCGGGAAATGGCTATCGTCAATGGCTGCTTAGGCATGTATCTGTTGAACCAAATCAACTCCCAACAGTGGCGACAACCGGCAGGCCTCCTCAGCATCCTGTATGGGCAGTTAGGGTCTGAAACATTCCAGTCGATTCTGGCGCAGTACCGGGCCCGATTTCTAGCGGTGATTGGAGTGGATGGATATGATTATTTGCCGACCTTGCTGGATGAGTATCGACAATCGCTGGAATGAAGAAGACTTATCTATAAATGCTATTAGGGATTTGCAGAAAAATAACATCCCATTCACCCATCTACCCATCCACTGCCTTTCTCTGGGACTTTATTTTGACGCAACTCCCTTCCTTGGTGTGGAGGCGGCGGCGCTTTTCCATTGACTGTTAAGGCGCTTGCAGAAAAATAATCTCTTGCAGTTAGATAATAGACTCATGGCTAGTGGGGATTTTTTACTCCCTTTCAAAATTTCTAGCGATGGAACCGTGTTGACCGACAAATCCATATAGCCCTCTTAATCCCTTGTTTTTTGGAAAAAGTTCTGATGCAACGACGCAGCTTCTTTAGTGTTTTACTGAGTCCATTCGCGATCTCCCTGATGGATCCCAATTCATTAGCTCAGGTGGAAGATGACTTGATGGACATTGAAAAAATTATCAAATCGGATGAGGAGTGGCTGGAAATTCTAACCCCAGGGCAGTTTAATATCCTGCGCGAAGAGGGAACGGAACCGCCCTTTTCAAGTCCCTTAAATTCTGAGAAACGTCGGGGGACGTATATTTGTGCGGGATGTCAGTTGGCCTTATTTACTTCGGATATGAAGTATGACAGCGGCACAGGGTGGCCCAGTTTTTTCACGTCAATTGAGGGGCGTTTGGAAACTAAGCTGGACTTTAAGTTGATTATCCCGCGAACGGAATATCATTGCGCCCGGTGTGGCGGTCATCAGGGACATGTGTTTAACGATGGTCCGAGCCCGACGGGGCAGCGTTGGTGCAATAATGGCTTGGCTTTGGAATTTGTGCCTGAGGGAGATGAGTTGGGCTGAGGGAGCCCAGACTAATCCTCCTCGTCCCATTCATCCCAATTGGGGTACTGAGGCGGTGCTTCCCCATATCTTTTTAGTATTGCCTCATAATTCTGTCTAGAGTCATCCGCCTCAACCTTCTCTAGCTGCACATCAAACTCCCACCAATCGCCAAAATCAAAGATATAGGTCATAGACGACCCTTCAGTCAGGGGAAGATCGCCAATTTGCACATCAGGAGTAGACGGATACCCATCAGCATAGGGGTGGACGGCTTCAATCGTTCGCCCCAGATGATTCTTGTAGCGGAACATATCCAGATGATCCGAATCGAAATCAACCGAGTCCAAAATCATGCCGCTGAGGTCCGCCAGGGTCATATCGCTGGATAGAGCGATCCGTCGCCAGATTTTACCGAGCGAAACCTTGAACACATACACCCCAGGCCGAAAGGCTTGGGCGGGAGCGGCTAACGTATTCTCCCAGTCTGGGAAGTAGGGCTGCAGCGTTGGCTGCAGTTCTCCAAAGGGAATGCTGGGATCATCCTCAGATTCCCACATCATGCCATGTTCTGTATAAGCATGAATAATGGCTTGCATCAACGCATCGCCAAAGGGTAGTTTCTTAACTCGCTTTATCCGCCAACCTTTACCGGCTTCCGGTTGACCCGATTCGACTTGAACTAAGCCAAAAAGGCTCATGAGCGCTAGATTATGGAGTTCAGGCCAATAGCTCAACGTGTGCTGGTCGCTATAGCTGCTGAATTCTTTATCTTGATCTGATATGTGAGACCAATATTGGATGCATTTAGAACCGGCGTTGTGAACACTTCGCCGTTCCCCCAGCATTTCTCCATGTCCCCGAATCAACCAAGCTTCCAACAGGGTGCAGTAACGTTCTGTTGGATTGAGGCTCCGCCAAGATTTCAATAGTTCAGGCTGGAGAGAGAGAACCTTTTTTTTACCTCGGTTAACAATTTGCCCTATGCCTGAGGCTCGCAGCAGAAGATATAGGCCATTGATGGGGGAGTAAGATTTTTGGGTCGGACGTTTTAAATCCAGTTCGATCGGTATGCTCAGACGCTGATTCAGATCGGACAGCAGTTTTAAAGGAATGAGGCAATATTTGCCGCTTACGCCAATGCCCTCGTCACCTATAAAATCCAGCAAGGTTTGGAAGTCTTTCAGGATCGAACCCGGTTGAGTTTCGGTGATTTGCTGTTGCTGGAGCACTGCAATCGCCCCTCTCGATAGAGAAAGAGAAACCTGGGAAGCAGCCTTAGACAGTGCGGCATGAAGCTGCGCTTCAAAATCCCCTAAGGAACCGTCGCCCCCAAGCTGAATCTCTTGAGATACCCTCCCTAACAAAGAATCTACCAAGTTTTGTAGCTTTGCTTGGCCAGAGTTTGCCGATGAATCGCCAATCTGCGGAATTCGATCGGCTGGCGATCGCTCCAAATCAGATGCATTGGTAGAATTAGCGGATGATTTTAGGGACTGATTTGATTGCGCTTCAAACGCCTTCTGTTTGTCCACTGTGGGTATGTCAAAACCAGTTTGATTGCCCGCTATAAAGAAGGATTTCGCCACGCCAAAGTTATTGGGATCTGACATCATCTCCCTGAACTGGGGCTGAATCCGCTTCAGGAACGTCAGGATTTGGTTAGCATAGGGATGTTTATAAGCTCGCTTCAGGAACTACCAGAAAGCGATTAACTCAGGAATGGCGGCATCCACTTTATCTGGCTTAGGCAAGGATTCCTTGCGAGGGAACCAACGGGTTACAATATCTTCCACATGTTCTGGGGTCATGTAGGGAAGGGCGACCGGTTCGTCGTAAGCATAGCCAAAATAAATCAGGTTATCGATCCAATTCCCCGCCTGCTCCTGCATTGCTGGATAGTTTTCTAGATAAGCCTTCCCTTCTGGAGCCTGAATAAATTCCTCAACCAAATCTGCAACGTAATCTTCTAGGGCGAGGATTGCTTCTTCGTAATCCTCAATAGAGTCAAGTCGGTAGAGATCCACACTCATGGGAGAGTTACTCCTGGGGCAGCATTAGCTTTACCTGATATATTAGGGCATTTGCTAACGCCGGAAATGCTTTGCAAAATTCTATTGCATCCCCTGTTAGCCTTCTTCTACTGGGACTTGAGTTTTTACGCTGATCCCTGAGAAAACTCTTCATACCCGTTTGAAAAGTGCTTGGTTTTCTAATCGTTCTGCTGTCATCAATAATTTTCTGCTTTCAGAATTTAATTGTCAGAGTTTTATTCAATCAACAGGCGGTCTTTGGTTTCTTTCAGACGGGAGGGTTTGTCGATCCCACTCTGCGAAACTCATTCTTGCTCATGTTTATGCGAATGCTGTTAGTCGTCCCGCTGATGGCCTGCCTGACGCCGACGTTATACCCAAACACTTGGCAAGATATTCGACAATTAGGCCAATCGACTCATCGCCGTCCCCTGCTGCAATCTATTGTCGGCGGCGGGTTGATGTTTATCTACCTGGCGCTGCTCTATGTCGCCATTGGGTTAATTCCCACAGGGGTGGCGATGGCGCTTTTCTTTACCTATCCCGTATTTACGGCGCTGTTTACCTGGCGGCTTTTTGGCCATCGTCCCAGTCGTTTTCGTTGGGGTGTGATGGGGTTGGTGCTGATGGGCGGCGCTTTGACTATGCCTGCCTTTCAGCCCACAGCAGAGAGTTATCTCTGGCTTGGCGGCGTATTTGGACTTGGGTCCGGCGTCGCCTATGCGCTGTATGCAGTCAATGCCCAAAAGAGTTTTGAAACGATTCATCCAGCCCCCTTCACCTGGATCAGTTTTGCAACCACGTTAGGACTATCCGCCGCTTGTTTATTGCTTTGGCGCGGACAGTCGGTTGAGCTGGATTGGCTGCCCCTCTGGATTGGAGGGCTGCTGTCGGCGATTGTCACCTTAGCTGCACATCTGCTTAACAATTTCGGTATTCGTCTGATTGGGGCTGTATCAGCTGCGATGATCAGCGCCAGTAATCCAGCACTGACGGTTATTTTGGCCTGGTTTACGATTCAGGAGCGGTTGAATGGGCTGCAATTGGCGGGGGTAGGGGTGGTGACGCTGAGTATTGTTCTGCTCAGTCGGGATTACGCTTTGGCAAAGAGTAATACAGCGGCAGGGCATAATGACGGGAAGTAGTCCGTAAAAAGTAAGAAGATAGGCTAAGACTTGAATTTGGATTTCTAGTTTTTGGATTTTGGATTCTGTTGCAGGTGAAGGTAGAGGTATTGTTTGGATTCTATGCGTTGTGACTGTTCAAACTGTGATCCGCTGCAGGGGCGATTGCCGATTCCTGAGCCGTCTACAACGGCGATCGCGAAGATTCGGCTTTTGGGAATTGGCTTGCTCCTATCTGGGGGATTCTCGATCGTTGAGTGGACGGCAGGTTGGTGGAGCCATAGCCTAACACTGGTGACTGACGCCGGGCATATGCTGCTGGACTGTATTGCGTTGGGATTATCACTGCTGGCGACGTGGTTGGCTCAACTGGCAACCCGACAACAAGCTTTTCTAGGCTATCAGCGGGCGGAAACGTTGGCGGCTCTAGCCAATGGCGTTGGACTCTTAGTGTTAGCTGTATGGGCGGCTTGGGAAGCCGTCGAGCGATTTCAGCACAGTCATCCGGCTGTGGTCAGCGAAATCATGCTGGCGACGGCGATTGTCGGCTTAGCCTTCAATGCGATCGCTGCC
>JASJDH010000137.1 GCA_030065175.1 Leptolyngbyaceae cyanobacterium MO_188.B28 | reverse complement strand
CGACAATACCTTGGCTGTACGACCGTAGATGACCGAGAATGGTCAGGATACTTCAGGTATTTTAAGTAAGCCTTAGTGCTTGAATCTCTTGCATACATAGTATTTCAGTCATCCTTTACAAAAAATGACTACCTGTATGCGAACTCTTTCGTCGCTGTCAGGAATTGGGCATTCATACCGCGCTGGATACCTCTGGCTTTCCTGATTTCGAAGCCTCTAAGCCAGTCTTGGACTATGTAGATTTGGTGCTCCTCGACATCAAATCCTTTGACCCAGAGATTTACCATCGAGTCACTAGCGTCGCCATTGAACCAACACTCCATTTTGCTCGTTATCTCAGTGACACTCAACACCCCACCTGGATTCGCTTTGTTCTCGTTCCTGGACTGACAGACGATCGCGCCAATGTTGAAGGCTTAGCCCAGTTTATCGCCACGCTCGACGGCGTTGAAAAAATTGAAGTCTTAAGCTTTCACAAAATGGGGGAATACAAGTGGAAAGAACTGGGCTTTCCCTACTTGTTGGGGGATACGAATCCACCCACCCCCGAACAAGTCGAAGCCGTCAAAACTATCTTTCGCAACCACGGGCTGACCGTTGAGTAAAGACCAAGGAGGCGTCACGCCAGCTGTAGCATCTATGCATTTTATCCCATGGCTCTACTAGCGCTTATTGGCATTGTGGCGGCTAGTTTTATGCTGAAGCGTGAGCGATCGCCCTCCTGAATGAAGATTAGCGTCCCGCTCTGGATGGACGCCGGGGGCTCCCGCAAGTAGTACGCCGCGCCCACCCTGCTGCCGCTCCAAATAGCGTGTGCGCCGAACTGAACGGAAAGTCGTCCGGCAATGATGCTCATGGGGGTGAGGAGGGGACGTTGATGGTCTAAGACCCACTCGAAATTCCTGATCTTTTGTCTCTTTGGGAACTCCAATTTCCATCTGACATCTCCCTGACAACTAATTTTTTTCAACACAACCCATCATCAGCCTGCATGGAGTGACGCCTCTCTTCAAAGCCAATAAGGAACCGTTCTCGCGGATGCGAGTATAAACCTGATTACTGCTCCTTTTGATGGACATTGACAGCGACGCAAAAAGTTCACGGTGAACACCAGCATACATATTCCTGAAGAGCTAAATGCCTGGTCGGGAAGTGATATCTGAAATTCTATCAATGCACAGTATTAATAGAGACAATATTAGCTGTTTCAGCTTAGAAAAAAGTTGTTTGAGCAACAAAATCCTAACTCCAAAAGTCCGCTCTAAACATCTTTTCAAGAGCTTCTAAAGAAATGATGAAACCGTATCAAATGACATAGAATACCAAGGTCTTTGATTGATATCCCTAATAGTGTGAGGTTTCAATCATTGACTGAGATCACTGTCTGATCAATCTGAGCAAGTGTTGTCATTTCTGTTTCTCTATTAGAGCTGATTTATAAAGTTGCTGAGACACCCTAATCTCGATGCTTTTGCACATAAGTTTAGATCAGTCGATTGACGTCAAAATCTATGACATGTAGGGATTTCAAGCTTCTTAAGATTTGGTTTGTAAATCAGCGCTTACTTGCAAGTTGTTCCTGAACAAAACCTGACTGTTTAGGTCTCTATCTATCAAGCAGAATTAATAGAGAAATTTGGCGCTTAACTCTCACCAATCAAGTCCTTAGAAAACCTGACTTTCAACCATCAGATTAATAAAAACCATCTCCTGTCAAGGCGTTTAGTAGGTGAATATTACCCATGGCCTATACGATTAAAGACGATTGTATTCTCTGCGATAGCTGTCAGCCCGAATGCCCCAATGGAGCCATTAAGCCTGAAGCTGAGCGGGGAGGCTACTGGATTGATCCGACCCTCTGCGATGGGTGCCCAGAGCTAGAGATTCCCCGCTGCGTAGCAGTCTGTAGTGTGGGGTCGTTGACGCCCTTACAGCCCAAAAAGGGACGCCGCAAAAGCACTCTCCTGCCCCCCGCCATTCCCGCCATCTTCCTCAATGGTAAAACAACCTCTTTTGCCTCCTCTATGGTGGTTTGGGAGGCGTGTAATATTCTAGCCCAGCGACAACCGTGGCAGACCGACGCCGATGGCCAACTCTGCTACCGTCGCGCTGTGCATCGCGGTCGAGGAGAAATGCGATTTCGGTTGGCGGCAGACGTTGAAAGCGATTCGCCCATCCCGATGGCCACAGATCAGGTGGCGGCGGCGATCGCTCAATTCGACATTCGCGCCGCCTGTGCTCATCTGATTTTTGCCGCCTACGCCATCACTGTTGATTGCCCCTGGGAAGAGCCTTTTGTCCTGAACGACCAGCACTTCGAGCGATATTTAGGCCTTGATAAGCGCAAAGATCTGACCAAACTGGACAAACTTACCTTGATCAAAGAGCTGGTTTATCAGGCTTGTCAGCTCCTCGTCGCCCTCGATTGGCCCCGCCAAGGCAAAGTCAAAGCCTTTTCCCTCAATGAAAACCCAGTTTGGCGACTGCTCAACGTCGAATATTACTTTGAAGAAGACGTCCAGGGCTATCGCCATCTGATTGGTTTAGACTTTACTGTCCGAGCCGGTATCTGGGCCAAGCACTTTCTCAACAAGCACGAATGCCGCCGCCAAACGGCCTTCTACCAGTATGGATCCTTGCCCCAATCTTTGCTCACAGAAGTCATGAGTAACTGGCAGCAGCATGAAGGGGGTGTCCGCCTGCTACTGTGGCTTTTGTTTAAGCTGCATCTGGGAGGCGACCATCGACTGACGGTGCGCACCCTACTTCACATTGCCTATGGCGAAGATCGATTAATGGAGGCGACCACCGTGCGGGGAGCCCACAAGCGCCTGCTCAAGACTTTTGAGAGCGACCTGGAAACTATTTATCATTACGGTCTAAAACCCTTGTTTGATGCTGAGACCTATTCTCTCGATATTCAACCGCTATGGGCCAGGGCCGCTGATATTCCTGATGATGTTGACGACGCCCTCGAGTTTTGGGTTAATGACGCCAGTCAAATCCGTAGCTTAACAGACACGGCTCCCCGAGATAAGTGGCGGCGGTTGCTCAATGCCCGACTCTCAGGGTTTGAGCTATCGGAAGAATGGCGACAAGTTATCCGTCGCCGCGCTCCTAAGCGTGGTCGTAAACAGCCTCATTCTGCCTCGGTGGAACAGCTTACCGGCAGCGCTATCAGAGCCGCTCGCCAACGCCAAAACTTCACCCAGCGCACCTTAGCTGAACACCTTGGCAAAAGCCAGAGTTGGGTGCGAGATGTCGAAAACGGTCGGTTTAACATTATGCCTGAAGACCAGGTCCGGTTGCGCCAAACCCTGGAAATCTACTAACCCACTCATCGCCTTTTGACAACTCTTCAGGTCTGTTTTATGAAACTTGAATCTATCCACCAGGAACCGATGATCGATACCAATCGGGTAATCACTAGAGCCGTGGTCAACGAAGTGGAAAGCCATTGCATCCTTGCTAGACAGGCGAAGGATGCGATCGCTCAGCTCAGGTTGCGGAGACGGCAAATCATTGGGCGGTAGCGCAGGAATTACCATTGGGGTTCATTCCTCAATTTATCTGGACAGGATCGGTAATTTGTCCGATCTCTGTCCATTACAGAATAGGGGGATCGGTTTCTAAAAAGGCTTGCGCCCATGCTCTTAAAGTTTAGAATACAAGGTTTGTTCAATAGCGATCGCTATTAACGCTGTACTCAGCGCCTAGAATTGTTTCAGCGCAAGGGTTTCATAATTCAGATCAGGTGATAGGACGAGAATTGTAACGATTTGAGATTTTGCTTCTGCCTTGGGCAGGGCTAAATTAACGGTTTAGAAGTAGTACCGCCGCTCCCCACAACCCAATGAAAACGATCAGGCTCATCACCGAAAGGATTCGTGTTGTACGCTGATTTCTGAGCCAAATCTCGTGATATGACAGGTTATGGTTTTGAATCATAACGAAAGCGGGTGGGCTGATAAACAGCAGAAATTTGCTCAGTCCTAAGCGAAAGATAAACGCGATCGTCCATAACTTTCCCCTCAGTGGATCTTGGTTATATTGCCAGGGAGCTGCAACTTGAGCCAAACGAACGACTGCCCTAACATCTGGCAATCGTACAGCCTCATAACGGGGCAGCGATCGAGTCAGGTCGTCCTCGTTCTCCTCCAGAATTTGATAAAACACAAATACATCCTCTAAAGCAGAATTCACACCCTGGCCAATATCAGGAGGAAAGCAGTGAACGGCGTCACCCAGGAGTAAAACACTTGGTGCGGTTGTTTTGCTTGCTTCTGCATCTTTGGTGTCCGGAGGATGATACAGTCCAGAACAGAACTGAGGAACTGGAAAAGCTCCCCCGTTGCTGTTGGCGAATCGCTCGATTTCTTCAGGTAATATAATTTGCCGTAATGGCAGTTGTGGAAAGGCGTGGTCAAGGAAGTTGAGCACTTCTTCAGGAGTTTTTAATCGCCAGAGTTGATGCTCTGGATAAGTTATCAAATTGGCCGTCCGGGGCGCTTCTGGATCTTTGAGCGGCAGTAGTCCCAACGACAACGCACGCTTCTGTTCTCGAAAGATCCCACGAATGGCATAGGACATAGTGGATAGAGCGCGTTCTTTGCCTTCAGCATCCAGAGGAAAGTTTGGTGGTAGACTTAAGACTTTGTACCTCAAACCAGAACTGGGCGAAGGAAACTGCTGCATTTCAAATTTACCTGAATGGTCCCAGGTGTTGATCGTTGATCGAACGATCGAGTGAAGTCCATCACACCCAATTAAAAATCCTGGTTCAAATCGCTGTAGTCGAGAAGGATTTTCATCTTCAATAAGGACTTCTAACGTTTCAAAACCATTTCTAATCCCTTTATTGATTGCAACACATCGTGTGTTAAACAAAACCGTAACCTGATCGCTCCAGTTTTGTTGAATTTCCTGATATAGTAACTGCATGAACGCCCTACGAGTCAGCCAGTAAGCAGGTTTACGTGTTGGAGCAATTAA
Organism: Leptolyngbyaceae cyanobacterium MO_188.B28; assembly: GCA_030065175.1. Taxonomy (GTDB): domain Bacteria; phylum Cyanobacteriota; class Cyanobacteriia; order Phormidesmidales; family Phormidesmidaceae; genus JAKSDM01. Next base: position 11,812 of record JASJDH010000137.1, on the reverse strand, counting down.
GGGTGTCTTTAGCGTTTTGCGACTGCCATTTGGCTGGATTCGGGTTAGATAAAATTCTGTATTAGGCACACCAATCGCAGATAGTTGCTCGGTTAATCCCAGCAAATCAGTAAATTTCTGACCACGCCCATCAATCAGGTAATTAAACGACTTATCTGGCTCATAGTAGTCTGCTGCCATTCGTTTTTCTAAAACCGTTATCTCAGTCCAATTTCGTTTTGCCAGCATTAATGCAACAGCAAGTCCTGCGGGACCTCCACCAACAATGAGGACATTGCGACGAGATGAAGGAGACTGAGTAGTGAGAGAGGGTTGGATGGACATGAGGTTGAGCGACGAACACCTTCTATCCTTATATCAAAAGAGAGGGTGCTTCACTATGGTTCAAAAATTTCGAATTACGAATCCAGGATAATGAGATTCAACCTGTTAGAAGGTTAATAAATCAGTCCAAAAGAGCTTTCTGTTAATTCGGTGAATGTTTTTGTTTGTGTTGCGATCTGCCCCATGAGAATGAGCAATCGCCCCGTAGTCAGCTTCAATAGCACTGTTTGAGACGAGGATGCCCATGGACAGGCAGGTGTTCGCCATGGGTGTAGACAGTGGTTCCTAGGTTAGAAGAATTGCCGGATAGGGCGATCGCGGTTTGAATCAAGATTACAGCCCCCCTGCTTGGAATGAAATGTACGTGGACTATCCCTATTAAGAGGATCCTCGATAAATCGATAGCTCGACTACCCGAATCTCAAACTGATCGAGCATCTCTGCAGTTGGGTGAATCCGCAGTTTGACGTCTTGAGAAAACTGCGCCATTCCTATTACCTAATGCCACAACCTGATTGAGCACTTGCCAATTCGTCGTGCGATCGGGACAAACAATCACCAAGGTCGCCACATTTCGGTTGTGGTGATTGACCAATCACAGGCAGCAAGTAGCTCTAAGCTGGCAGGGTCGCATGTGCTGTTGAAAGCGTTGCGTCAGGGATAAGTTCAATTGGCGGCGAAGAATGCGATCTCTCAGCTCAGGTTGCGGAGACGGCAAATCATCGGGCGGTAGCGCAGGAATTACCATTGGGATTCATTTCTCAATTTCTCTGGGCAGGATCGGCCATTTGTCCGATCTCTATCCCTTACAGAATAGGGGGATCGGTTTCGATAAAGGCTTGCGTTCAAGCTCTTAAAGTTTAGAATACAAAGTTTGTTCATTAGCGATCGCTATTAACGCTGTACTCAGTGCCTAGAATTGTTTCAGTGAAAGGGTTTCAAAATTCCAATCAGGTAATAGGACGAGAATTATAACGAAGATCGCACCGTCATAGGCGTCCCCGCTTCGATATCTGTTACCCCCGTGGCAGCTACCCCCACGGCTCCATCTGGCAAAGCGTACGCCGCCGTTGCACCTGGGAATCCGTACTGGCGCTGAGCATCATCCAGTGCTGATTGGAAGACCTGAGTTAGATCAATGGCTGCAATGGCGCGGGGTTGGGAGGCTATCAGGAGCAGGCTCAGGCACAGCGGCGGAAACCAGAGTGCTAAACGCGCCCCCTGTCTTTTCCGAAGGCCTAAGGGTCAAGGGTGAGGGTAAACACGCTGACATCGATAGAACCTGACGATAAGCTGTAGGGTTGGCAGACTCACGGTCTAGTCTCCTCGGTGATATCTCCCGTCATTCCTATCTCTGCAGTGGGAGGAATAACCTGCGTTACCGCCCTGGCTTTGCGGAACATGGTTTTGCGGTTGATCGCGACAATCACGAGGGCAGCCGCCCAAAAGAAAACGATGTCGTAGGGCTGGGCGTCAGGCCAAATCGGGTTAATGAGCTGCAAATGAAAGAGGAACGCTAGCAAGATGCTTCCCCGCGATGCATTGAACAGAGGGGTGACTATCAGGCTCAGGGCGACCGAACCGAGCAAAAATGGGGTAAATGACCAGGCGCTCTGCGGCGTGCCGCTCAACAGAAAAGCTGGCAAGTGCCAGATGCCCCAGACGCCCCCTAAAATGAGTCCGGCCCAGATGGGTGCAAACCGCCGTTGCAGCAGCGGTAACGCCAATCCTCGCCAGCCAAATTCTTCAATCGGGCCAAGGACCAGTGTAATGGCTATAGCTGACAGTAGTTCTGACGCCGATGTAAAAGGGAATGGATCGGTGAAAAGATTGCCTTTTACAGCAGCTCCGGCGTAGAACAGTAACGGCATACCCAGTAAAAAGGCATACCAGACTAGAGGGCAATGCCAGAGCAACATCCGCGACAAGTAACGCCGTAAGCCTGCCAGCCCAACGTAGCGGGTGATGACGATAAATGCTGCGATCGCTGGGCTCCACACAGCCAGGATGAAGAACGGATGGCGCCCGCTCAGCTGGCCAACCATCGCTGTCATTGGGCCCGGAAGTAGGATATATAGGGCCAAAATTCCCCAGGCCAAGCCGAAGGTGATCAGCAGAAAGGGGGCCAGGGCTATCGAGGGAACCGGGTATCGATGAGCGCCTGCTGAGTCAATGTCCATGAGATATCTCTCGACTAAAGGTTAGGGAGCTGCGATCAAGGAAACACCGTGCAGCTACTTGCCTCCTGTGTGGCATGAGGTTAGCTCAGTCACCAGTAATTTTGCAAATAAAAATACCAGCGCATTGACCTGAACTATTTTCTGAAAGGTCGATATATAGGCATCTGTGGAGTTTGAGTACAGGCTTAATAAATCCCAGGATTTGAAATTGTCATCTTCTACAATTCGGATAGCCACAAATGATTGGCGAGAAGTCTCGAATTTGTAATGGAATAAGTGGTTGCCAGCCTATTTTTAGATTCATCAAGATGTTGCGATGACCATGCCTCTTCCTACGCCACAGAATAAAACTCCAGCCCAACAGTTTCCAGATGCTGATGGATTATCCTGGTACGTTGCGCCTGAAACCGTAAAACAATTGCTGGCGCTGGTGTCTGCCAATTGGGGAAATCCAGAGCTGGCGGATAGTTACATGAATCAAGCGCTTACCATTGCTGGTGAAGATCCGGATGTGTTGGTGTCTGCCTACCGGTATTTCTTTTACACCCACAACAATACTTGGGCGTTGAAAGTTGCGACGAAAGTTCTGAAAATGGTAGAACGCATGGAATCGCTACCAAAAGATTGGCCGCAGTTAAAACCAGTCTTGAGCAATCGCCGAGATGATCCCAACATTCGACTTTACATTAACGCTTATGCCTCTTCGGGACTGATTCGGGCGCGGTTGGGAGAAATTGAATCCGCCAAAGAAATTGCGGCGCAAGTGGGTGAGATTGAAAACCGCAACGAATTTGGCGGCAATGTCGTGCGAGATATCTTGGCCCATCCTGATGGCGATGATGAGGCGGATGAGTCATGAAGAACCGGGATTTTCTGGTTGCTGGAGATGGGAGTTGGCAGGTACATCAACCCGTGAAAGAGTGGGATTTGTTACAAACCCCTTATCACCTGCATCGATTTCTGACAGAAGTGGAAGATGAGTTAAATAAAGGCAATGACGAGATCGAGTGTTTGGCGGCCCTCCGATTAATCGTGCGGCGACTGATCACCAACTCCTACTGGATTCGCACCCAAAAGTCCGAACCCTTTGGCGCTGACTTTTCGGCATTGATGCTGTACGACGAGCTTGGCTATCCGTTAACGGTTCAAACCGTGGTCGCTCAACCAGGATCAGTTTCTACGATTCACAGCCATGGGAACTGGGGAGTTGTCGCCATCTTAGAGGGGCAAGAATGTAATACCATTTGGCGGCGTGTCCCTGACGCTCAGTTTCCTGATCGGATCGAATCTGTCGGCGAGATTATTTTGCTGCCGGGAGACATCATCAGTTTTACCAGCGATGCTATCCATAGTGTTAAAGCAATGGGTGATGAGGCTGTCTTCAACTTCAGTATCTACGGAGAAACCTACCATTCACGGCGTTTTGAGTATGACCAGATCGCCCATACCGCCAAGAATTTTTAGTGTTGAGTATGATTTAAATAAACTCGACTCTTTTCCTTGCCTTGCGCCTGCGCTATCCACTGCACATAGGGACTCCCCAGTCACTCACGTTCTCCTTCGCTCTCGACACCTGAGCGAGTTGCGTCAATTCCTCTCGGCTTGCTGTGTATAGCGTTAGCCCATACTTTGCCCATAAATGCGCCGTCAGGCAAACGAATGCGTTTGTGCAGACGACCTTCTTCCACAAAACCAAATTTGAGATAGAGCTGTATGGCAGGCTCATTGGCGACTCTCACAAGCAACTCAATTTTCTGGACTCGCGAATCGCTTTGAGCCCATTGCAACAAGTCTGATAGCAGGGCGGCGCTAATCCCCTGTCTTCTAAAACCTGGATGCACAATGATAGTTAGACGAAAAACGTGGGAGATGGCTTTTAGTCCCATTGGAGACAAACAGGCATGACCCACAATCCGGTCTTTCATCTCAGCCACAATATATCGCCCAGAGTGACGCAATTCTTGAATGCTTTGCTTAAAAGTGTCTAGCCGCAGTTCTTCTACAGAGGAAACCAGCTGGCCAGGTTGCAAAGCCGTTTCTTGCTCTGCTGCTAAGATTGCAGCAGCGTCACTAAGGATAGCGGGGCGAATGTCGTGGTTCATTGTTCTACCGCTTTCTCCTCAAAATAGGCTGTGTAGCAATGACCTGCTGGTTGAAACCCCAAAGATTGATACAGTGCGATCGCAGGGAAGTTATCGTCATCCACAAATAAATGGACAGCAGACCTTTCACGCAAAAGTTCTCCGACGAAAAAAGCCAACAGCTTATAGGCACAACCCTTTCGGCGATACTCGGGGAAAGTGAACGGAGCCAAAACCCGAGCATATTGGGGGGTGTGCCGACCCCGTTTGACAAAGGAAACGATGCGATCACACTCTTCTAATACAGCCACCCTCTTTTGTTCAAGTAGGGGCGTCCAGTCTAGAAAGGGATTGCCACTCCCGCGTTCTGCTAGATAGGCTTGAGCATACCTATCCAGCGTGGAACGGTCGTGCTGTGTCGCCCACCGTCCTTGACCATTGGAAGGTGGGCGTTGGCAAGTCATTACGAGTTGGTCGTGTTCTCTCACGAGAGCAAAATTGTCAAGCAACAGAGGTTTTAGCCAGGGTTTGACCTGACCTGAGGTAAATACCCGTCTAGGACAGTCTTGGAGGGCGAGTGTTTTGAATAAAGTTGTAGTTATCGAAGCGTTGCCGGCCTCAATTAACAGCTCAGCATTGTGAGGCCGGAGCAAGATGACGCCTTTAATTTGGTCTTGGTGACGGGCGATCACAACCTGCCCTCCGGCTTCCTGAGGGATAATCTGATGCTTTGCTAGATGCCGTAGGGTTTGTTGTAAGTCGAGGGTTTCATGACAAGTTGCCGCCAACCAGTCAGCAGCTTGCTGCAAGCTCGGAAAACTGGGTTGCTTGTCAATGTCTAACTTCATAGCTGCACCCTTTTCAAAGGTTGGAATCCCTTTATCGGATATAACGCTAATGACCACTTCGTTCTATACGAGTTGCTCAATCGGGACTACTGGTTTGTAACTAACTAAAAAAAAAATCCAATATCTCAATGTCCTGATATTGCTTATCTGGTAACGGAGTTGAAATAATCGCTTCAAGACTTTCTGCAACTGAGTTAGCTTCCAAAAACTTGACTCTTTCCTGGAAATTAGCTTGTAATGCCCTGAAATACCTGAGTTGAGGAGCGACGAGCATCATATCGCTGAATTTTTCTTGCAATTCTGGTTTCATCTCGATTTAAGCATCGCCCTCTTTTGTAAGCCCTCTTTCGCCGTTCTTCAGGATTTATCCATAAAACAAAATACACATCAGGAAATCCAATTCTTTCCTCCAAAATATGCTTTTGATAGAAAATCTTCCCTTCTTCAAGCGGTGTCCAGGGCTCATCATAATAGATCCAGCTAAACCATAGGGGTTGGAACAAATCACCGTCAAAGATGATCCAGTCAAAATTTTCAACTTGCCGGAGTCCAATCTCCCATCGTGCGACTTGCCGATCTAAATACCAATAAACTGGTTCGTTTTTTGGACGGGCGAAAAGTTTATTTACCTCTGGGACCACAAAGGCATTATGATTTGCCATCATTGCTTTAGAGGTTGTAGACCCGAACTCTTTCGCGCCGTTCGGCTGGACGCGCTAGAGGATTCACCAGATGCGTTTGGTGAGACTTTGCACAATGCGCTCAGTTCCCACTGGTCTGCTCGGACAGCCTCTCTCTTTCAGTCAAAATTACCAGATCGGGCTGTTTACTTGGCCTTAAAGGGCAAGGTCCCAGTAGGAATGGTCTTCACTAGATGTGGAATGGATGGTAAGCCTGCATTCATGGGGGGTTATGTGGGTACATCCTCAGTATTGTAGGCAAGGAGTCGGCCAAATGCTAATCACCAATGCTTTAGCGTTCTTGCATAAAACAAAGCAGGAATGTTTCTCCTTGTGGGTTAATGCATGTCATGTGGGCGTCATTCAGTTCTATGAAGCTCAGGGATTTCGACGCACGGGAGCAACATCAACATTGCGACCAACATCTAACCTCAAGATTGTTGAGCTTGTCTACGAGCTAGGCGTCACGTAATACTTGCAATATGTGACCTCATATAAAGTATTATCATAAGATCATCAATAAACGCGCCGTCAGGTAAATGAAGGTCGCCATTGAGTATGCTGACGAGGGGGACCTCGATTCACTGAGAGAACACCACCATCGGGTCTCCGCTAAAGTCCTCAAGAAGAAGCTCTTGGCTGAGGAGGTTCTGGTCGCTAGGTGCAAAGGGCAGATCGTTGGCTGGCTCACGTACACCCTCTTGTACGACACGGTTCCATTCATCAATCTTTTAGGAGTCGCGGAGGGATGCCGGGGGGAGGGGCTGGGGACGCAACTGGTCCAGTTCTGGGAGGATGAGGTGAAGAGAGCGGGAGCCGATTCCGTCATGACCTCGTCAATGGCTAACGAGCAGGGACAGCACTTCTGGCGAAAGCTGGGATACAAGGACGTTGGCGGCGTGTTGTTGGCGGACGAACCCCTTGAGGTATTCTTTCGAAAGGATTTTGGGAAGTCGGGTGCGGCTGAGAGTGGGCATTAACTCCGGAGCTAACTTCATTGCTGGGAGGCCAGGCTCGTGTTGTAGATGCTTACGTAAAGCAGCTTCATGAACACCGAGGGAAGCAGCCAGCACAAGCCTATGTTAATCAAACAGTAAGAGGTGTTTACAAAACACGCTTTTTCAAACAGAGGTACAGGAAAGACGATCAATTAGAGATTGATTTAGATCTATAGAAACCTATAGATCTGGCGCGAGCAGTTTGGGCGCAAGCCAAACGCCTCTAATTGTGTGACCCGATAAACCATGAAATCTTCAGGGATACGTTTAGTCTGCCTAGAGAGGAGCCTCCGCCTCGGCGCATGCGCCGCCTAAGGCATTCACCACCGTGCAGGTGTTGACAACCAGCATGGTTTGGATGGTTTCGGCTGACGTCCCTGGCCCACCGGGCCCCTCAACAAAAAGGGGATTTTCAGCGACAACAACTTTTGCATCGTTGGCCAAGGTTTCAATGAGCTTAGTATTGGAGGTTGTTTCTGCAAAGATAGCAGGGACCCCCGAGGCTTTGACGGCGTCCACTAATTCAGTAAGACGCGCAGCTGAGGGCTTTTCATCCGTACTCAGGCCGCTGAGGGCGACTTCAACTTTAAACCCATAGGCATCGGCAAAATAGTTAAAGGCCTCATGGGTGGAGACGAGCTTACGATTAGCGACGGGCACGGTCGCCGCCTGCGCTTTGATCCAGGTATCCAGGGCCGAAAACTGGGTAGCGAGTTGCTCTGCGTTTTGGCGATAGAAATCAGCTTGATCTGGATTAATGGCTAATAGTTTCGTGGCAATCACCTCGGCCATTTTGCCGTTGTTCAAAGCTTGATGCCAAATGTGGGGATCGGGCGCCAATGCTGCTTCGCCCTCGGTTGCTTCATGAGCATGCTCGTCTTCATGGGTTTCCTCTGCATGGTCATGCTCATCATGGGCATGGTCATGCTCATCATGGGCATGGTCTTCACTATGGCTGGCTTCTGCTTTACTGTGCTTTGCTGCTTCGTGCTCAAGGTCATCTTCATGATCATGGCCATGATCATGGGCCTCTGCCATCAATGGCTCAGGCACTGCTGCTTCATAAACGGCAACTTTGGGCGCCGGGTTACTACTGGCTTCGACTATCTGAATCAACTCAGGGGTCGCATCATACCCATCGTAGAGAACTAGGTCGGCTTCATCAATGGCTCTGCGATCAGAGGGGTTGGCCACATAGGTATGGGGATCTTGTCCTGCTTCCACTAGGCAAGTTAAGGCAACCGTATCCTGGGCAATTTGCTGGGTTAAGTCACACAGCACACTAGTAGTAGCGACCACCTGGGGTAACTCACTGGCTCCTGCTGAGGGGTCAGTTTCACCTTGCCCGGTCTCGGTCGGCTGCGTGCAACCCGCCAGGCTAACGAGGATAGCGAGAGAAGAGAGCCCAGTTATCTTCTTTGCGCTGAAGGATAGATGCTTTATCCACATGTCTACAATTCCTGAACCCGGCACTGATAATTCTGCTATGCTTTTTCAGAGAAAACGATAATGGTTATCATTCCTAGGGTATGCTAGAGGTTTTCGATCTGTCTGTCAATTACCGGGGGATCCAGGTTCTGGATTCCGTTTCGCTGAGCTTGCAGCCAGGGGAATGGGTCGGTCTGATTGGTCCTAATGGGGCGGGAAAGAGCACCTTGATCAAAGCTATCCTGGGACTCACGGCCTATCGGGGGCAGGTTCTCTGGCAGGGGGGAACGCTACAGCGCCAACGACGAAAAGTTGCCTATGTGCCGCAGCGATCGCAAATCGACTGGGACTATCCCATTACAGCCTGGACAGTGGTGATGATGGCCCATACACAAGCTCTGAGCTGGCGGCGACGGTCCAATTATGAAATTAAACGATCCGTCAGGGTTGCGTTAGAACGCGTGGGTATGTTCTCTTTACGGCATCGACAGATTGGTCAGCTCTCAGGGGGGCAACAGCAACGCATCTTTTTAGCCCGAGCCTTAGCGCAGCAGGCGGATTTATTGTTGCTAGATGAACCCTTTACCGGCATTGATAAGAAGAGCGAGGCCATGATGCTGGCGATTTTCGCTGATCTGCGGGACCAGGGAAAAACACTATTAGTGTGCAGTCACGAGTGGGGAACCGCGCTGAATCGCTATGATCGGTTATTGTTGCTCAACCAACGCTTACTGGCCAACGATACCCCCCAGGTCGTGATGACCCTGGAAAATATCCAGCAGGCCTATGGCGCTAATATTCAACCTGCCGTCGAAGGGGCGCGTTCTGCGCCTTTTATGTGTTGATCTGGCCATTGCCAGGTCTAAATGGGTTGGCTATGATGGCCATTAAAGCCAGGTTTTCCTGAATAACCTGCCGCCCACGATCCACACACACAACCTCGACGAAATAATTATGCTTGACCAGCGGAATGTATTGACCCTCCTGGGATGCTCCGGTTCCTTGGCCCTCACCTTTGCTTTTACTCAGCCAGCCATGGCGAACTCTTCGCCATTAGAGGAGCCTGACGAGGGGTTGCCTAATTTGGTTCAAGCAGACTCAAATCCCATTAGAGACGCCTTGACCTGCAACTGCGCCCAATGCATGCTGGGCCAGAAGTCAGGTGATTTCCAGGAAAGAATTTACCGCTTGTAGGGTGCTGTACAGCCCTCTGGGTATGGCGATGCTAAAACAAAGCGTAAGTCGCCGAAGCGGTAGCATTTTTATTCCTGGCATTCTCCTAAGTTTTCTGAAATCCTCGCCCACGAATACTTTGCGCCCAAATCCGCCATTCTCCTTGTTGTCCCCCCGCTGCTAACAGATGGCCTTTGGGATGCCAGGCAAGGGTCGAAAACCCTTGGGAAACGCCCTGGAGGATTTGGCCGACTCGTCTTGCCTTTTGCCAAAGCATGAGTTGACCGTCTTCAGCTGCAGAGGCCAGGAGAGATCTCCTTGGTTGAAACGCCAGAGTTAAAATTTTACCCTGATGACGGTTGAAAACCTTTGAGTCCCAACCGTCGTCATCATCAGTTTTCTTCCGCCAGGTAACCAAACTGGCTCCACTGGCAGAGGCGATCAAAGGCGCAGCGCTTTGTATAGTATTGGACCAGGCCAAATGACGGACCTTTCCAGGAAAGCCCCGCATCATCCAGGGATACGGGCTTTCCCACCGCCAGACCAGCAATGTATTATCCAAGTTGCCAGAGGCCAGGTATGCGCCATCCGCAGAAATTGAGAGGGTAACGCTAGCTGCTGACAGCTCCCGTACGACGGGATCCTCATCCCAGTCTTGCGCAGACCAAAGTTTCACCCCTTGATGCCCTCCCACCACTAAGGAATCGCCTGAGGGACGCCAGGCCAACCCCAGTACCGAGGAGGACTCAAAGGCCAGAGTGGTGTGCAAAGTTTGGTTAACAATATCCCAAACCTGAGCGTAACGACCCAGGCTAAAGGCCAGTTCTGGACGGGTGGGACGCCAAGCTAGATGCTCTACCCAGGTCCGGGGATGGTCAAGGGATAACCATAGCTGAGGTAAGGCTCCCAGAGTATCTGATAGACGCCAGATCTTGACCTGTCCCCGTTGCCCGCCAGCCGCTAAAAACTGACTATCGGGGGAGAACTGTAAACAATCAAAGGATTGCCCCGTGGGAGGTTCAAGGGCAAGAGTTTGTTTCCCAGCGACATTCAACAACTGAACATCGCCAGCGCCGGAGGCCAGCGCCAACCAGCGGCCATCGGGGGACCAGTCCATGGCAGTGACATAGTCTGACAACTGTCCCTGCCAGGTGGGGGAGAAGAGGGGCGTGTTGACTAAACCAGGCACGCGCGAAAATCCTTTTGTAGCTGGGTTACATCCAAGTTGCGCCCGATAAAGACCAACTCATTTTTGCGAGTTTCATCTGCTTTCCAAGGGCGATCGGGCCGTCCATCGAACAGCATGTGAACGCCTTGGAAGACAAACCGGAGGTCTTCTCCGGCAATATTGAGAATGCCCTTCATGCGAAAGATATCGGGTCCCTGAGTTTGCAACAGGTGACTCAGCCACTCGTTAAGTTTAGGTCCATCTATGGCGCCGGGTTCGACCAGCGCCAATGAGCCTACGGTTTCATCATGCTCGTGGGCTTCTTCTTCGAGAAAACGGGGATCAATCTCAAGGGCTCGATTTAAATCAAAGGCGTTGACCCCCAAAATAGCTTCCATCTCCACGGCGGCGTCACGGGTTCGGTATACCCTGGACAGGGCGTTCATGTCTCGAATTCGCGTTTCCAGCTCTGCTAAAGCCGACTCACTGACCAGATCGGTTTTGTTTAACAAAATAATATCGGCAAAGGCTATCTGTTCCTGAGCTTCGTCGGCCTCCCAGTGCTGGTGGATGTGTTTGGCGTCAACGACGGTCACCACAGCATCTAGATTGATGCGATCGCGCATGTCTTCATCCACAAAAAAGGTCTGGATCACCGGGGCCGGATCCGCCAGACCCGTGGTTTCAATCACCAGATGGTCAAATTGATCGCGGCGCTTCATCAGGTTGCCAATGATGCGAATCAGATCGCCGCGCACCGTACAGCAGATACAACCGTTATTCATCTCAAAGATTTCTTCGTCGGCGTCAATCACCAATTGGGTAGTGACCTGAAGGAAAGGATGAATGAAGTTCCCTCCTAGTCTTGGATGCATTGATTGATGACTGGATGAAAAGGTCAAAGTATCTTCGAAAAGCAGGAGCTACAATGC
>JASJDH010000136.1 GCA_030065175.1 Leptolyngbyaceae cyanobacterium MO_188.B28 | reverse complement strand
GGTCATTGGTCATTGGTCATTGGTCATTGGTCATTGGTCATTGGTCACTGGTCATTGGTCATTGATCATTGGTGACTTGACTAATTTGATTGATTTCCAGAATTGAAAGACACTGCTGGAGAATTATTTCGTAACATTCCCCATCGCAAAGAAAGTTAGGGATCTTGACTTACACAATAGGATGCAAAACAGAGCTCGGGCTTTGGTGTACATATGGATTCTCAACCCTCGCTAATAAATGACAAATGACAAATGCTTATGCCAGATAACTTCTTAGATCAGATTTCAACCCCCCAAAGGTTAAGTGTTTCAATACAGCTATAGGATGGCATACTGATACCTTGGTCTTTAATGGAGCAGGAATTGGCTGGTATTAACGATTGGCCGGTATTAACGAGAAGCCGATCTATGCTGGATAAATTCCCTGCCGTTTAATCGTGCTTGAACCATGACTATGACATTCATTCCGCACAAGTGGTCATTATGGCTGCTGATCGTGCTAGCGGCATTGACTCCTGGATGCCGATCTAAGTCAGTGGGAGACACTCCAGGCAGTGATTCAACCTCTGCCGTGGTGTCCCCTTCTCCAGCCCCTGGAGCAACGTCGAATGGGATAACCTCGGAGACAGAACCTGACATTGCATCGATCGATCCTGAATCGACAGCCGCAGATTCCCAGACTTCAGGGCAAGTTGAACCGCCCGCCAATTGTAATAATCTTCAAACTCAATTGGAGATGAATCTCTGCACTAAGGCCTGGTTTGAGGAAGAAGACAATAAGTTGAATCAATATTTTCAAGATTTGAAGGCGAGCCTCAGTTCTGAGAAACAAGCGGATTTAACTGCTGCGGAGTTGGCATGGCTGGACTTTCGTGACGCCAATTGTGATTTCGAAGCGAGTCAGGTGGAGGGCGGGTCGATGCAGCCAACGGTTTACTTTAACTGTCTGGCTGAAATGACCCGCGATCGCACCCTCGAGCTACAGCAGCCTACCCCCATCAGTCTGAGCTACGAGCGAGCCGATCAGCAACTGAATCAGTTGTACCAAACCTTCCAGTCTATTTTGACGGACCAGAATCTAGAGGCGTTAACCAATACCCAACTCTATTGGATTAGCTATCGAGACGCGAATTGCGCCTATGAGACAGGAAACGTCAACGATTGCTTAGCCCGGGTCACTCAAGAAAGGACTCAGCAATTGGAGGAACAACTCTCCATATGGCAGTTATAGAAGAAGTAGGGGGTAGACGGTAAGCAGTAGAGGGGGGGATATTGCCGATAAACACGTTAAATCAAATCACAGGATTCTGGCTTCAAATCTCGCTCCATCAATGCTTCCACTGCTTCCTGGGGGGTGATGACGCCTTTGAGGAGACGATGGACCTGTCGGGAAATGGGGACAGGAATTCCTTCCCGATTGGCCAGGTCAATTAGCACGTGGGTGGTGTTAACACCCTCAGCGGTGCTGCTCAGTTCTTCTAGAATCTGCTCCAGAGATTTACCTTGGGCTAAACCATAGCCAACCCGATAGTTGCGGCTAAGGGGACTGGTGCAGGTCGCTAGCATATCTCCTAGTCCCGATAACCCGAAGAAGGTTTCAGCCTGTCCTCCCATGTGAACGCCAATGCGAATAACTTCGGGGATGGCCCGCGTAATCAGGGCGGCTTTGGCGTTAGAGCCCAGCTTAAGGCCGTCGCATACTCCCACTGCGATCGCCATCACATTCTTCAGTGTTCCGCCTAATTCAGCGCCGAGGGGATCGGGGCTGGTATAAACCCGAAAACAGTCAGACGCAAATAGATTTTGGACAGCTTCGGCCACCGCTTCATTTTGGCAGGCCACAACCGTCGCCGCTGGCAATTTATGCTCAATTTCTTTAGACAGATTAGGCCCCGATAACACGACCACAGGATGGTTCGGGAAGGCGCATTGAAAAATTTGGGAGGGGGTGCGGGTGGTCGCCGGATCAAGCCCCTTTGTCGCAGTCATAAGAATGGTCGATTCAGGAATCGCCAGACTCTGTAAGCGTTCTACCAACGCCGCCACCCCTTTCATGGAAATTGCCGAGAGCACAACATCGGCCCCCTTTACAGCGTCTTCTAAGCTCAAGTCCCCTCGACGAGACCAAATCCTCACCCGATGCCCATTAACTGCAGCCAGCGAAGCCAGAGCAGATCCCCAAGCGCCGGCCCCCAAAATGGTCAAGTTGGCCAGCGACTTTTGGAAGGGAACGGTTCCTAACGCCTCTGGAGAGGGACGGAGAGTATTTAAGGTAGTCACCATGGATTTCGTCTCAGTATTGAGGTTGAGACTTTAAATTTTAGATAAATTTTAGATTTGTTGCTTGCAAACCATCCTGTGAGACATACTTATTGTGCAGTCAAATCAAGAACTGACAAGGGTTTAGCCGGTATAAAGAGAATTCTTGCGAACTCTAATTTTGGTTGCAAAATGTGGGATGCATTTTCTTTTCAAGGAACCACCGGGCTGGAAACGCTGCTACTGACCACAACACTCTTGAGTTTGCGTTCAGACAATTGAGATTCGATTGCAAAGTCTGGAATGCAGTTGGTTTCCATGTAGGCGCGGTAGGCCTCGACTTGGCGATCGCACTCAGCTTCCGTCCAACCGCAGTGCTTAATCAACACCTCAATAATGGCAGGCAGCGCGTCAAAGCCATAGTTCCCCTGCATCGAGATCGTCATGCGGCGACGGCAGAGGTCTAAAAGGTTATGGGCCATCTCGGACTGAACGCCATATACCACTTGGGCCTTGATATCGGGGAGGGAGGGTGTAATGGGTTGACCTAATTCGGGAGTATCGTCCACCCACGCTAATACCGCTGGCGCCTGGGCTCCATATAGGCTAAAGAGATGGTGGATGGAAGCTTGGGGAACGCGATCGCGGTAGTCTTCCAACGCCTGCGTCACCCGAGGATCATTCACTGTAATAGCCCCCGGCAGTAACTGAGTTCGGGTTGGACAAGGCGGAACTTTCTCGCCTTTCCGACGGTAGATAACATCTACCATTTCTTCCCCCACCTGGCGATGGGTAGTCAGTTTACCGCCAATCAATGAAATTAAGTTGGCGACCCCATCTTTGGTGTGATCGTAGAGAACATGGCTTCGGGTAATGCTTCCGGGCTTTTTACCGGCGGCATACGGAAGGGGGCGCACGCCTGAATAGGTAAACTGAACATCTTCACGCGAGATACCCGCCGTCGGAATGACTCGATTCGTCTCAGCAATCAAGTAATCCACCTCATCATCATTCGCCTTAACGGTATTCAGATCGCCTTCATAGCGGAGATCCGTCGTGCCAATCAGATACATCTTGTTCCAGGGCACGATGAAAAAGGGACGGTTATCGACCTTGGCTTCGACATAGAGAGCCGTGCTGGGCGCCCCAGGGAAGGGATTGACAATGATATGGCTGCCCTTGGTTCCGCCAATTTTGCGCTGACGGCTCAACGGGCTCGGTTGCCCATCCGTGCGCCCCAGTCCACAAACTTGATCGACCCAAGGTCCTGACGTATTAATGACTACAGCCTGATCGACCTGATTAATGGCGAATGACTCCCCAGAGAGGAGATCTTCACAGGTGATTTTGGCGATCCGCTCCCCTTGCCGCTGGATTTGGGTCACCGCCGCATAATTCAATACCTCAGCCCCCGCCTTTTGAGCCGACAGGATGTTCTCCAAACAAAGGCGCTCAGCATACTCAGCTTGGCAATCGTAATACTGGGCGGCCCCTTTCAGGTCTTCAGAATTGATCGAACGGAAAAGTTGACGCAGCTTCTGGGAAGTCAGGATGCGATGATTCAGCAGGGTTTTGTCAAAACTGAGGAGGTCATATAGCAGCATCCCTGCTTGAATTTCCCAAAAAGAGCGGGAGCCGTATCCATAGACAGGAATGGTCATCTGAATCGGCTTGGTTAAATGGGGCGCTGTGCGGAGTAAAATTTCCCGCTCCCGCAGCGATTCCCGCACCAAATTGAACTCAAAATATTCTAGATACCGCAGCCCGCCATGCACCAGTCGGGTGGACCAGCTGGTCGTACCGCCGCCAAAATCTCCTTTCTCAATCAGGAGAGTCTTCAATCCCCTCAGCGCAGCATCCCGGGCCACCGCCGCCCCATTGATCCCGCCGCCTATGATAATGACATCGTAGGTCGTATTCTGAATTGCTGGGAAGTCACGCATAGTTAAATTCCTGAAGCCAACCTGGAGCAGTTTCGCGAGACACAACCTGGGAGCATTTCACTGCGTCAGGCTCCTCTATACCCTAACCGCGATTCCCCCAGGAAACAGGAAATTAAAAATGCAAACTTAACGATTGAGTTACGGAAAGACGCAGTGATTAATTTTATATGTGGTTTTCTGTTCGAGGGAACTCTTGGGTTGGGGCTGGGGGTGTGGGGTAGTCCAGTAGGGTGTGTTAGGCGCTCACTGATCACCATGACCGGCAAATTTCGACACTGAGCGCCGTAACGCACCGTGATTAACCGCGACCCCTCCTGATCAAGCAATTTCGAAACTTGCCGCCGCAATATCCCATTGTTTAACACTTCGGTGCGTTACGGCGATCGCGTTTCTTATTTTGTTGAGTCTCATGGAGCCTACCGCCTGATACACCCTGACGGCGCTACTGCTCATTTTCCACCCGATCCGCCAGATCCTAGGGTTCTTCAAGAACCCTGGGATCTCGTCCCCCGCCCCCGTTTTCTGCTAATCCCAATCCCTCCCAGGCCCATGGGATACCCAGCAGCAATCCATCGACCCCTGCGAGGGACCGGGTTTCTGCAATAGATATTCCAACCGATGCCAATCCCTCACAGGCTCATGGGATACCCAGCGGCAATCCATCGCCCCCTGCGAGGGACCGGGTTTCTGCAATAAATATTGCAACCGACGCTAACCCATCACAGAAACCCGGTCCCTGGGAGTAACCAAAGAATCAACCCCAATCACTCCTGACCCAACGGCATCGATGCAAAATGCTCCTGCACCAGCTTGTGGATAAACCGATAGCGCCCCCCCACCCGCTGCATTAGGAGGCGCTCTGTGCAGTGATTGAGAAACCGAGCATAGTTCCAGGGAATGGCATTGGCGCGGTGGAGGACAACCCGGAGGGCAAAGTGCTGAGCGCAGGCAGCGCTACTGTCGTAGATGCTTGCCAATAGTAAAAGGGCGGAAGTTACCACAACTATACTGTCAATTGCCTCTGCATCTAAGATATTGGCTAACAAGAGCGGCAGCGCAGCTCGTAGGAGGAAGGCGATGGGAATGGCCATTGCCAGCAAAATTGCTAGATTTTTCAGGGACGTCCGAATGCCCTGATTGGGTTCAACGCGGATGGCCACCTCTGTCTTTAGTCCGGCAATTAGCCCACCAATCAGTCCGCCAATCAGCCCACCAATCAGTCCGAAAATCAGCCCACCAATCAGTCCGATAATCAGTCCGACAATCAGTCCGAAAATCAGCCCGCCAATCAGTCTGACAATCAGCCAATTTCGTAATTGCTTCAAAAAATCTTTTCGCGCGAAGCGCGAAAAGGAAAAATCAAAACTCTCTACAGTGTCGATAGAGGTTGGCCCGCCAATCAGCCCAAAAATCAGTCCGTAAATCAGCCCGGCAAACAGCCCGCCAATCAACCCGTAAATCAGTCCGCCAATCAGCCCGTAAATCAGCCCGGCAAACAGCCCGTAAATCAGCCCGGCAAACAGCCCGCCAATCAGCCCGTAAATCAGCCCATAAAGCCATCGCTGTTGGCGTGTGGCTAGCATATCTGGCCGCATTTTCTCAATCAAAAATTCATCTTCTGATTGAGTCTTCAGCCGCCTCGCCAACCACACTAACCAGCGCCGAGTTTGCTGGGCCGCCGGCTGCTTCCCCGGCAGGTACGCTTGAATCTCCACCACCTCATGCAGCCGTCGCTCCACATAGGCGTCTAGCAGGTAGGTCACCCGCGCCTGGGTGGTTTGCTTTTGTCGCCACTGCACCGGGTCGATCGCCTCATTCGCCAAAATCGACACACTCAACAGCAAAGGCGTCCGCACCAGTTCCAATAACGCTGCATCCTGCTGCAAGGTATCCCACAGTTCCCCCTGACCCATCGAGTTCAGATAGTCCTGGAGCTGGCCGTCTGTGAGTGGGTCCAGGCAAATGGCCCCATTCAGCGCCAGCTTCTTTGCATACAGCTCATATTCTTCAATCCGGCTGCACACCAGCAAGCGAGTTGGCCCCTCGCCAGACTGCAGCCAGGTATTGATGGCCTCCGCTGCGGGTTCTTGCCGCTCCGTGGGCAGTTCGTCCAAGCCGTCTAGCAGGGGTAGCAGGGTTTTCTCTTCCAGCCAGCGTCGCCCGACTTTTTGCGACACCCCATATTTCAGCTTCAGTTCGCTCTGCAGCCAGTCGGCAATGCTCTGCTTCGCGTTCCGCCAGGAGGACAGGTTAAACATCACTGGAATCGGCTGATCGGGTTGCGCATTGGCCCGCTGAACCAGATTAGCCGCTAGATCCAGCATCGTCGTGGTCTTGCCAGCGCCAGGGGCGCCCAAAATGAGTAGCTTTCCCCCCACATCCCGGCGGTCAAATACATCGGCAATGTGGGCACCGGGCTCCAGGGGTTTGGGGTTCGAGTCGGCGGTGCGGAGCTGGCTGTCCCAGGGACGACTCACCTGGCTACGCTGCTCCGCCATGTTCAGCCGAATCAGGATGGCATTGTGCAGGGACTGACGCAGACGATCCGCCACCTCCGTCCACACCGCGTCAATCAGCTTTTTTTCATTAGAATCTTCGCGGATTGCGTCCGGCTTGACGCTGGGCAGGCCATAACGGGGCGATGCGCTTGTTGGCCCCTCCGGTCGTGCGCCAGAGTCGGTCGAAGGGGCGGTTAAGGGCGGTTGAGCAACCCCGCCAGCATGCCGTCAACCTGCTCCAGGGTGTAAGTGGAAGATGGACCCTCAACCCAAGCCAGGAAGTCAGAAACGCGATTACCTTGGGGCGCTTCCCCTCCAGAAATCGTCCCTGCTGGAGGCTTGAGGCTAAACAACAGCTGCTCGAATTGGGGTTGGGGCAAATCGGCAAGGGTGGCAAATAAGCGATTGCGAGTCTCTAAATCCATATTCGCCTCAGATTCGATCCCGTCCTTTTCTAGGAAATGATCACCTACAAGATAGCTTGATGCAGCGATATGGTCAGCACTCACCCCGAGCAAGACAACCCCCTGCATCACCTTTCGTGTATATACGTATATACAAAGTTAGGAGATCTCCAGAAATGAATATACTGCTGTAGGTTGGCGTCGAGGTACGAGACCCAACGCTCCCAGAACCTCTGGACCGTTGGGTTTCACTCTGTTCAACCCAACCTACGAAATTGGCTTCTCTCGGTAGTTTCTTTCTCAGAAATCACCTTATCTGTAATGTCTCAAAGCAGTTGGCTGCCCACTCTACGAGAAGCCGCAAAGCGTCTACATCCTAAATCCTTCTCCCAATCGAGTAAGGGTTTAGGTTTAGCTCCCCTTCTCCCAAATTGGGAGAAGGGGCTGGGGGATGAGGGCTAGACCAAAGCCGGCTCCGTCTTATCGCCAAGCTCAGCCGTCGCCTTCGCTTCCCGGAACATATGGTTAGCCCACTGCTGCACGTCATAGCGACGGATCGCCTTATACATGCGCTCCATGCGTTGAGCCTGTTCCTCGGAAGACATTTCCAGAGCGACCTCAATACATTCATCCATCCGCTTGTCGGAGTAAGGATTGGTCAGAACTGCATCGGGTAGTTCTACCGCCGACCCTGCGAATTCGGAAAGAATCAGGACACCGTCCTTCCCTTCATGGGTGACGACGAATTCCTTCGCCACCAAATTCAATCCATCCCGCAGAGGGCTAATCCAGGCGATATCGGCGGTTCGGTAGAAGGCCATTAATTCTGCGTAGGGGATGGGCTCGGTGAATAAAAGAATGGGAGTCCAGTTGAGCTTGGAGAATCGGCCATTGATCTTGCCAACGAGCTGTTCAATCTGACTTTGGGCGATGCGGTAAACTCGCATGCCGGTGGCGGCCTTAACCGCCGTCAAAACTAAGTTAACTTTGCCTTGTATCTCCGGTTTCCGCTCCAGCAGACGTTCATAGCAGAGCAGCATTTCTTTAGCGCCCTTAACATAGTCCACGCGTCCGGCTGAGATAATCAGTTTGTTATTACCGATCTCTTCCCGAATCTGGGCTACCCGAGCTTGCACCTCTGGGGTGTGGACCACCTTGAGAATTTGATCGGGATTGGTGCCTACCGGGAAAGCGTCCAGGTTGATCAACTGGTCCTTGTAACGGAGTTGGGTGGTTAATTCAGGTTCCGCCAACGCGGAGCCAACTCGGGTAAATGCGGGGTCAACCGGCGTCCGATGAGTAACTTCAACCTCGCGGCAGCTCCTAGCCGCGGACACGAAGTTTTCCACATAGCGGGGAATGTGAAAGCCGCACAGGTCGCAGCAGAGCAGGCTATCAATAATAGCTTCCCGCCAGTGCAGGATATTGAATACGTCGGCGGAAGGAAAGGGTGTGTGGTGGAAGAAGGCGATTTTTACATTGGGCATCTGTTGCCGAATGTAGTAAGGGGTCAGCCATAGATTGTAGTCATGAATCCAAATTAAGGCGTCGTCGGCTGCATCTTCACAGGCGGCCTTGGCGAAAAGCCTGTTAATTTCTTGGAAGTTCTCCCAATCTGAGCTTTCATAGGTGAAATGCTCTGGAAACGAGTGGAGAATAGGCCAGAAAGCTTCCTTGGAGGTGATGTGGTAGAAATTTTTGACTTGGTCTGCGTCTAGGGGAATACGCCGCACGACACAGCTGTCCTTACCGCCCTCCATCGTCACCCGCTCTTCAAAATTTACCTTCTGCTTGCTAGTTACCTGTTTCCAAGCCACCCAGGTACTTTGCTCCGCATTGGCAAAAAAGCTTTTAAGTGTGGGTACGATACCGTTAGGACTTTTCTTTTCCCGATAATAGATTTTGCCGTTTTCCTTAACTTCATCGTAAGGTTCACGATGATACAGAATCACAAGCGAAGATTTCATGCAATTACCTCCTGACTCTTTCCATAGACCTTTTGACCATGCCTATTAGCAACTACCTTACTTGCGTTTAGGCGGGCATGGCGAAAGATGTTTACTAGATGTTTACTAGACGTTGAATATGCAATACCGAATATAGCGACACAACCGATCATCCTACAGAGCCGCCAAGCTATCTCTGCAACAAGGGGATAGCAGTCAGCCAAAACCGCTTTTTAACGCATGTCTTGACCTCGTTTGATCGCAGTGTATGGCAAGTTCAAAGACATTTAGGGGAGCCAACGTTTCTCCGTCACGAACAACAGACCCCACAAATTCATCAAGGGTCTTTGAATGGGGAGAATGCGGATATTGGCAAAATTCACTAGCAGACTTTACCGGATGTTGGATAACAGAAACCAAGAGATTGCGATCGCTCCAATTTTGAACCCAAAGATTGAGACCTTGCCAATGTCGATAGAACAGGCTGAGGACTATTTCTCCTAGACTAACCGACAGATTGGCCAAAATATCGAACCTCATGGGACTAGGATCTTAAACTAGTCACATCTCATCCCGAAATGATGTCTCATACGTCATCAAAGTATTATTTTTTAATATGTCGTAATTATTTTTCTTGATTCAAAGATAAATCGTTTAATATTAACAATTTTTTAATAACTTTTATTCAAGCCTTAAACAACTAAACTGGAATGTTGTTTGCTAGATTTGGCATCCGTTACAATCAAGTTTAATAAATTTCTACAGGCAGGAAAGCTTCTCGGTTTTCTTATTAGTTATTGACCAAGTGTTGAAAATTTTTAGGCTTCTTAACTTAGGCGAAGGGAAAATTTTCTCATTCAAGCCTATCAACCCAACGTTAGCGACAAGTAGCTGTGGAGTATCTTGTGTTAGCCCTGTTAACAATCGGCCTCGAGTTGGGCGTTCTTGGATTACCTTTAGATTTTCTGAGGGTATCTTACTAGCTAGGTCGGGTTGGTGCGATGATTGAGGTGAAGATTATGAGACGCACTCAAATGATGATTGAAAGATTCTTTGAGTTTGATCGTCTTTTCGTAATTTAGCGGCTAAGTCTTCAGTATCAGTTAATCCGCCTCGCATCCCGAGCCTGATTAGTTATTTTGACGTTTCTTTCAGGCATCCTCAGCTTGAATGACTCTGGTTTTTGATCGGCGGCTCATCCCTTGAATCAAGATACCGTACAAGGAGGTCCAACGATATTTGCGTTGGTGTTTTTGACTGCTTAGTTTTGTCCTCAAATCACTGAGTTTTAGTAGTTGCGGTGGTTAAGACGTTAAGAAAAATCCAACTGGTGGAAGACGAAACCCAATCCCTACTGGATTGGGTGACAGCGATTGCAGAGTCCAATGACACTTACTTCTTAAAGGGACAAAAATTAGCCCGCAGACTCGGGGCTCACTACCGGCGAGATGGTCTGGCGGAAATTGGCTTTTGGACGCCGGAGCTGACGCGAGAGGTGATTCAGTCGGAGCGGCAACTGGATCTGGAAATTTTCACCCCCCTCGAACCCATTGATTTTAGCGCGCCGCAGCAAACCATTCCATTTCGGCGCGATCGCATCCCTGTGACCCCAAAGGGCGAATTTATTTGGGTGGTCCTATCGGGAATGAAACCGGGCGTTCGTGAACAAGCAGGCTCATTCTATTGGCTCCGCTATGTCGATCCGGAAGGCCGACTCCGCTTCATCCGAGACCCGTTAGCCTACTCTTTACCTTACGGTGTGTTCGCCCCGGCAGAATTCTATGACATGCGTCGGCTGCAGCGGCAACGGTCGGACTTAGCCTATTTTCGCCGCACATCCGCCCCTAAGTCCAAACCCGACGCCGAAATTCCTAGAGTCCTCGCCCCGATTAATATTTTGCAGATCCATCCCAAGACCGCCTCGGTTGAAGGGACGTTAGCAGGCTTAACCCAAATTTATCAACGCCTCTCAAAGAAGTTGGCGGCTAACCAGCCCCTCACACCGGATGAAGAAGTCTATGTGGGATATGACGCGATTCAACTCCTGCCGGTGGAGCCGACGATTGAATATCGCCTGGAAGACACCAATGTTGAGCATGAGCTTTTCGCCATGGCTGAGCCCGACGACCCCAGTGGGGAGGGGGCTGCGACAACCCTTGAAATTACCTTACGCAAGTCAAATACTCAAAATTGGGGCTATGACGTACCGATTTTGGGCTCCGCCGCCACCAACCCGGCAGTCCTGGGAAGTCTCCGACCGGACGAAGTGGTGGATTTTATCGCCGCGTTGCATAACTTCTCCGCCGGTCCGATTCACCTAATTTATGACCTGGTGTACGGCCACGCTGATAACCAATCCCTGGATTTGTTGAGTTATCAGTTTCTCAAGGGGCCGAACATGTATGGCCAAGATTTAAATCATCAATTACCCCAAGTGCGCGCCATCTTATTGGAAATGCAGCGGCGCAAAATCAACACCGGGGCGGATGGGATTCGAGTCGACGGCGGGCAGGATTTCCGCTTTTTCAATCCCCTGTCAGGCCGGGTGGAGCAAGATGACGCCTATCTACTGGCCATGAGTGATGTAGTGCAGGACATTCAGGGCTATAAGCGGCTGTTATTCACCATTTTTGAGGATGGTCGTCCCTGGCCTCAAGAGGGATGGGAGGAGAAATCCACTTATCTAGAGCTGATTGAATTGAAACCGGAGTCCTATCAATGGGGCCCCTTGATTTTCGCCCACAACACCCCCTCCCTGAAGGGATTTTGGGACCGAAAATGGCGGCGGGTGTGTGAGGTGATTTTCCAGGGCGATCACTGGATTACCGGTTGCGGCAACCACGATACGGTGCGGCGGGGCAATCAGATCGATCCCGAGGGCTCCATTAACTGGAACTTGGGGAAGACCTTACCTCAGGTTATTCGCAGAGCTTACAACAATCCGGCGACTCAGCTTTGGGTGCATGGCTTCAGTCCGGGGCTACCGATGGACTTCCTGAATTCCAATGTGGGAACGCCTTGGGGATTTTTCCGGAATACGGACGACCGCTACGGGGTCAAAGTGGTCTCGGAAGAAATCGGCTTTCTGGAATGGCAAATTGAACCCGAAATGTATCTGGAATCAGACACGTTTCCTCAGCTGAAACAGCTGGGATTTAATGATTTTGACCAACTGGTGGCCTTCTCCAAAGCCCTGCAAAAAGCCATGGTTGAGACAGACTATGACCTGGATGCGGTGGCCAAAATTTGCCAGCATTGTCTGGGAGACGATGACGATGAGGCCTGTGAGATCCCCCCCCTGGGCGACCTCAATAAGCCTAACCTGCCACACTTCTTAGCGACGCTGGACGTTCCTAAACTCAAGGCCTTCGCCATGGCGTTTATGGAGGATGGCCACGATCTTTGCAATGTCGCCCGTTACGCCGAATCGATGGTTCCTAATCTGAGCCGCTTTGGTCGGTTGCTGCGGGAATATCGCTGTCGCCATCCCTGGTTGCGGGAAAATCTGACGGGCCGCGATCGCTTCAATCGCATCAGCGATGATCAGCGTACCCTCTTCTACGGCATCAGATCCCAGCCCCATCCCAGCGGCGACGCTCCGCCTGAGCAAGTGGTGATGATCGCCCACATGGGCGGCGAACCGATGACGGTTACCTTAAGCGATTGGCTACAGCTAGATATGACTCAGTGGCAGGTGGCGATCGCCACTCCTGGATTGGACATCAAAGAGGATTTGACCGACCTAAAATCCTTTGAATTGAAAGACAGTGAAGGGCTCTTACTGGAACCCGCCGATCCTTTATCAAAAGCTAACGCCAATGACATGGGCGCTGCGAGTAAAGTCAAACCTCCGACCTATCCTGTCGATGCGATTGTTTAAGAGCTGATTCCTAAAGAAAATCCAAAATCAAAGAGAACCTAAAACGCGAATATTTGATTTTGCTCTCGCTTCTAATCCATTAGCGTTGACGTTTGCTTCCTTTAGACAATATGCGTGCATAATCTCAAAAACCCTTAGACTGAAAGCCTTTTAGCTTATAAGAGCCATTTCATTATCAGATAAGCTTTTCAGCCTTAGCGTTGTTTATTGTTCTGACGCCTCCTAAACCCCATGTATCAATATCTAGCCGCTCGACCCACCCAAACCACTTAACCTGGAGGTTTCGATATGGACCTAACCACGACCTACCTGGGACTGAACTTACGAACACCCTTGGTGGTCGGGGCGGCTGCGCCCCTGAGTGAAGACTTGGATACATTGAAACATCTGGAAAAGGCGGGCGCCGCTGCGATCATCCTGTATTCCGTCTTTGAAGAACAAATGCGCCAGGACGCTCTGGAACGGCGGCGTCATCTTGAACAGGGCGCCCATGGCTTTGCAGAAACCCTGACTTTCCCAGAACCGGAACTCTTCCCTGCTGGCGCTGAACAGTATCTAGAGCATATTCATCAGGCTAAAAACAATTTGGCGATTCCGATTATTGCGAGTCTGAATGGTTCCTCTACTGGGGGATGGGTGGATTATGCGAAGAGTATTGAACAGGCGGGCGCAGACGCCCTTGAACTCAATCTTTACTCGATTCCCACCGATTTAGATTGCACTGGCGCTCAGGTTGAGGAACAGTATTTGGAAGTCGTGCGCCGGATCAACGCTCAAGTCAATCTCCCCATCGCGGTTAAGCTCAGTCCGTTCTTCAGCAGTCCCGCCAATATGGCCAAGCGCCTGACGGAAGCAGGCGCCGATGCTTTGGTGCTATTCAATCGGTTTTACCAGCCCGACATTAACATTGAAGCCTTGGAGGTGAGTCCCCATCTGCTTTTAAGTTCTCCCCAGGATATGCGATTGCCGATGCATTGGATCGCTCTGCTCTATGGACGAATCGCCGCCGACCTGGCGGCGACGAGCGGTATCCACAAAGCTCAGGACGTGGTGCGAATGTTGATGGCGGGGGCGACCGTCACCCTGATCGTCAGCGCTCTCCTGAGGCATGGAATTCCCCATCTGCGCGTGCTCGAGCAAGGGCTCAAAGATTGGCTGATAAAGCATGAGTATACATCTATCTCACAACTCCGCGGCGTCATGAGCCAGCTACACTGCCCCGATCCCACTGCATTCGAGCGAGTGCAGTATATGAAAACACTACACACCTACCATAACTACTGGGTGGCTAGGGAAGAATCGACTGGAGGCTAGACTTCATGAAGCATGTCGATGGGGTCTAGGCTGAATCCTGCATTTTTACGCTGCGACTATCGAATGATTAGCAGAAAGAAGTGATTGCTGAAACCTAAGGCAAAAACCGGGAAAGGCTTAATCAGAGATCGCCTGTCATGGGTTATTTAAACAATGATTCACATAAATGTAATACCAAGGTTAAATTCTTGGGGATCATGGCCATTAGTGCTCAAAGCTAGTGCTTGTAGCTAATCGCCAACAGCCCTTCATGACTACATCATCTCCTGCTTACATCATGGCCCTGGACCTGGGAACCACCGGGAACCGGGCCATTCTTTTTGGTAAGGACGGTAATATTGTCGGTCAAGCGTATAAAGAATTGACTCAGTACTATCCTCAACCGGGTTGGGTTGAACATGATCCGCGCGAAATTTGGGCGGACATCAGCTGGGCCATGAAATCAGCGGTGCAAAAAGCCAAGATTGAACCTAGCCAGATCGCCGCTATTGGATTAACAGTACAGCGGGAAACCTGCTTGCTGTGGGATAAAGACACAGGCCGTCCCCTCCACAATGCGATCGTTTGGCAGGATCGGCGGACTGCGCCGTTGTGTAATCAACTGCGGGAGGCAGGGCAAGCACCAGATATTTATGATCGAACGGGGCTTTTTTTGGACGCCTATTTCTCCGCCACCAAGTTGGCCTGGCTGCTTGATATCGTCAAAGCGCAATCGGACCCGCCAGTGGACTTGGATCAAGTGTTGGCGGGAACTGTCGATGCTTGGGTGTTATGGAACTTAACGGGGCGGAAGGTTCACGCCACGGACCACAGCAATGCTAGCCGCACCATGCTGTTGAACCTGAAGACTCGCGAATGGGATTCAACCCTGCTGGATTTATTTGGCGTTCCAGCTCACATTATGCCGACCGTTCAGCCCAGTTTAGGACAGTTTGGGGTGACCGATCCTGACATTTTAGGGGCGGAAGTTCCGATTACTGCAATCTTCGGCGATCAGCAGTCAGCCTTGTTTGGCCATGGGTGCGATCACCCCGGTTTATTGAAATGTACTTATGGCACGGGGGCCTTTCTAGTGGCCCATACAGGACTAGAGATTGCTCGATCGCAGAATCAACTACTCTCCACCATCGCCTGGACCGACGCCAGTGGCGGCAATCCAGCGAAAGTGGGTTATGCCCTGGAAGGCAGCATGTTTACGGCTGGGGCCTGCATTCAATGGTTGCGGGATGGCGCCAAGCTAATCACTAGTGCAGCTGAGACCGACCTTCTCGCGACAAATGTCTCTGACAACGGCGGCGTGTACTTTGTCCCCGCCCTCAGCGGATTGGGCGCGCCCCATTGGGACATGAGCGCTCGCGGCGCTTTTTTAGGCATCACCAGCGGCGTTCAACGGGAACATATGGTGCGGGCGGTGCTGGAAGCGATCGCATACGAAGTCAAAGAAGTGGTGCAAGCGGTTAATCAAGACAGCGGCGCGCCGGTTCAGCAGTTAAAAGTAGATGGCGGCGCTTGCCAAAATAATTTTCTGATGCAGTTCCAGGCAGACGTGTTAGGCATTCCGGTGGAAAGGCCCGCCATCCTAGATGTCACCGCTCAGGGAGCCGCCTTCGCCGCAGGATTAGTGGTGGGATATTGGGAAGATTACTTAACCTTGGTCAATTCCCGCAAAATTGATCGCATCTTTGAACCGGGCGCCAACGCCAAGACGGCCCAAGAGAATTTCAACCTCTGGCAAAAGGCGGTGGGGCGAGCGAAACATTGGGCGGAGTGAACTTTAGTAACTCTAATGTTTCATTTCATTGCAATTCATGATCACATGACATTGCCCGGGAACGTTAAGACGACTAGCCTCTGGCATTGGGCGGCGGTTACTTAAGTGTTCTATTTAACAATTGCAATCTCTCTGCCAGACATAGATTAAACCCTATTAGCGCAGACTTGATTTCGATTGTTTCAACAATTGATTTATTCCGTTCAATTTAACTACCCTCCAAATTAAAAAAATGAATTACTGTCTTTGTTGCTCAAATACCTTACTTCGTCACATTCGAGGGGGAAGTATCTACTGGTTTTGTTCGACCTGCCGACAGGAGATGCCAAACGCCCATTCGCGTTCTGGCGCTACTCTTTCCACCAGAATGCAATTAGAGAGTCTGCTTCATAAAACAGTCTCCAAAGAAAGACCAGAATCTGCGCCTGAAAAACAAGGACTTATTCCGATAAACTCCTCAATTAAATCGTCTTGATCGGATGTGCATCAAAGGGTCATCTAATGTACTTCAATAACTGATGCGCAACTTAAATGCATAGGCGCTTATCCGGCCCAACTTAGTGTGATGAACTCAACCGGATAAGAAGTGAATACAAAAATCATCAAAGATGATAACCATAAATAGAGACGTTGCTAGCAACGTCTCTAT
>JASJDH010000005.1 GCA_030065175.1 Leptolyngbyaceae cyanobacterium MO_188.B28 | reverse complement strand
GGTGCGCTTGTCCCATACGAAGCGAAAAGCGTGGATGGCCTCTCTTAGATTGTCAGCAATGATCTCGGCCCGGGATAACGGGCAGTTCTGCAAAAGCACCCCAAATTCGTCGCCCCCCAAACGGGCCAAATAGTCAGAGCCTCTTACACTGCCTTTCAGCAACATCGCCACTTGTCGCAACAGTTCATCGCCAGCCAGGTGGCCCGATGTGTCATTGACCACTTTAAACTGGTCTAAATCCAGATAGCACAGGATGTGTTCTTGACGATCGTCCATCTGGGCGTTTACCAGAGCATGGTTTAGTTCTTGTTCAAATTGTCGACGGTTAATCAATCCTGTGAGGGGATCGTGACTGGCCTGCCAGGAAAGTTGCCGCGAGAGCATACGCGCTTCAGTCACATCGCGGAAAACTGTAACCACCCCTAGAAGCTGACCTTGGTTATCTCGGATAGAGGCTGCAGATTTACTGATGGTGAATTCGCGGCCAGTTCGCGAAACCAGAATTAAATTTTCAGCTGTGCAAATACCCTGTTGATGGTTCAGTACAGTCGCCACCGGGTGGAAGGCAGGCTCACGGGTTTCCTCCTCTAGCAAGGTTACGACTTCCTGTATCGGGCGACCCTGCGCCTCCGCCGTAGACCAATCCGTCATTTGTTCGGCGACTGGATTACAGTACTGCACTCGAGCCTCGGCATCCGTAGTGATGACTGCGTCGCCAATCGAGTGTAGAGTCACTTGAGCCAACTCTTTTTCATGGGCGAGCTCCCGCAAGATAAGATCACGTTCCGCCTTTAACTTTTTCTGCTCACTGATATCTTGAATCACAGAGATAAAATATTGAGGGTCTCCGTTTTCAGTGCGCAGCAGCGCCACTGTTAGCTCTACCCAAACAGGGGTCCGATCTTTGCGAATGAAGCGCTTCTCCAGGGTGTAGGCGGAAAGTTCTCCAGCCATAACCTGCCGCACATAATCAACATCAGTGTCTAGGTCGTCTGGATGCGTAATTTCTTGGAAGGCTGTATTCTCAAGTTCAGCTTTAGTGAAACCGACGATATCGGCGAAGCGCTGATTTAAGCGGAGTAGGACGCCATTGGGCGTGATATGGGCGATCCCGACCGCCGCATGTTCAAAGGTGGCGCGAAAACGTTCTTCACTTTCTTGTAAGGCCAGCAAAGCCGCTTGCCGCTGAGCGATTTCTTGTTGCAAATCATGGTTGCTCCGTTGTAGGTTAGCCTGAGTCTGCTTTAGTTTGGTGACATCTCGGACAAAGGAGACAATGCCTAGTAAAGCGCCCTCCGCATTATGGCAGACAGTTTTGGTGGTTAGATGATGGAATTCTTCTCCTGTGAACGTTTGTAGGGATTCTTCAAAGGTTAAACTTTCCCCTGTTTTAAGGACTCTTTGATCTTCCTCAAGGGATTTTTGGGTTGCAGCCTCTGGCAATACCTTTAGATCTATGAGATCGGAGTCGATGACTTGTTCCATCGGCATATTGAAGAACCTCAAAGTTGCTTCATTGACCAGCCGATAGCACCCTGAAGAGTCTTTTACATGGATCTGATCAGGGGTTGAGTTAATCACAGTTTGCAGTAGCGCATTGCTTTCTTGTAACGCTTTTTGGGTTTGTGTAATGACGGTGATGTCGATCAAGGTCAGCACTAATCCATCCACTTTCTGGTCCTGTAAGCGGTAGGGGTTAACGCGCAGAAGCAAATATTGTTCTGAATCGTTTAGTTTGACCTCACGCTCTAGAGATTGGTTGGCGGCTAGAACCTCTTTCAGCTGGTGATGCAAATTGTTGATGTCTAAATGGTGATTCAGATGGGTGATGGGACGGCCCACATCGCTGTGAACCACTGAAAAAACTCGAGTTGCTGCTGGGGTGAACCGACGGACGCGCAACTCCCTGTCTAAAAAAATGACACCGATGTCAGTACTGGCCAACAGGTTGTCAATATCGTTATTAAGTTCAGTCAGCTCTTCGATTTTGGATTGATATTCACCGTTGACGGTGTGGAGTTCTTCGTTGACCGATTGCAGTTCTTCGTTGGCGCTTTGCAGTTCTTCATTGGAGGTGACGAGTTCTTCGTTGGTCACCATCTGTTCTTCATTGGCGGTTTCTAACTCTGCAATGGTGGCTTGTAAGCTCTCTCGGGTGCTTTTTAACTGGGACTCTAATTCAAAAAAAATCTCTCCAGAGGTTTGTTCAGCAGGGTTTATACTCTGCGGTCGAGGCCTTTTTAAGGGGGGGGCTCCTGGCTGAATTAACACAATAAAATAGTCGTCCGCCAATCGATTGCTCGAATAGAACACGACCCATAAGTTGACGGTAGCTGACGTTTCGGGATTCAAGTTGATCGCGTTGTAATGCACCGTCTCTTTTGTTTTACGGGCTCGATTCAGCGCTGTGTTCAACGGTAACTGTAAGGGGCGAGCCACCATTTTAAGCACTTCGTTGCTAACCTGACCGTTAGGCGGCGGCAAAATATCTGGGGTGGCGCCAAACGCATGAATCAGATGGCCGTGCTTATCTACGATCAGGCAACAGTCTCGCCGAATGGAGACAAGCAGTCTAAAGGCATTTTGCAGGCGATGTTCATTCCCTAAGTTGGATTGGGTTCGGGGAAATCTAGCTGGGAGCCTTCTGGCGAGCGGAGAAGGTTTGATGAGCTTCCGCTCAGGCCACACATGCGACAATTGCACATCGCGCCGTTTTTGATAAACTTTGTAATGATAACTGCAGGTAATGAACTCGTCTTCCAGTTCCCCCAAACTGTCGGCTTCGCCCAAGAATAGCAGTCCGTTTCGATCTAGGGCGAAATGTAATCCTTTCAGAATTTGCTGCTGCAGCGGCGCATCCATATAGATCAGTACATTACGACAGCTGACCAAATGTAGTCGGCTAAAGTTGGCGTCCTTCACCAAGTTATGAGGTGCGAAGACGATGAGTTCTCGTATACGGCGGATAACCTTGTATTTACCTTCTGTGTAGTTAAAGTAGCGCTGTAAACGATGTTCGGAGATGTCATCGGCGATGGTTTCGGGATAAATTCCTTGGTGGGCCTGTTCCAGACATTGGTTGTCTAAATCGGTGGCGAAAATTTTGGCGTGAACAGGCTTTCCTTGGTTTGCTGCGATCTCGTCGATTAAGATGGCCATGGAGTAGGCTTCCTCTCCGGTGGCGCACGCGGTGACCCAAATGCGTAGGGGGGCCTCAGCAGACATTTTGTCCACTAGAGGCGGTAGGATTTGTGTTTTGAGAAACTCCCAAGCTTGAGGATCGCGAAAAAAGCAGGTTACTGAAATCAGTATGTCCCGCCTCAGCACCTGCCGTTGTTCAGGAGAGGCTTCCAAGGTCTTGAGGTAGAGATTGACA
Source organism: Leptolyngbyaceae cyanobacterium MO_188.B28 (assembly GCA_030065175.1). GTDB lineage: Bacteria > Cyanobacteriota > Cyanobacteriia > Phormidesmidales > Phormidesmidaceae > JAKSDM01. Next base: position 45,523 of record JASJDH010000005.1, on the reverse strand, counting down.
TCATTAAATCCAGCAATCATACACCGCTGTTGTATCCGCCGAATTAGGGTTCTGGTTTTGTAATGGCTAAAGTCAATCCCTTCGTGGAGGGTCAGCAGCCGCAGAATCTGCTGAAGTTGATTCTCTTGAATCGGGATTGAGGGAGGGATCGGATGAAATTTTTGACGCTCGCGCGGGTCGCAGACTAGTCTGGATACTAACTTGGCGAGTTCTGGAGGCGGTAGAGCGGCGCTCACCATACCGGTGTTGACGGCATTCTGAGGCATGCCGCCAAACTCAGCGGTAGTGGGATCTTGCGCCAATGCAACTCCTCCAACCTGGCTGATGGCTTGGATGCCCTGGATGCCATCGCTACCCGTGCCGGAAAGCACAATGGCGATGGCGCGATTCAAACAGTCCTGGGCTAGGGATGTAAAAAACAGATCGATGGGAAGATTCAGTTCTCCATCCTTTGGACGTTTTTGCTGGGTGAGAGAAAAGCGTCCCTGGCAGACCTTTAGGTTGTGTCCTGGTGGAATTAAGTAGATTGAATCAGGGGCCAGAACCATGCCGTCTTCTATGGGATGGATGGCGATGTGAGTGTACCGCCCCAAGAGTTCTTTCATGAGGCTTTTGTAGTCTGGCGACAGGTGTTGAATGACAACAAAAGCCGCTCCGCTGTCTTTGGTGATATGGGCGAAAAAATCTCTCAGCGCCTGCAAACCTCCGGCGGAGGCCCCAATCCCGACTACGAAAAAGTTAGCGTTCCTGTGGGGAGAGGCTTCTAACTGCTGAGGCTTCCCGATCACTGGATCATTGGCGGTGATGTCAGTAAGGGTGCGCGCCTTAGAAGCTGTCAAATCCGAACAATGAGGTGTGGAATTATCACTTGTCATGGAACTCCTCAGCAGGTTTGAGCTTACGTTCTGTGGTGTGTGTCTGATGCCTCAGCTATGCAAGCTGTACAAATCGGTTAATTCAGATTTATGCAGACAATGTTCGTATGCTTGAGCGGGATGGAGACTACAGAGAAACGGATTAGAAGTATAGAGTTCCCATTTTTAAGAAAATTGATACTCAAACTTTCTTCTTATTTAATTTTTTGGCGAGTAATTTAAGCTACGGGTATTCAGGAGAGAAAGAAGTAAGGAAGCGGAAGGCAGTCAGGAACTGGATTCTGCCTTGTCCATTCCGCTTTAAGGAAAATTTCCTGATGTAAATTGCCCGATTTAAGTTGATCGCCCTTTTTTTTCTGAGCTTCAATTAAGCAGGATTAAATAGAGAGGTGAGTCCGGATAGGGCTGTCTTATGAAGATCTGGACGTCTTAAAGGGAGATGCCCCCTTGAGGAGCTGATTTTAGAGACTTTTAGAGACCTATATATAAAACACAGCATACAAAACACAGCTGATTGTTAGGGGGGCTCCCTAGCCTTGAGGACACTTAAAACAAATTACGACCTGCCGAATTTTCTCCCGAGCAAGCGCTATTGCCATGCAAGTCTCCGACCTACATCTCCATCTCCCTCATCTGGAACGGGCGATAGAACGCCGCATTCTTTCCGTGACGCCTGATATGGCTGTTCCGGCTGTCATTAAGCAGATGAGTCAAATTCGGACGTGCTGTGCTTTTGTGGTGGAAGGCGATCGTCTGGTTGGCGTGTTGACGGAAAGGGATATTGTCAGGCTGACTGCGGTAGGCGTCAACCTTTCTGACACTGAGATCGCTGCGGTGATGATTCGGAAAGTGATGACTCTGATCCAATCCGAATCTGAAAATGTGTTGACTGCTCTAGCGTTGTTGAAGCAGCATCGAATTCGTTACCTTCCGGTTGTTGATCCCCAAGGCCGACTGATTGGGGTTGTGACGCCTACGAGCATTCGTCATGCGTTGCAGCCTGATAATTTACTCAAAGGTCGGCAGGTTGGCGATGCGATGACGACTCAAGTGATCCATGCCCCACCTACGGCTACATTGCTCAGTCTCGTTGAGCTGATGACTAAACGGCAGGTGAGTTGTGTGGTGATTGTGGAGGAAATCACGGAGAGGGGAGGCGGAGAAGAAGAGCATGGGGGGCGTGGAATGTCGGGCGGGAAAAAGAACGATTCTCCCGCCCAAAGGCTGATTCCTGTGGGTATTGTCACTGAGCGGGATGTTGTCCGATTTCAGGCCTTGGGCCTGGATTTAGCGCAGACCCAAGCCCAAACGGTAATGAGTAGTCCGTTGATTCCAGTCCATCCCGAGGATTCCCTGTGGAAAGCGCACCGGGAAATGCAATATCGGCATCTTCACCGGTTTGTGATTACGGGGGAACACGGAGAGTTGGTGGGTATTATCACTCAGACGAATCTTCTACGAGTCCTTGATATTACGGAAATGTACGGTGCGGTTGGCGAACTCCAACAATTAGTGGATCAACGGACTGCCGAATTAAGTCGGATCAATCAGTCGCTAATCAATGAAGTGGCTGAACGTCAGTTGGTTGAGGGGATGCTGCGGCGGACTCAGACGGAGATTGAGCAGCGGGTTAAGGACCGAACAGCTGAATTAACCGTCGCTAATCAGAAATTAGCTCAAGAAGTTCAAGAGCGTCAGGAAGCAGAAAGCGCCTTGCAGGAAAACTACAGTCTGTTGCGCTCTATCATTGACGCAACGCCGGATGCGGTTTTCTTCAAAGATGTTCAAGGATGTTATCAACTGATTAATCAGTCTGGAGCCCGTCTGTTCAGTCAATCGATTGAGGCGATCATCGGGCTGACGGATGCAGATTTATTCCCGGCTGAAGTGGCTGCTCGGATTAAGGCGGATGATCAGAAACTACTTGCGTCTGCTCAATCGATTACGTTTGAAGAAACTGTTAGTGTCCAAGGTGAGTTCAGGCATTATTTGACCACCAAGACGGTTCATCATGATTCTCAAGGCGCTCCGTTGGGTATTGTTGTGTTTGCTAGAGAGATCACCCAGCTTAAGCAGATTCAGCAGACGCTCAGTCAGGTCAATCAGAATCTGGAGCAAGCCAACAAGCAATTAGAACATCGGGTGTGGGAGCGTACAGCGGCGCTACGGGGAGTGAATCAGCAGCTAATTCAGGAAGTCGCTGAGCGTAGAGCCTTACAGGAGTCCCTTGATCGAAAGAACGCTGAGTTTGAAGCGATCCTCAAAGCGATTCCTGACGCCCTGATTTTTGCCGATAAAGACCGCCATATGCGGTTGCTGAATCCTGCCTTTACTCAGATGTTTGGGTATTCCGCCGATGAGGTGCGAGGCAGACATACCCGAATCCTATACGCTAATGTCGACGATTATGAGGTCCAAGGTCGGAGCCGATTCAACCTCGATGCAGAGGCGCGGTTGAAACCTTACGAGGTGAGTTGCCGTCGTCGGAATGGCCGTGTGTTTGTGAGTGAAACTGTCGATACGGCGGTTAAGGATAGCCAGGGTAAAGCCCTGGGTTTTTTGGCCATTATTCGAGATATTAGCGAGCGTAAGCAGGCTGAAGCGGAATTGTGGCAGTACCAGGATCGGCTTGAGCAAATGGTTGAATCGCGTACTGCTGAGTTGACCCAGGCGAATCAATTGTTGCACCAGGAAATTACGGAGCGTCAGCAGATAGAAGCGACCCTCAAGTACCAAGCTGAGTTGGAAGAACTCATCAGTGAGATTTCTAATCAATTTATCAACTTGAACCCAGATGCAGTGGACCAGGGAATTGAAACCGCCTTAGAAGCGATCAGTGAATTCATGCATGCTGACCGTGGACACGTTATTCTCAGACCGAATCAAAGCAAAACTTCCCAGTGTGTCTACGCCTGGTGCGTCTCCGGTATTGAGCCCACTCAGCTGGATTTGACAGCGGGGTTGCTGGGCGCGCACGCCCCATGGTTGGATCGGCAACTGCAGCGGGTTGGCGTGGTGCGAATCGGATCACTGTCTGATTTGCCGCCAGAGGCTAGCGCCGAAAAAGCATTATGCCAATCAGACGGAATCCAGTCGCTGGTGGCGGTGCGGATAGTTTACGCCAATTCGCTCTTGGGTTTGCTCAGTATCGAGTCAGTTCGGTCGGAAAGGGACTGGAGCGAGCGCGATGTGACGCGTTTAAGAATGGTTGCGGAAATTTTCGCCAGCGCGTTGGAACACCGTCGGAGCCAAGACGCTTTAGTTGAACGCACTCGTGACCTAGAACGCTCAAATGCAGACCTAGAACAGTTCGCCTATGTCGCCTCCCATGACTTGCAAGAACCGCTGCGGGCGGTGACTAGCTACGGCCAACTATTATCAAAGCGTTATGCTGGTCGACTCGACGCCAGGGCGAATAAATATATCGGTTACATCGTAGATGGGGGTAACCGAATGCAGCAATTGATTCAGGATTTACTGAATTACTCCCGAGTCGGCAAACGCCGTGGGACGTTTCAACTCATCTCTGGGGATCAAGTCTTGGAGAAGGTTTTAGACAATTTAGCGATCGCAATCGCTCAGTCTAGCTCCGCCGTGACCTCTGACCCTTTACCTCAGGTAATGGCCGATGAAGGTCAACTTATTCAACTCCTGCAAAATTTACTTAGCAACGCCATTAAATTCAAGGGGGAAGAGTCTCCCAAAATCCATATCTCAGCCATTCGATATACCGAAGGGAGATGGCGAACCCGTGATGGAACAGTGGTGTCTGATCCGCCCGGCGTTTCCCATCGGTTGCCTGGGCGCTGGCTCTTTTTTGTGCGGGACAATGGGATTGGGATTGAGCCAGAATATACCGAACGCATCTTCACACTTTTCCAACGCTTACACACCCGTAAGCAATATCCGGGCACGGGGATTGGGCTAGCGGTGTGCAAAAAAATTGTAGAACGCCACGGCGGTCAGATATGGGTAAAATCAGATACTGGCCAAGGGACAATTTTTTATTTCACCTTGCCTTTTCTAAATTGATGGATGAATTGACGGACGAGTTAATCACTATGTCGCCGTAATTTGAGGGGTTAAATCAGGTTGTTTTAGATCACAACTGACAAAGCGACAGGCTGTAGAATTTAACCCATTGATGGATGAATTGACGGATAAGTTAATCACTATGTCGCCGTAATTTGAGGGGTTAAATCAGGTTGTTTTAGATCACAACTGACAAAGCGACAGGCTGTAGAATTTAACCCTGACTTATAAAGAAGCGCCTCGCCAAACAGGAAAGCTTATTCATTAACAACAGAGCTTTGAAATCGTTATGATTTCCAATATTTATCGAAAGACGCTTGAGCATTTTGTATTAGTCAAGTGATGCAACGCCCATGATCGATCAACTCACTCGACCCCTAGAAATCTTATTGGTTGAAGATTCCCCAACAGACGCCGATCTGGCGATCGAGGCGTTTGAAAGCGGTAAAGTGTTATATAACTTGCACATTGTCGAAGATGGTGTAGAAGCTTTAAGTTTTCTTCGCCAGGAAGGAAATTACGCTGTCGTGCCTCGACCTGATATTGTTCTATTGGATCTGAATCTGCCTAGGAAAAGCGGTCGAGAGGTCTTAGCGGAAGTTAAAACCGATCCGGATTTAATGACCATTCCGATTGTCGTTCTCACCACGTCGACGGCTGAAGAAGATGTGCTGCGAAGCTATAAACTTCACGCCAATTGCTATATTGCTAAACCCGTCGATCTCACCCAGTTCATGCGGGTGATCGAGATGACCGAAGCTTTTTGGTTGACTGTGGTCAAACTCCCCCCCAAAAATACTTAGACGTCGAGGGTGAAAAAAGCGTGGGCGATTTGAATCACTCCTCACGCTTTCAAGACGAGAGCCTGTCAGAGAAAACACGGAGTTTTTTTCCCTCGGGGTGGAGGGCGTTTTATGTATTCCCCCTCTACTGGGATGGGGGCAACGCGAATACGATGACTATGAAGTGTATAGGCGTATTAGCCGAACTTTAATCCTTCGGTAGTAAGTATTTTATGTCAGCAGCAGGGACGTCATGACCCAAAAATCCCTCAGCATTCTGTTGATCGAGGATAGTTTGGCGGATGCTGATTTGCTTCAGGAAACGCTAGAAGAAACCGGTGAAACCCAGTTCGCACTATTACAGGTTGAATCTCTGCGGGATGCATTTCTTGCGCTCGAACAAAATTCCCCCGATCTGATTTTGCTGGATTTGTCGCTGCCAGATGGCTTAGGACTGGATAATGTTCGAAAAATACACGCCGCCGCCCATAAGATACCCCTGGTAGTCCTGACCGGGCTTAATGATCAGCAAGTAGCGCTTGAGGCAGTGCGACAAGGCGCCCAGGACTATTTGGTCAAAGGTCAAATTGATGGCGCTCTGCTGGTGCGGGCTATGCGTTACGCGATTGAGCGCAAGGCGATGGAGCAGGCCCTCTTCCAGGAAAAAGAACTGGCGCAAGTGACGCTGAAGTCAATTGGCGATGCGGTCATTACGACGGATGTTCAGGGGCGGGTGAATGGGTTGAACCCCGTGGCCGAATATCTCACCGGGTGGTCGATGGAAGAAGCGAAGGAACTGCCGCTAGCGAATGTATTCAAAATTGTTCATGAACGGACCCGTCAGCCTTTAGAGAACCCAGTTGAAGTTGCGCTGCAAGAGAATCGGATTGTTCATATCACTAACCATTACGCCACCTTAATCAGTCGAACCGGTGACGAATTCGCCATTCGCGACTCAGTCGCTCCGATTCGGGCTAAGTCTGGCCAGGTTGTTGGCGCTGTGCTGGTGTTTACCGACGTTACGGAAGAACGCCGAATGGCGCATCAGCTTTCCTGGCAAGCCAGCCACGACGCTCTGACTGGATTGCTCAATCGCAGTGAGTTTAGTCAATATCTAAAACGAGCGGTCAATGACGCCAGAATGGAGAATCAATGTCATGTTCTGGGCTATCTCGATTTAGATCATTTCAAAATCGTTAATGACACCTGTGGTCATAGCGCTGGCGATGAACTATTGCGTCAAGTGACCGCCCTATTGCAGACAAAAATTCGCAAAGCCGATATTATCAGCCGATTGGGAGGAGATGAATTTGGGCTCTTACTCTATCAGTGTCCGCTGGAGAATGCGCTGCAGTTAGCCCATACGCTTTGTGAGAGCCTCCAAAAATTTCGATTTGCTTGGCAGGAGCATGTGTTCGCAATTGGGGCCAGCATCGGCCTGGTGATGGTGGATGCTGACAGTCCTAGCCCAGACAGCCTGATGATTCAGGCTGACACCGCCTGCTACGCCGCCAAAAATAGAGGCCGAAATCGAGTTTATGTCTATCGTCCGGATGACCAGGAGTTGGCTCAGCAATCCGCCTCGATTCAGTGGTTCCTGCAACTCTCTCAAGCCTTAGAGAATAATCAATTTCAGTTGTATTTACAAAAAATTACGCCATTGGGAACTGAGACGACAACAACTGATCACTATGAAGTCTTGCTCAGATTGGTGGATGAACAGGGTAAAAAATTTCCGCCCATGGCGTTCATTCCTCCGGCGGAGCGATACGGGATGATGCCCAAAATTGATCGTTGGGTGGTGTCTAATGTCTTCAGTCGACTCGCTGCTAATTTAAGGCGACTGTCTAATCCCCATACCTTAAGTTTGCATACGATTAATCTGTCAGGCGCCAGTGTGAATGACGATGAGTTCTTCGATTTCCTCAAAGATCAGATGTCTTTCTACAATATTCCTGCTAAATTTGTCTGCTTTGAGATTACTGAGACTGTCGCCATCTCAAATCTCAACAGCGCCATCCGGTTAATCAACAATTTGAGGGAAATGGGATGTCGGTTTGCGTTGGATGATTTTGGCAGCGGTATGTCTTCTTTAGGATATCTGAAGAATTTGCCGGTGGATTATCTCAAGATTGATGGCAGTTTTATTGCAGACATCGTTAATGATCCGGTTAATTGCGCCATGGTTGAAGCCGTCAATCATATGGGACACGCCATGGGCTTAGAAACGATTGCTGAGTATGTCGCCAACGCCCCAATTTTGGAGAAGGTTAAATCGCTCGGAGTAGACTATGCTCAAGGGTATGAGGTGGCCGCGCCTCAACTTTGGACCCTGGCTGAGTAGAGCCCAACTGTTCGATATTTTAACCTTATGCTGTCCAAAATGGAGTCTAAACCCGGTGTCCTGTATGTGGTCGGCACGCCGATTGGCAATCTAGAAGATATGACCTTTCGGGGGATTCAGACCCTCAATCAAGTCGATGCGATCGCATCTGAAGATACCCGCCACACGGGTAAACTTTTGCGGCATTTTCAGATTGACACCCCCCAAGTAAGCTATCACGATCACAATCACCAACGGCGTATCCCGGAATTGCTCCAGCGACTCCAGCAAGGTCAGACCCTGGCTTTGGTGACTGACGCCGGGACGCCGGGAATCTCCGACCCTGGCTATAAATTGGTTAAGGCCTGCGCAGAGGCTGAGATTCCCATTATCCCTATTCCCGGTCCCAGCGCGGTTATAACTGCCTTGAGCGGGGCTGGGATTGCGGCCGAGCGGTTTGTCTTTGAGGGGTTTCTGCCGACTAAGCAGAAGGATCGCCGCGATCGCCTAGAACAGCTACGGACTGAATCGCGGGCTATCGTGCTCTATGAAGCGCCCCATCGTCTCCTCCAAACGCTTGAGGATTTAACCGAATCGTTGGGAAAGCAGCGGCCCGTCGCCCTAGGCCGGGAGTTGACCAAATTACATGAAGAATTCTGGCGTGGAACCCTTGAGGGCGCCATCTTCCATTACACCGAATACCCACCCCGGGGCGAATTCACCCTGGTTTTAGCGGGCGCTCCTCAGGCAGCGCTTGACCTATCGGAAGCAGAACTGAAGCTTGAATTAGCCAGTCTCTTAAACCAAGGACTGTCCCGCTCTCAGGCGAGTCGACAACTGGCTCAGCTGACGTCTCTGCCGCGCCGTGAAATTTATCAGTTGTCGTTAAGCCTTGATCATGAATAGGAGTGACGGTCACCCGACCGCTAAGGCGGATTCGGCGGATTCGGCCCAGATCGGTTTCATCTTTTGGGAGGTCCGGAGAGGGGGGGCATGACTTGATTGATCAAAAAAAACTGATCGGTCAAAAAAAAGCGACAGGGGTAGCACTGTGCCGCCCTGCCGCAGATAGACTTAGAAATTAGAAATTGCAGTCTAATTGACTCTAATTGTCTTGACTCTGATTTTCACAACCGAAAACTGGATTAACCGAGTGCTTCCGCCCCGCCAACGACTTCCAGAATCTCTTGGGTAATAGCTGCCTGACGGGCCTTGTTGTAATCCAGGGTGAGGCTCTTAACCATCTCGCTAGCGTTTTCACTGGCGCTGTTCATCGCTGTCATCCGGGCCGCCAGTTCGCTGGCTGCGGCTTCCTGTAAAGCCCTTAGAATTTGATTGTTCAGGTATAGGGGTAACAGCGCATTCAAAATTTGGACAGGATCCTGTTCAAAGATCATGTCTCGCGGTAAACTCTGCACCGGAGTTTCTATCTTCTCCCGCTCTACCCGAAACTCGCCGCCGCGGGTAGTCAGACGGAAAATTTCATCGTCTGTAGCTTCTAAACCTTGAGGATCTAGAGGCAGTAAGGTCTGGATAACGGGCCTTGAGCTGACCAAAGAAACGAATCGAGTATAAACCAATTCCACCCGATCCACCGTTTCGGAGAGAAACAGGGAGAGTAACTCATCGGCGATTTGGTTGGCTTCGACCGCCGTTGGAATTTGTTCCAAACCTGTGAAATTAGCGTCAATGGGTTGATTGCGCCGCCGAAAATATTGATCGGCTTTGCGTCCCACCAGGATGTATTTGTATCCAACACCCTCAGCGGTTAATTCTTTGGCGCGGTTTTCGGCCCGACGGATAACATTGGTGTTGTAGCCGCCGCACAAACCTCGATCGCCCGAAATAACCAACAATCCAACATTCTCGATTTGCCGCTTTTTCAACAACGGCAAGTCGGCGTCCTCAAACTTCAGTCGAGATTGGAGACCGTAAAGCACCTGAGCCAGCCGATCTGCAAATGGACGCGTCGCCGTGACTTGTTCTTGGGCTCGACGTACTTTAGCAGCGGCTACCAAGCGCATAGCTTCGGTAATCTTACGAGTATTTTTGACCGACTTGATGCGATCGCGAACGAACTTTAGATTAGGCATAATTTTTATTTCACTCAGCTAGCCGCTATCGGTTGTCAGCCCAGGTAAGCTATTCGCTAACAACCGATATCGTACAGCTCATCTCCTTAAGCTGCGGCAAAACTCTGCTTACACTCAGTGATGGCTTCCTTCAACAAGGTTTCAGCCTCTTCAGTGAGAACCTTTTTCTCCTTGATGATGCTGGCGTATTCTTGCTTACTGGTTTGGATGTAAGAACGCAGCGCCGATGTAAAGCTAGTTACCTTGTCAACGGGAATATCATCTAGGTAGCCATTGATGCCCGCATAGATCAGCGCCACTTGCTCCGGTAAGGATAGCGGTGAATACTGGGCTTGCTTCAACAACTCCCGCAGGCGTTGCCCCCGAGCTAGCTGATTCTGAGTCGCCTGATCCAAATCTGAAGCAAATTGGGAGAAAGCTTGCAGCTCGTCAAACTGAGCCAACTCTAGCTTCACTTTACCCGCCACTTTCTTAATGGCCTTAGTTTGGGCTGCAGATCCGACTCGGGATACGGAAATACCTGCGTTAATGGCGGGACGCAGACCTGAGTTAAACAAGTCTGAGGATAAGAAAATCTGACCGTCCGTAATCGAAATCACGTTGGTGGGGATGTATGCGGAAACGTCGCCAGCTTGGGTTTCAATAATGGGAAGCGCGGTCATGCTGCCTTCTCCCAACTCAGGGCTCAACTTAGCGGCCCGCTCCAGCAAACGAGAGTGGAGATAGAACACATCGCCGGGGTAAGCTTCCCGTCCGGGCGGACGACGCAGTAAGAGGGACATCTGGCGATAGGCTTGGGCTTGCTTAGACAAGTCATCGTAAATCACCAGGGTGTGCTTGCCCTTGTACATGAAGGACTCAGCCAATGTGGCGCCGGTGTAAGGGGCCAAGAACTGAAGCGGAGCCGGATCATTGGCGTTTGCAGCCACCACAATGGTGTACTCCATTGCGCCCCGAGACTCAAGCACATTGACGATTTGAGCAACTGACGCCGCCTTTTGCCCAACCGCCACATAAACGCAAATAACGTCTTCCCCTTTCTGGTTAAGGATGGTGTCGATTGCGATCGCCGTCTTGCCGGTTTGTCGGTCGCCAATAATCAATTCGCGCTGACCCCGGCCAATGGGAATCATCGCATCAATGGCGGTAATTCCAGTTTGCATCGGCTCATACACCGATTTCCGTTGAATGATGCCAGGCGCAGGAGATTCAATCAACCGAGACTCATCGGTTTGAATATCTCCCTTACCGTCGATGGGTCGAGCCAGAGCATCCACCACGCGCCCGAGAACGGCCTCTCCAACCGGAACTTCAGCAATTCGTCCAGTTGAGGTCACCGATCCCCCTTCCTGGATCTTCCGACCGTCTCCCATCAACACGGCGCCGACATTGTCTTCCTCAAGGTTCAGAGCGATGCCAGCAGTGCCGTCCTCAAACTCCAAAAGTTCTCCAGCCATGACCTGCTCCAGGCCATAGATACGGGCGATACCATCACCCACTTGCAGAACAGTACCTACATTGGAAACCTTAATCTCCTGATCGTACTGTTCAATCTGCTGTCGAATAATGTTGCTAATTTCGTCAGGTCTGATGCTTACCATAGGAACTGCTCTTTTGACTTGCTGTAATGATGAAGGAACAAGGATTCAGTCTGCGGTTTAGTCGTTAGCGATTTGTTTCAATTAATTGATTAAAAACTCAGGGCTACTGCAGATTTTTGAAACTCAGGGCTTGTCAAATCGTTAAATCTAAGCCGCGCTGCTAAGCTGCATGCCAATTCGCCGAAGTTGTCCACGCAGGCTAGCATCAATAATCTGGGAGCCGACTTTGATAATCACGCCCCCAATCAACTCACTATCAAGACTGGTGGCCAACTCAACCTGTCGAGCGCCTGTGATATCAATCACGCGCTGACGGATTGCGTCTTTCTGAGCGTCAGACAGTTCAACCGCCGACTTCACTTCCGCTAGCACTATCTGATTCAGCTTACGAAGCAATTCTTGATACTGCTTACAAATACCCTCCAGGAAAATGATCCGTCCCCGATCCACTAAAATCATCAAAAATCGGAGGACGTACTCATGCACCTGTTCGCCTGAAACTTGCCGCAAAACGGCTTTCTTAGGCTCTGCCTGCACTAGAGGACTGGCCAAAAACTCATGAAGTTCATCCGAACTGTCAAGCAGCTCAAGCAGAAAACCAACATCTTGACCAAAGCGCTCCGTTAACTGATGAGACTCCGCCAGAGACATAAGCGCTTGCGCATAGGGAGCCAGTATCTCTGAAGTTACGATACTATCTCTCACGAACGACCTCCCAACAGAACGATACTTTGATCAATCAGCCTTTGCTGCAGTGAATCATCAATTTGATCTCGAAGCTGTGATTCAACTTTTTGCATTGCCAAAGCCGCCACTTGCTGACGCAACTCTTTAATAACCTTTTCTCGTTGAGAGCTGAGGTCTTTAGCAGCATCGAGCTTCATTCGCTGAATTTCCCGCTCAGCTTGAGCTAGGATATCCGCTCTGACAACCTGTGAACGCGCCTCCGCCTCTGCTTTAATTTTGGCCGCTGAGGACTGAGCTTCAGTCAAGAGCTGTTGCTGTTCCGCTAAAGCCGCAGCAGCATCTTTCTGGCGCTTTTCTACTTCTAGAATGGCTGTCTCGATTGTGAGGCGACGTTCAGCCATAACGTTACCTAAAACATTCCGTCCAAGGTAAACGAGTAATCCAATCAGAATAGTCAGGTTGATGAGATTGGTCTCTAGAAGATTGAAATTTAGACCAAAGCCACCTTCCTCCGTTGCAAGCAATAAAGAAGTCCCAATGATACTCATAACTGCATTGATATTTTCAAGTTCCTGCGTCTACGCCTCTGCAAAAGTGAGGACTGAACCTCGTCTATGCCAACTGAGAGCCCAGAAGCTTTTCAAAAATTTGTTGGCTTAGCGCTTCAACCTGCTGTTCCAGAGAAGTCATAGCCTCCTGCTTTTGCTGATCCAATTCCCTTTGAGCTTGCTCACGTTGACTCTGCGCCTCTTGTTGCGCCTCAGTAATCTGCTGAGCAACGATTTTCTGGGCTTCAGCTTGAGCTGCGGTAATAATCGCCTGGGACTGCTTTCGGCTTTCCGCGAGTTCTTGCTCGTACTGCTTAGCTAAACGTTCAGCCTTGGCCAACCGTTCTGCAGCGTCGGTGCTGCCTGTCCGGATATAGTCTTCCCGCTCGTCAATAGCCTTAGTCAAGGGCTTATAGAAGACTGCATTCAGAACCAGCGTTAACAGCACAAACTGGAGCGCCATCAAGGGTAAAGTTGCATCGAAATCAAACATTATCTATCTCCTTGACCCCAATCGATTCGCCTCATTCCAAAGATCCACCTATTCAGAAACAAAGCCGCTAAACAAGCTAGGGACTAGAACTTTAGAGTGGATAAATTGATGACTGTAGAGACGTTGCGTGCAACGCCTCTACTAAGCCCCAATTGTTAGGAAAAAGGATTAGCGAACAAGAGAACCAAAGAAATAACTAGGCCATAAATTGTCAAAGACTCCATGAAGGCCAGCGTCAAAAGCAGGGTGCCGCGAATCTTACCTTCAGCTTCAGGTTGCCGAGCAATCCCTTCCACAGCTTGACCAGAGGCGTTACCTTGTCCAATACCAGGACCGATAGCGGCCAAACCAACTGCTAGAGCAGCAGCCAAAACCGAAGCAGCAGCGACGATGGGATCCATGATGTTTTTCCTTTCAGTAAAATACAAGGGGATACAAAATGAACAAGCGTAGGTTAACGCATGGGTTAACTGGGTTGTATTGAACAGGATTACGAGTCACTACTACGCTTGTTGAGTTAATGACTGTAACGAACCTGTACAATGCTTCAAGTCGGCGGCGAGAGCCGATGAGCGACTATAGTGAGAGCTGAGAGCTTTCAGGAATGTTCCTAGCTCCCTTACTCACCGTGCCCTTCCAGAGCTTCATGAATGTAGGCAGCCGCCAGTGTAGCAAACACTAAAGCTTGAATCGCACTGGTAAACAAACCCAACATCATTACAGGCAGCGGAATAAACAGGGGCACTAGTAAAACTAATACCGCCACCACCAACTCATCCGCCAGAATATTTCCGAACAAACGGAAACTGAGTGAAAGGGGCTTGGTGAAATCTTCCAAAATTGCAATCGGCAGCAAAATGGGCGTGGGCTCAATATATTTGGCGAAATACCCCAGACCCCGGCGACTAAAGCCTGCATAAAAATAGGCAAGCGAAGTTAGCAACGCCAATGCAACCGTTGTGTTAATGTCGCCCGTCGGAGCAGCGAGCTCCCCTTCTGGAATTTCAATAAGCCGCCAGGGAACTAAAGCGCCGGACCAGTTGGAAACAAAAATGAATAAAAACAATGTGCCGATAAACGGAACCCAGGGACGGTATTCCTTCTCACCAAGCTGGTTTTTGGCGATATCTCGAACAAACTCCAAGGCATATTCCATGAAGTTTTGCATTCCCTGAGGCACCCTCTGGACATTACGGGTCGCAATGAGCGAAGCAATCAGAAGCAGCCCAATCACGATCCAGGAGGTCATAAAAACCTGGCCATGGAGTTGAAGACCGCCTAGTCGCCAATAAAAATGATGACCGACTTCTAACTCAGCCAGAGTGAAGGTGTTAAAGATGTCCAGCAACTTAGCATCCTCAAATTCAGTCAGGTTGATGAGGCATTGGAGGCATGGAAACTTGCAAGATAAAGCTATCTCGATAGAATGAAAAAGCAAGCTAGACGTCGAACAAGGTTTTGACCATGTAGACGATGACAGCAGCCTTATATGTAAGAAATCCGAAGAAAATAGGGATGATTTGTAGCTGATCCAATTGAGAGGCCACTATAATCAGTCCAACAAACAAAGCAAGTTGGCTTTTGCCTACCTTCTCCTTTTCCCTGCCTAGCTGCTCAACATTTCTAGCCAACAATTTCAAGTAAACCACACCAGTGCATGCTCCAATGACATAGTTTAGAGCGGTGTTGAGAGTATAAAAAATCCATGTGGAGAAAAATACAATTCCCGCGATTACTAGAGTCGCCATGAGCAACTCTCGCTGCAGCTGAGCGTACTCCTGCATAGAAGAATCTGGCTCCGGCGGCAAACCACTAGACTCGGAATTTTCTACGATGGATGGATCTTCCTGATACTCGTTTGACGAGTCCACTGTTCAGAAAACTAGCCTCGATAGTTCACTTGCTTAAGTTAAGCTGAGGCTCATCATATCACGCGAAGGTAATAATACTTAATGGAGTTCGAAAATAGGCATTGACTTCTTTTGGATAGTTTTTGGCCCAAAAATGTCCCATTTTTTAGAAAATTTGCCTGTTTTTGGGGAAGCCGCATTTTTTGTGGGTTTGCAGAGATTTTGAACAATCAGTACTCTTTTGCTGCAGCTGGTCACGGCTCATATTGTTTCGCCAGAGGGCGCTCCATACTCAAACGGCTTTACTCAAACAGCGGTATTGAGGTTAAATCGACGGGGGCTAAAGATACGAATGCAAAGATGCGAATGATTTGACTGGCTGATCCCCTAGACGGATTCCCTAAACGCGATAACAGAGAGACTGGTGATATTACGGAATATTACAAAAGGTCTAGGCATTGTTGTCGGAATACCCGAGAATAATGACAAAAGTCTGGATAGTCAATAAGACGTGAGTCATTCTGATTGATTTTTTTTCCCATCAGGGGTTTAGTTTCGAGGTGACGATTGATCAACTTTTTTGTGTAATTTTGCGCCTTCCCCTTTGGATGCTGCTGTGAGCTGGCTTGAACAGTTGAAGATGTAACTTTGGCAGGGATTAGTCGTAATGCTGTCGCGGATGTGACTACAGATGTAGATCTTTCCGCTTAGAGCAGTGTGTTATTAAATTTTAATTGCCTTTTAAGGAAGCAAAAATCATGCAAGACGCTGTTACTGCTGTTATTAACGCTTCTGATGCTCAATGTCAGTATCTTGATGGAGCTGCTTTGGCGACTCTGACGAGCTATTTTCAAACGGGTGAATTTCGGATATCAGCGGCGAAGAGCATTAATGCCAATGCGGCTGATATCGTTAAGGGCGCGGTGGCCCGATCTTTTTCCGCTGCAGAGGTCACTCGTCCAGGCGGTCAATTGTCTACGACACGTCGCTATGCAGCGTGCATTCGTGATTTGGATTATTTCCTTCGGTATGCTACCTACGCCATGCTAGCGGGAGATGCTTCAATTTTGGACGAGCGAGTCCTGAACGGGCTCAAGGAGACCTATCAGTCCTTGGGCGTTCCTGTTGATGCGACTGTGTCGGCTATACAAGCGATGAAGTCTGTCACTGTTGATTTGTTAGGGGATGAAGCCGGTCAAGAAATGGCCATTTATTTTGACTATATTTGCGCTGGTTTAAGCGATTAGCGTTTGCGCCCCTAACTCCCTCCCTATCCGCTACAGTTCCGCTATACTGGCGGCTGACTTTACGCCAGGTGGCCAGTTATTTCTTGGATATCCGTCGTTTAATTCCCTTGTTTGACCCTTCAGTGAAGGACTGGGCTCTGGAGGCTAGGCTGCTTCGCTGGCTAACTTTGCTATGGGTTTTGGTAGGGATCGTTATCCTGTTTTCGGCTTCTTACTCAGTCGCCTTGCTTGACTGGCAGGATGGACTTTACTATCTCAAGCGGCAGTTATTCTGGATTTGCCTGGGATTGATCTGTTTCAATCTGTTGGTCAATTCTCCTCTCCATCACCTTCTGAAACTGTCAGGGTTAGCGGTCATCCTGTTTTTAGGATTAATTGGCGTTACGCTGATTCCGGATATTGGGGTGACCGTTAACGGCGCTACTCGGTGGTTGCCGCTGGGTTCATTTCTAATTCAACCCTCTGAATGGATTAAGCCATTTTTAGTGTTACAGGGGGCCCGAATTTTCGGTCAGTGGAATCGGCTATCATGGCTGACTCGCTTAGCCTGGATTGGCATTTTTGTGCTTGTGTTGGCGGCTATTTTGGCTCAGCCTAATCTGAGTACGGCGGCAATTTGCGGGATTACTCTGTGGTTGATCGCTTTGGCCGCTGGATTGCCTTATCTCTATCTTGGCGGCGCTGCGGTCTGCGGAGTGACCTTGGGGGTATTGAGCATTACCCTTAAAACCTATCAGCGCCAGCGCATTATCTCTTTTCTGAATCCCTGGGCGGATCCAAGCGAGGCGGGCTACCAATTGATACAAAGTTTGTTGGCTATTGGGTCGGGCGGCATTCTGGGCACTGGCTTTGGACTATCCCAGATGAAGGCCTCTTTACCCATTCAACATACTGATTTTATCTTTGCGGTCTATGCTGAGGAATTTGGCTTTGTCGGCAGCTTATTGCTCCTCTTAATGCTGGCTGCATACGCCACTGTAGCTTTGGTTGTGGCGATCAGAGCGCTTAACCCTGTCCACCGATTAGTGGCGGTGGGGGTAACTGTCCTTTTAGTGGGGCAATCTCTGCTCAATATTGGCGTCGCTACGGGCGCTTTACCCACTACGGGTCTCCCTTTTCCTCTGTTTAGCTATGGCGGCAACTCAGTCATCGCCAGTTTATTGGCGGCGGCGTTACTTATTAGAGTCGCTCGGGAAAGTCGAGAAGCGGATGTGGTGCCTCTACAGCCCACCTCCTATTCCCCCCGAAGAAGACGGCGATCGCGGCGGCGAGAGACTTCTTTGGGGTAGTTAGAGGGGTAGGGAAAGCAGGGGAGGATAAAGAAGGAAGGGCTGGGGGAGTTGGGGGAATCAAACTCCAAAATCTAAAATCCACAATCTATCCCACACCCATCATCCATCCACAGTTTTTTGGGGCTTTAAGGCTTAGGCTTATTTCTCAAAGGTGGGAGATTCTTCAAGCTTCGATACAATTATTTAAGGGAGCCAACTTAAGTGAGGCGGTTTGATGCAGTAGGCGAGCAGTTGTCTGTTGCCGGTGATCAGAGTTGAGTCTCAGTGCTGACGGCGTTAGGTCTTGACTTCTTCGCTGCAGTGGCTGATTGGCTATCTGGTTTGAATCGTCCCGTTTCAAGTCGTCAGTCCCTGTAAGTACTCTTTAAGTGAGTCTTATGCGTATCAAGCGTTTGTTGAATTAGCTTGTCTATGTGGGAAACTTTCCAAACTCGTTTGTATGAGTTAAGTCAAGTAGCCAATAGTTTGGTGGGAAATCAGCTTGATCATTTGTCCGTGGTCAGTGTGGGGATTATCTGTCTAGCGGGTTTGCTGACAAGTTTGACCCCCTGCATGCTCTCGATGTTGCCCATCACGGTGGGCTACATGGGAGCATACGAATCTAAGAGCCGTTTCCAAGCAGCAGTTCAGTCCGCTTGGTTTGCGTTGGGTTTAGCCACCACATTAGCTGGTTTGGGGGTGATTGCCGGTGTATTCGGGTCGGTCTATGGACAAATTGGCGTTGGCTTGCCCATTGTGGTGAGTGTGATCGCTATTTTGATGGGTTTAAACCTATTAGAAGCTTTGCCACTGACCTTGCCGTCTTTTAGCGGAACTGACTTTCTGGCGGCGGACTTGCCCCAAGGCAGTAAATCATATTTGTTGGGATTGACCTTTGGTCTGGTGGCGTCTCCTTGTAGTACGCCAGTTCTGGCTACATTGCTGGCGTGGATTGCTAAAACCAGCGATCCGTTGCTGGGAGCGGCTTTACTGTTGGCGTACACCGTTGGTTATGTCGCTCCATTGGTTTTGGCGGGCGCTTTCACCGCTTCGATCAAGAAACTCCTTGAGCTACGGCGCTGGTCTGGCTGGATTACTCCAGCGAGTGGAGCGTTGTTGCTAGGATTTGGCGTATTCTCATTGCTATTTCGGTTCTTCCCATCGGGAAGTTTCTAATGACTTCAGATACCTCATTTTTATCCACTCTATCTCTTTGGTGGAAAGCGCCACAGCGCTATTTTCGCCAGGAATTATTACCGTTGTTAGCTGATTTGCGGTTGGCGATCCTGCTTCTGCTCGCCATCGCGGTTTTCAGCATTTCTGGGACAGTGATTGAGCAAGGGCAATCCCTGGCGTTTTATCAGGCGAATTATCCAGAAGATCCGGCTCTATTTGGTTTCTTGACCTGGAAACTATTGCTGATTGTGGGGCTGGATCATGTCTACCGGACCTGGTGGTTTCTGGCGCTGTTAATTCTTTTTGGCTCTAGTCTCACCGCCTGTACCTTCACCCGTCAGTTTCCGGCCTTGAGAGCCGCCCGCCGCTGGAAATTCTATACTCAACCCCGCCAGTTTCAGAAACTCGCCCTCAGTACAGAGTTGTCCTATCTGACCTTAGACCAACTTAAACTGGGTTTGATTGAGAAACGGTATCGAGTATTTCAAGAAGAGGGCAAACTCTATGCCCGGAAAGGTCTAGCGGGTAGAATTGGCCCAATTTTGGTTCATGCCAGCATGCTGATTATTCTGCTGGGCGCCATTATGGGATCCATGATGGGGTTTACGGCTCAGGAAATGACCCCCAGCGGCGAAACCTTTCGCATCACGAATGTTTTTAACGCAGGGCCTTGGTCAGCGGGGAGAATTCCTCAAGATTGGTCAGTGCGGGTCAACCGCTTTTGGATTGACTACACGCCTGAAGGGTCGATTGATCAGTTTTACTCGGATCTTTCGGTGCTTGATCAGGCGGGGGAAGAGGTCAAACGTAAAACGATATGGGTGAACGAACCTTTGCGCTATAAAGGCGTCACTTTATATCAGGCGGATTGGGCGATCGCAGCGGTCAAAGTGAGAATTAACAAAAGTCCAGTGCTGCAGTTTCCGATGGCTTTACTCGACACCCAGGGAGGCGGTCGGTTCTGGGGAACCTGGACCCCGACCAAGCCAGATTTTAGCGAGGGTGTTTCCTTGATTGCCCAAGATCTGCAGGGGACCCTCCTGGTTTATGACAATAATGGGAATCTGGTGTCGACTGTCCGGGCTGGAATGGCGACTGAAGTGAATGGAGCGATCCTGGCCGTCGATCAGTTGATCGGCAGCACTGGGATACAAATCAAGTCAGATCCCGGGATTCCAGTTGTATATCTGGGATTTGGCCTCCTCATGCTTGGCGTCATGATGAGTTACGTTTCTCATTCTCAAGTTTGGGCGCTAGAGGGTGACGGGCGGCTATATGTCGGCGGTAGAACCAATCGCGCTCAGGTTACGTTTGAACAAGAATTAATCGGCCTTCTGGAACAACTGGAGTTGACTTCCCAGGATAAGGAACTTAACGCAATTGCATAACCCGAAGCCCTTAGATAGGCGCGCAGCAATCGCTGGGGGCAATTTATCCCGTTTTTTCTTCAAATATTTTTTGATTGGCCGCCCATAGTTTTTGAATGAATTGTCTGAGGCGCTGGCGGTTTAATTGGTTGTCCCCCTGCTGTTTTGCAGCTCCTAATAGACTCAGTAAAGGCAATACTTCTGTATCTAGAGCGGGATGAAATAACTCAATCGGCCAGAGGATATCTGGACTTTCGTTGAGGGCGTATAGGGATAGGTTATCTGAGCCTAAATAGGAAAAATCTGGAGTGATTAGCGTTTCTGAGGAGTCGGAAGTCTGGGAAAGCAGCACTAATGGACGCGCCCAGCATAGTTTTCGGGCCTTCACCATCTGAATCGCTTCCACATATAGACGGGTGTGTTCGTGCTCTAAATAAATTATTTGATGGGGTTGAATGTCAAACATGCTGAGTCATCTAGGGGTATCTTCTGGGGTGATCTTTAAGGGGAGCGGCTATAGTCTCCCTTAATCAAGGTAAGTCAATATGTCTTGAACTGCTCTGAATGCTTGGTTAAGGACACTTATTAGGCTAAAAATCAAAAATTGGCGCTTAGCTGGCAGTACTTCAAGACTCGTGATCCAGTCTTTTTTGCTTCCCCATAAATTTGGAATAAATTTAGCTGGATTGTCTGACTCCTCCCTCTGAGGGTGCTATAACAAATGTTGTATGCATGTGGTATGGGTTGCCCAGCCTGACTACTTACAATAGATATTGTTGGTTTGGCGATTGTCCATCAATTCGGCTCTGATTTAAGTGATCTAGAAGTAAGGAAGGGATACATTCGTGTCGGTTGAGACTATTGAACGTCGTTCGACAATTCGTAAACTTGCCCCACGCTATCGTGTTCTGCTCCACAACGATGACTTCAACTCGATGGAATACGTTGTGGAGACATTGGTCAAAACGGTCCCTAGTCTTACAATTCCTCAGGCTGTGGACATCATGATGCAAGCTCATACAGCAGGCGTAGCGCTGGTCATCACCTGCGCCTTCGAACACGCTGAATTTTATTGCGAAAGTTTACAATCCCGCGGGCTCACCAGCACAATCGAGCCGGATGAATAATGCGCTTCTACTGAAGGTTTTCTTTTGAAAATTCAATGGTCTGATCTTGCCCGTTGGGGAGCCGCCCTGAGAATTGTTTGCTTTTTCTCACTGCTACTGCTGCTTTGGTTGCCCATCGCTCTTCTCTATTGGTTGATATCAGGCCAAAGTCCTAATATTGCTTGCCTGATCGCTCTTTACCTAGAATTTTTTGTTCTCTCATGGGTGTGGGGACGACGGCTACATGGGCTCTCTTATCCCTTTTACCATTACGGTTTAGTGTGGGCCCCAGAATTGGGGGTCGACTTGGTAAAGGCCATGGTGTTTGGTCTCGGTGGGGTAATTAGCCTGTATTTAATTCAGACGAGTTTGGGGTGGATTTCTCTGCAGCCGCCTGCTTCCGACTTTCCCATCATCCTGTTGCAAGGATTGGGCGTCGCCCTAGTAGTGGGTTTGGCTGAGGAATTTCTTTTTAGGGGATGGCTATTATTCGAGTTAGAGCGTGATTATTCGCCTGAATTGGCCTTGTGGATTAGCAGTTTGCTGTTCGCTTTAGCGCATTACCTCCGGCCGATTGCTGTGATATTTGAAACTTGGCCTCAATTCTTTGGCTTGGTTCTGTTGGGTATGGCGTTAGTTTGGGCTAAACGCTCGCCCTCCGCTTACCTGGATAGAAAGGCTTCTGGTAAATTAGGAGCGCCCATTGGTCTTCATGCTGGGTTGGTTTGGGGGTATTACCTGTTCACTGTGGGGCAGTTGGTGCGCTATTCCCCACAGATTCCTGAATGGCTTACGGGTATTGACCAAAATCCTCTGGCTGGTGTCTTGGGTTTTGCCCTTCTAGGCGTCATTGCTGCATTTTTCCAGAGAAAATCCCGACGTTCGGCGACTCTTTAGAGAATATAGGGGGGTAAAAGAATAATTGAGGCGTGGATAATTCTGCAATAAAAAAAGCGCCTCAATATTACAGCGCTCCTAAACGGCTCCTAAGAGACTTGCGAGTAGGGCCTTCTGAGTATGGAGGCGATTTTCCGCCTGGTCCCATACCCTTGACTGGGGTCCTTCTATGACGTCGTTTGTGATTTCTTCTCCGCGGTGGGCGGGTAAGCAGTGGAGGACGATAGCGTCCTGACTCGCCATCGCAACGAGAGTTTGGTTAATTTGGTAAGGCTGAAAAATGGGTATACGGGAATCGGCCGATGATTCTTGTCCCATACTGGCCCATACGTCCGTGTAGAGCACTTGAGCATCTTTGACGGCGATTTGAGGATCATGGGTGATGACGACTTGACTCCGATCGCCTGCAAGCTGTTTGGCTTTATTGACAATGGCGGAGTTCGGTTCATACCCGTTGGGAACGGCGACCTTCACATTCATTCCAACTAACGCGCATCCCAAGAGTAAAGAATGGACGACATTGTTGCCATCTCCGAGATAAGTTAAGGTCAGGTCTGCGAGGCCGCCAAATTCCTCTTGGATGGTTAATAGATCCGCCAAAATTTGACAGGGATGCTCCAGATCCGTCAACGCATTGATGACGGGAATTTCGGCATAGTGGGCGAACTCTTCGATTTCTTGTTGGCCAAAGGTGCGAACCGCGACGATGTCGAGATAGCGATCAAGCACCCGCGCAGTGTCCGTTGTCGGTTCTCCTCGACTCACCTGAGTCACGTTGGCGTTAAGGTCGAGTACTTGTCCCCCCAATTGATACATCGCCACTGAGAAGCTGACGCGGGTGCGGGTGGACGCCTTCTGAAACACTAATCCCAGAACTTTCTGGCGGCATTGAAGGTTAATAGCACACGCTTTCATCTTAGCGGCGAGATCTAAGACACTGTAAACCTCATCACTATCCAAATCGGCCAGACTAAGTAAGTCTCGTCCCCTTAAAGACTTCATGCGTATCCCTGATAGCTTACGTGAAAATAAAACCCTACCAGATTTCGTTAAGCAAGCCTAGGTTACAGTCAATACATGTACTAGCATAGCGTGTAATTTTCGCTGGAAAAGTATGGGTTTTTATTCACGGGTATTACTGCCAAGGCTGCTGGATTGGTCGATGTCAGGGGAGGGATTTGCTCACTATCGGCGGACTTTGCTGGCGGATGTCAAAGGAGATGTCTTGGAAATTGGCTTTGGCACTGGCTTGAACCTACAACACTATCCGAAGGGGGTTAGCCGGTTAACGGTTGTCGATCCTAATCCAGGGATGGCGACGATCGCCGAGACGAGAATAGCAGCCTCCCCCTTTGCTATAGACACTCAGCTTCTGAGCAGTGAGGCGTTGCCGATGGCCGACGATACCTTCGACAGCGTTGTCAGCACCTGGACCTTGTGTAGTATCCCCAACATCGATCAGGCGCTCCAGGAAATTCATCGAGTCCTGAAGCCGACTGGACGTTTTTTCTTCATAGAACATGGCCGCAGCCCTGACCTCAGCGTCCAAATTTGGCAGGATCGACTCACCCCTATTCAAAGAGTGATCGCAGATGGCTGCCACCTCAACCGCCCAATGCAGACGTTGCTTGAGCGTTACTTTAAGGTAGTGACTGTGGACCGTTTCTACGCTGAAGGGTTGCCCCGGATTGCCGGATATATGTATAGGGGGGTTGCCGCCAAGTAGCCTTCAGTTAGATTACTTTTCATCAGGAGATTTGAGGGCGTCATCTAACACCTGACGGGCTTCTTCTGCTTGCGATCGCGCGTCCCGATAGCGCAAATTGGTTTGAGCAAACTGCTTAAGCACCTTAAATCCTTCATTTAAGCTAGTAATTTGCTCGTCACTAATTGTTTCATCCACAAACAGCAAATCAACCAATTCCCTCACCTTCATGGCTTCAGTGTGGGAAGATTGAACCTTCATCTTCAATTTAGCGAGGTTACTCAACGTTTGCACCGCCTGCACAACGGCGTCTTCTTCCTCAACAGTGCGGGGTGGAGGCTCCTTAACTTCAATGAATTCTTGAGGACCAAACCCATCTGCGAGAGGGGTGGATAATTTGCCCTCGTCCATCAATTCAATGAGCTGATCCATCGCCTTTTCGCGGGCCTTTAACGAGTCCTTGCCAGGAACAGGGAGAATAACCTCTGGATTTTGAGCAAGCGTATATTGAACCATGGCCTAAATATAGTATTTTTGAACTATGCAGGGCAATATAAATTTTACCGTCTTAACCCTGTCTACTTGTTGGCTTGTCATAAAAAGCTAGGGATGTGCTAGGGGACTATCGATGCGCTTCCAGGTTCAGTGTGCGGTGGCGGGCAGTCGGCAATGGGGCAGGCGTGTCTACTGCCTACTATCTACCCTCTACTTAAAACCCAGAAATAAATACTCAACTTGAGAATCTATTCCCCCAATGGGTGATTTTTAAAAAACATTGTTAAGAAAAGGGACGTTTCATTTAAGAAGCTGAAGCAATTGCATTGATAAGCAAACCTGTGGTTTTAACACGCCCTTGATATGGCAATCTAAAGATCGGGATGTTTCGTTATCGATCATCCGTGGTCCATGAAGGTAAAGGAATCGGCTGATGAAGGAACTAATTAAGGGATTGCGTGAATTCCAAACAGATTACTATCCCAGCCATCAAAACCTATTCCGAGAATTGGCCCATGGGCAGCATCCAAGAGTTTTATTTATCGCCTGCTCCGATTCCCGGGTGGATCCTAACCTGATTACCCAGGCGGATGTGGGAGAACTGTTTGTCATTCGCAATGCGGGCAATATCATCCCTCCTTACGAAGCAACGAACGGAGGAGAAGGGGCCACCGTTGAGTATGCTATTCACGCCCTTGATATCAAGCAGATTATTGTTTGCGGCCACTCTAACTGTGGAGCGATGAAGGGCTTATTGCAGTTGGGCAAGTTAACCGAAGAAATGCCCCTCGTTTATAACTGGCTCAGACATACCGAGGCGACGCGGCGTTTAGTTAAAGAAAACTATGGCCATCTTGACAAAGAGGAAATGATGGAAGTCCTGGTGGCTGAAAACGTACTTACCCAGATTGAGAATTTACGCACTTATCCAGTCATTCACTCCAAACTCTATCGAGGCGATCTTTCAATCCACGCCTGGATTTACAACATCGAAACTGGCGAAGTGCTAGCTTATGACGCTGAGAAGCATACTTTTGTTCCTCCCCTCAGTAAGCTTTCGTCAAACCAAAAACACCAAGCCTCCTTTGTTACCCCTCAAAGCCATTTACCCGGCGCTACCCGATTGTCACGCCAGCAAGCGGAGAGGATATACCGGGGATCATCGCCTCTGGGCTCTTACTAATCTAGGAGTTGACTAGGGTTGGTGGGACTGCTCAGCAACTAAGGCGCTGTGTAAGAATAACTTCAGCAGGGCATGAGGAGTCTGAAAGGCTTACACAGCGCTAAAATGTGAAGTTATTTTTGAATGCCCCCTAAACCCCGCGAGCAATCCCGACCCTTAGGCGGCCAGCTAGACTGTCAGCGCAATATCAGCCGATCCGGCGCCGAGGGCTCCCGAATACACCAGTCCCCGGCGAGCATCTAAGGTCAGAATGGTGCCGTCTCGGATAATCTCAGTTGCGTTTTTGACGCCCACAATCACTGGAATTCCTAGACGAAGTCCAATTACCACCGCATGGCCAGTTAAGTCGTCGTCTTCGGTAATGATTCCCCCTGCTCGACGAATCGCCTCGATAAAATCGGCGCTGGTGCGAGATGTGACCAAAATTTCCCCTGGGTTAAAGTCGCTAATCTCTAAACCGCTGTGGGCTACTCTCGCTCTTCCGCTTAGGTTTCCTTCGCCGATCCCGATTCCTTGACCGAGTAGCGCTGTCACCAGTTCAACTTTAATCAGATCGGTGGAGCCTGGAACCCCCTGCAGGGCGCCGGCTGTCATCACCACCAAATCTCCCTCTTTCAGAAACCCTTTTTCCTGGGCGACATTCATGGCAGCCTGGAAAGTCTGTCCTGTTGAGGGAAGATCTAAGACCAGGAGAGGTCTGACTCCCCACACGAGTTGCAATTGGCGGGCGACATCAACATGGGGCGTTACGGCTAGGATCGGGGTTTGGGGACGAAATTTCGATACATTTCGGGCAGTGGCGCCTGTTTTAGTCAAGGTCATGATTGCAGCTGCATAGAGCTGAGAGGCGATTCGACTTACGGCTTGACTAATTGCATTCGGGATCGAACAGCCCCCACCCAAATCATCCATATATTGGCCGAAATGGTCTTGTTCAATCCGGACCGCGATCCGCGCCATGGTGGCTACGGCTTCAACTGGGTATTTGCCCACAGCTGTTTCATTAGAGAGCATAACCGCATCTGTCCCATCCAGGATGGCGTTCGCCACATCAGAAACTTCAGCGCGGGTGGGACGCGGACTCTGCGCCATGCTGTCTAACATTTGGGTGGCGGTGATCACCGGAATGCCTAATCGATTAGCTGTTTTAATCAGCCGCTTTTGCAGGATAGGCACGTCCTCTGCGGGCAGTTCCACCCCTAAATCTCCCCGCGCCACCATCACCCCATCTGACAGGGAAAGAATCGCTTCCATCTGTTCGATGGCTTCATGCTTTTCAATTTTGACGATGACCGGAACCTGTTTTCCCGCATTGGAAATGAGTTCTTTGATTTCCAGCACATCATGGGGATTTCGCACAAAGCTGAGGGCGACCCAATCAACGCCCTGGTTCAATCCAAATAACAAATCCCGCCGATCTTTTTCGGTTAACGCCTTGATGGACAGGTAAACGCCAGGGAAATTGACTCCCTTGCTATTGGAGAGCGCTCCGCCAACCACCACACGACAGTGAAGTTCTTTGGCGGCCCGATCCACTGCTTCAACCTGCATTTCAACGCGCCCATCATCCAGGAGAATCGTGGAGCCGACCGGAACTTCATCCGCCAGTAAATCATAGGTGACAGAACTGATTTGCTGAGTCCCCTTGACCGGATGACTAGTTAGGATGAACGAATCTCCTTTTTTAAGCTGAATCGAACCATTTTCAAATTTCCCAAGTCGAATTTTGGGTCCTTGCAAATCCTGCAAAATTCCGACGGGCTGGTTCAGCTCAAAGGAAATTTGACGAATTAGCCGAATGCTGCGCTGATGATCTTCATGAGCGCCGTGGGAAAAATTGAGGCGCAGTGTGGTGGCTCCCGCTTCAATTAGGGCTTTTAGAACCTGTGGATTTTGAGTGGCTGGACCAATGGTAGCCACAATTTTAGTGCGGCGAAGGGTTTGTCGCAATTGCATAGATTTTGGATCGCAAGACGCTGAACAGATCGAGCAATAGGAGAGTTGGACAGCCGCGCGAAGCGGTGAGCCATCTCTGAGGTAGAACCCAGATGCTAGAATCCAACGGTTGATGAATTCATCCTGACCCGTTAGAAAGGTAAACTCCTTAAATCGTCGCTTCTTCAGCGACACTCAGTCGTACTAGGACTGGATTAGACTGAGTTATTCAGGAGAATCCAGGTCATCGTTGACTTCTAACTCTTCGCTTCTGACTCCTGAATTTTTGCCCAGCCAGTATGCTTACGCTTCAGTGGATACCCGGGCGTTGCCAAAGTCTCCTAAGTCTCCGGCAGGCTAACTACCAGAAGCAAGAGGGATAGTATCACGTTTGGCGGACTTGAGCATCAGATGCAAACCCAGTTGAAGGATTTGGTTTAAGGATTGGACTGAGGCAAGCTGAGTAAGTTGCTGAGTTGGATGATAGGCAAAAAACTATCTATCAGGACAAAAGCAATTAGATGAGCTAATGTCACAAAACTTTATTATTCTCCCCCGGTAACGTATACTACCGGAAATGGTTAGGAAGGAGCAAATCAATGGCGTCGGCGGCAATAGAGCCTCTGACAAGAGTGCGGAAATCACCCCCTCCCGAGCTTACCAAAACGGAGGGCGGTCTAAGTCCAGATTTACTAATGTTCTTAGGTGCATTGGGTTTGGCTGTTATGACTGTTTTCGGTCATTTTTGTTGGGGTTGGCCCGGTGTATGTTGCTTTTTGGTGAATACGCTGGCGCTGCATTTAGTCGGTACGGTTATTCATGACGCATCCCACAACTCAGCTCACCAAAATCGCATTATGAACGCCTGTTTAGGGCATGGCAGCGCACTGATGTTGGGGTTTACTTTTCCAGTGTTTACTCGGGTCCATTTGCAGCATCACGCCCATGTAAATGATCCCGAGAATGACCCGGATCATTTTGTCTCAACTAGCGGACCTCTTTGGGGGATTGCAGCCCGTTTTTTTTATCACGAGGTGTATTTTTTTCAGCGGCGGCTTTGGCGAAAGTTTGAGTTGCTGGAGTGGTTTTTATCCCGGTTAGTCTTTGTCGCTGTGATTTGTGTGGCCTGTCGTTACGGCTTCATGGATTTTATATTTGATTACTGGTTTGCTCCGGCTCTAGTTGTTGGCTGGGCATTAGGTCTTTTCTTTGATTATTTGCCGCATCGGCCCTTTGAAGAACGCGATCGCTGGAAAAACGCCAGAGTATACCCAAGCCCCATTTTGAATTTGCTGATTATGGGGCAGAACTATCACCTGGTGCATCATCTCTGGCCTTCGATTCCCTGGTATAAGTACAAGCCGGCTTATGAGACGATGAAACCCTTACTGGATGAGAAAAACTGTGATCAAGTCATGGGGTTGCTTCAGAAGCGAAAGGATTTTATCGGATTTGTTTACGATATTTTTCTAGGAATTCGTTTGCACCATGATAAGCCGTCTAAGGTTGAAGTGCAGCAGGATGCTAATCTTAAGGCCACAGTTACGGATAAAGTATTGATAACTCATAGGTGACGTGCAACGCTGACGGTTGGGCGAGCGGCGCAGTCTAAATCGGAAAAATTAAATTGCGAAAGCTGCTCATATCCATTTGGACAACTCCATTTGGAATTGAGCAGTTTTTGGTTGTATTCCGCTTTAACTTATCTTCTAGATGTATTACTAGAAGGATTAACCAAAAAATACAGAATTAAGGATTAGGATTGTCTAGTCCCGAAAGAAAAGGACTTAATCTCGATTGGAGATCAATGCCGGTGAGGCCATTTCCCAATCAGGTCTCAGCCCTTTTGCTTCCCGTAAATAAGGGTGATTAATCTGGGTATGGAGAACCGGTAGGTACGCATGAATCAGGAAGCGAATGCAT
The DNA here is from genome assembly GCA_030065175.1 of Leptolyngbyaceae cyanobacterium MO_188.B28. GTDB lineage: Bacteria > Cyanobacteriota > Cyanobacteriia > Phormidesmidales > Phormidesmidaceae > JAKSDM01. Next base: position 15,934 of record JASJDH010000005.1, on the reverse strand, counting down.
CTGCAAAGGCTGCCTTCTACGTACATTTGCTGTACGTCTAAGAGGGGGACGTTTTCCCAATGGGATCGCTGTCGGGCTATCGCAGCCGGAAAAATAGCGTCTATGTCGCGGGTAACCGAGAAAGTTGCACTGATAATATCTTTGGGGTCAAGTTGGTTACGTTTCTCCAACTCATCCAGCAGCTCATTAACTGCATCTCGAATTGCTTCCACCGTATTTTCTGAGACAGTTGTTGCGCCGCGAATCGCCCGAACACGCCAGTTTACACCAATATTCTCCATGTCTAGCCAGATTGTTTTTAATACAAGTTATATTCCAAACCCAGCATATTTTTGTTAGATTTAGGCTTCTATCGTATCAGGCAGCGTTAAGACTAATACGGCTTTGCAGTAACAATACCGCTTAGCGGCCAAACAAAAATGCTAGGAGTAAGCGCATCGGGGCATTTCTACCCTCCCCCGCAACCTTGTAGATAAATTTCTTAATTAGGGACGATATAGCCACAGCGGTAATCCATCGGTCTCCAGTTCAAACTTGACCCAAGAGAATACCGAAGAAACTTGCGCATCTGAGAGGAGAGAATGGGATAACGCGGCATAGCTTAGGTCAGCCTTTCCACCCGATAGCAATCTATTCCAAAAGGGTTTACGCTCTTCCAAGGTATAGCATTGCGCCTTATCGGGATCCAAGTCGGCTAATTCCGCCGCCCAACGCCGGGCATCTTCTTCGCCGCCTAACCGGTCTACCACGCCGAGTTCAAGGGCTTGTTGTCCGGTGAAGATTCTTCCATCCGCAAAACTTTTGACTGCTTCCACCGTCAATTTCCGGGCTTCGGCGACGGTTTGGACAAACTGTTGATAACTGACGTCAATTAACTCTTGCAGAATATTTTTTTCAGGATCGGTCAGTTCTCGATCAAAAGCCAGGATGTCTTTATAGGGACCAGATTTCACAACCTTAAAGGAAACCCCAATCTTATCCAATAGACGCTCTAAGTTGTTGCCTCGCAAGATGACGCCGATGCTGCCAGTAATGGTGCCAGGATTAGACACAATATGCTCGGCGCCCATGCCCACATACACTCCTCCAGAGGCGGAAATGTTGCCAAAACTGGCGACAATCTTGACTTTGTCGCGCAGCTTGATTAGCGCATTATAAATTTCCTGGGAATCGCCTACCGTACCCCCAGGGCTATCGATGCGGAGTAACAGGGCTGGAAATTTTTTTTCCTCTACCTCTTTGAGGGCGTCTAAAACCCGTTTGCGAGTTGAACCCGCGATGGCTCCGGTGATTTCAATGCGAGCAATTTGTTTGCGGAATCGAGGTTTAAAGGGCCAAATCATAACCTAGTCTTGAGGGGGGACAAATACTGTCTATTCAATACACACTAATTCAATACACACTAGCGCAAACCTGCTGCTCCACAATGGCTGGGGGCAACGCGGCACCAACAATGAGTCAAAATACCATCAATAAATCTATTGCCTTAACAATACTTTAGGATCCAGAATAGACAATTCCCGGAATCTCAGCATTCTACTCATTATTCTATGGAATCTAACATAGCTCAGCCAAAATCACCCTTAGCCTCCCTGCTGCTGATCTCTCCCTTTTTTTTGTGGGGGACTGCTATGGTCGCAATGAAGGGGGTGATTGCCGACACCACTCCTCTGTTTATGGCGGGAATGCGCTTAGCGCCTGCTGGGATTTTAGTTTTGGCGGCGGCGATGTGGATGGGCCGATCGCAGTCTATTAGCTGGCGAGGTTGGCTGTGGATTCTTGCCTTTGCTCTGGTTGACGGGGCTTTATTCCAGGGGTTTCTGGCGGAAGGTTTGGTTCGAACCAATGCGGGGTTGGGCTCAGTGATGATCGATTCCCAACCGCTTGCGGTTGCGATTATGGCGCGGTTTCTGTTTGGCGAATCCGTTGGATATATAGGTTGGCTTGGCTTGGGAATCGGCATCCTTGGAATTAGTTTGCTGGGTCTCCCCGATGAGTGGGTGTACAGTTTGCTGCAGGGAAACTTTGGAGGTCAGGGGGCGGCAATAGGCGCTGAGGTGTTTCAAGTCCTCTGGCGTCAGGGGGAATGGTTGATGTTAATGGCGGCGCTTTCAATGGCTGTCGGCACCATTATGATTCGATTTGTTTGTCGTCATGTCGACCCCATTGTGGCTACGGGTTGGCATATGGTGCTGGGCGGGGGTCCTTTGTTCGCTCTGTCTGCCTACGCTGAAACGGACCAATGGCAATATTTAACCGGTTCGGGTTGGATCGCGATCGCTTACTCTACCCTCTTCGGCAGTGCGATCGCCTATGGCGTTTTCTTCTATTTAGCATCAAAGGGAAATTTGACCAGCCTCAGCGCCTTGACATTCCTCACCCCTGTCTTTGCGATCGTATTCGGGAATTTGTTTTTGGGGGAAATACTGAGTGCCCTTCAATGGTTTGGTGTCTGTTTAACCCTGATCAGCATCTATCTAATTAATCAGAGAGAAATGATTAGCTCTTGGCTAAAGCCCCCTTCTGTTTCGAAGGACCCCCAGAAAAAAGCCGCCAATGACTCAGAGACCGACTCTAGCGTAAGGATTTAGATAAGCAAATTAAAATCCGCCTAATCGACATCTCACTTACCCTGACTTTCATTTCCAATGTCCAATTGAAATCCCTACAGGTTTGACATTTCCTAAAACAGGGTATTTGTAAAATTTTATACAAGAATGCCGATACAAATACTTCCCTTTTACAAGACTGACTAGAATGGATGGTAATGAGAAGTTGACGACAACGGAAAGAGAATTGCTGGGATTAACATTTCTACATAAGGACAGGTAGCTTTTCAGTAGGTTACAGTGGGTAAAGTTAATAAAAGACAGTTGGCTCGGTTAAGAAACTCTGTGAAATTTGGTTTTTGCATCCAACCTGGATTCAAAGCGCCAGGAGATTCCTGACTGGGTTTTTCCCACAAATTTCCCACAAAGTTTAATGTTTCGGGTATTGTTAGCGATCCCAGCAGGGTTCACGGGGTGCTGCTGTATCAGATTTGAATTGGGTGCAGGGGAGACGGAAGATAAATAATAGCGTGATGTTCCATCGGTATACTCTGCTAGCAATGACTTGTTTGACTGTTTTAGGCCTGTCATCGGAAGGCGCTAGAGCAAGTTTTTCATCTTCGCAATCTGCCAAAACTGAACTAGAACTATCTAGATCATTTCCTCCAAACTTACCAGACAGATCCTCTTTGTTGGAATCGGGGGGAGAATTGACGGCTCAAGCTTTGGAGCCGTCATCTCCATCCGCCCCTGCTGATATCGGGGTTCTTGGACCCGGTAGTCGAGGCGAAGAGGTTAAAAACCTACAGCGCCGATTGCAGACTCTTGGGTACTACAAAGGAAGCATTGATGGGAATTACGGGCCTGAAACGGTTCGGGCGGTATCTCAGTTTCAACGGTATATTGGATTTTCGGCAACTGGTTATGTTGATCCGGCTACCTGGCAGCGCATAGAAATTTCCCAATTACTACCCAGCAGCGGATCGGCAGTTCCTGATTCAGAGAGCGATTCAACGTCCGGAACACCCACAACTTCAGCAACTCAAGAAGCTCCATCTTCGTCATCTGCGGTAGAGGCCCCGTCGACTAATTCGCCGAACGCCTCTACCTCCAATACTAAGACCCCGTTGCTTGCTCAACCATCGCTTTCTCCGGCTCCTGATCAGCAAGAAGAAACCTTATCTCAAGATAGTTCAGGTTGGTTGCTAGGGCTCCTTATATTAGGCATTTTTTTACTCAGTGTTGGAACGGGATTATTTTTCGCAAAACGATCAGCGAATAAATCTCTAGAGCTGGATTATGACGACGGTGATCGGTCGGTTGGTCTGCCGGACGCCGATTCTGGACAGACTGACGGTCAGACTTACGCTTCCAGTCATGGGGCTGCTAGGCGCCTTGACCGCCGTAATGGCTTACCCTCGTCTTCCCAGGCTGACGCTGCTCAAGGAATCGCCCCCGCCGTCCACTCTATAGCCTTGGAAAACAACACGACTCGGCTATCCCCAGTGAATATCATTGACGAGTTGGTGGGAGAACTGCAGAGTCCTGATCCGACGAAACGTCGAAAGGCTATTTGGGAGCTGGGTCAACGGGGTGATTCTAATGCGGTCCAACCCCTTGTTGATCTGATTATTGATGCGGATTCAAAAGAGCGGAGCCTCATCTTAGCTGCGCTCTCTGAAATTGGTATCCGGGTTTTGAAGCCGATGAATCGGGCCCTTGCGATTTCGCTGCAAGATCCTAACCCGGAAGTGAGAAAAAATGCCATTCGCGATTTGACCCGCATTTATGATACGGCGGTTCAAGTGAGTCAGATGCTGACCCATGTTACCGAAGACCCAGATCCGGAGGTGCGAGAAACGGCGGTTTGGGCTTTGGATCAACTCAATCGGATTCGGAGTATCCCAGAGGCTGAAACCATTCTATCCCTGAGGGATTCAGCTAAGTCAGGCGCTTTGCAGGAAGGCGCTGACTTGACGACTGATTTTCTACAGGAGGAGGTCCAACACTCTTCGGAATGGTGAGTTGGGGAACGACATTTACACCGGTAGAGTCCATGATTAGGATGGATCAGGGTCGTTGAGAAACGCCCAGGTCCATTCATGACTGTGTCGTTGATGTCCTCCACAATTGAACATTTGTCAAAACAGACTAAACTGAAGCTGCTATTTATCTCTACACCGGTTGGTCCGTTGGGCTCGGGTTTAGGGGGCGGGGTTGAGCTAACGCTGACCAATCTTGTCCAAGAGCTCCAGCGGCAAGGACATAGCATACAAGTTGTCGCCCCCGAAAACTCTGTCGCCAGCAATACTTCTTTGGTTGCTATTCCGGGTGAACTGCAGCCCACTGCCCATACCCGGGGCCGGGCTAGTCCGATCACCCTGCCGGGTCATTCCGTCCTAGCGGGTATGTGGGACTATGCTCGGAAAGCTCAGCAAGACTATGATTTATTGGTTAATTTTGCCTATGATTGGCTGCCCTTCTATTTAACGCCTTTTATTGGTCGCCCCATTGCTCATTTTGTCAGCATGGGGTCTTTATCCACGGCAATGGATCATGTGATCCATAACGTTGCTCTACAGTTTCCTGACACGATTGGAGTTTACACGCGAACCCAAGCCGAAACCTTCCCTTTTGCGGATACTTGTCGATGTTTAGGCAGTGCTGTGGATCTCTCTCTCTACGAATATTGTGATCAACCAGGCCCTTGCTTGGTCTGGCTTGGGCGAATTTCGCCAGAAAAGGGATTGGAGGATGCTGTCTCGGCTGCTCAACGCAGCCAAACCCCTTTGAAAATCTTGGGGAAGTTAGAGGATAAAGACTATTGGCGAAAAATCTGTGAAGACTATCCGGAGGCGCCGATTGAATATCTGGGATTCCTGTCTACGGCTGAATTACAAGGCGTTGTTCGCCAATGCCGAGCGTTGCTGATGACGCCTCGATGGATTGAAGCCTTTGGTAATGTCGCTATCGAAGCGTTGGCCTGTGGCGTCCCGGTGATCACCTACCGTCGGGGCGGCCCCGCAGAGATTGTAAAGTCTGGTAAAACGGGTTGGTTAGTGGAGCCAGACAGTGTGGATGGATTGACTGAGGCGATCGCGCAAGTTGATCAACTCAGCCGTCGCGCCTGTCGTCAGCAAGCGGAGGCGGAATACTCGTTGACAGCTTTAGGAGAGCGGTTTGAACAATGGTTTAGGGACATTTTGACAAGCAGGCATTAGAGGTTAAAGTAGCGATGTAAGGAGGCGTTGCCCGCGCGCCCCTGCAGAATCCAGCAGATCCAGCAGGACGAAGATTCAGATCCAGCAGGATCGGCCCTCAGGAAGGCGGACAGTGTCCATTCGCCCCCAATGAGAGCCATTTAAGGAAAGATAGCATTGGTGTAGTAACGGTGTAGTCATTAGGAGATAGCGCTGATTATGACGATCAACCAGCTTGACGTTGAGACAATCTCCCCCCTCAGCGCCGAAACTGAAGGAAGGGCGATCGCAGGCAATTATATCGAAATGATTGAAACGGTCATCTCCAGTCTGGAGCAGGACCAAAGTGCGATGGTCAGCCGCGCCGATGGCGGATATCTATGGAAATTTAGGTATGGCAGCGTTGATGTGTTTGTCCAATTAACCGGTACCGAGGAAACCGATACGCTGACGGTGTGGGCGGCGGTATTAAAGTTGCCCGCAAAAAATGAACCTAAATTGATGCGTCATTTATTGGAAATGAACTGCGGCGAAACCCTTGAAGCCTGCTTCGCTATCTTAAATGATGAAGTGGTGGTTTTTTCCTGTCGCACGTTAACTGAAATTAGCGCCCCAGAAATTTCACGAATTATGACGATTGTGGCGACCATCGCAGATGAAAAAGATGATGTGCTGAAGGCGGACTATGGCGTCGCTTAATTGAAAACGCCATTTCTGACGCTCAATTGTGTCTCCCCCTACTCCCATTCGGTCCAGCTGGCGTCTCATTTCCCCCCTTGAGGCGTCAGGGGCTGTACACATGGCCGTTGATCGCTGGTTATTAGAGCAACATCGGCAGGGGCGAGAGTCCTCTGTTTTGCGCTTCTATACCTGGTCGCCGCCAGCCATTTCCCTGGGCTATCATCAGCGGCGTTGGCCGGAGCATTGGCGTCAATTGACCTGGCGGGAGCGTCCGGTAGACATCGTCAGACGTCCAACTGGGGGGAGAGCAGTGCTCCACCAGGGCGAGTTGACCTATGCGATTATCACGTCTGGCTTGGGGGGAAGTCGGACGGAAGTTTATCAATCCCTCTGTCAGTTTCTAATGGAGGGCTGGCGATCGCTAGGCGTCAACCTTTTCTACGGCGCAGCCGGTCGAGGGTATATCCATAATCCCAATTGTTTCGATAGCGCCACCGCTGCCGATTTGGTTACCGCCAATGGCGTTAAACTGATCGGCAGCGCCCAGTTTCGGAAAGATAACGCGATTTTGCAGCACGGCTCCATTCGCCTGACCCCTGACCTATGCCTATATCAGAAGGCTTTTGGAACCGTTCTGCAACCCGTCAACCTCCCCAATCACCTATCTCAACTGCCTCAACTAGAGCTATACGATGCGGTGGTAAACGCCCTCACCAAGGCCGCCCAGCATTGTTTTTGCCCCAAATTCAATCTTCAACCCCTATCAGAGGCAGAAATCGAGGCAGCTATGAACTTTGCAGAGCAATAGGAATGTGCTGAGCGGTCGCCCACCCTCCTGCTCCCTCATCTTCCCCTGCCTCCCCTGCTCCCCGTGCTCCCAAGCAATCAGGGAGTCACCGCAATTAATCAGCAGTTGCCTTGGCGATCGCCTGTAGCTGTAACCCTGGCGGATAAGCCCCTTCTTCTTTGATGCGTTGGATGATGGCTTCTGAAATGGGCAGATTTAACTTCTTGGCCAATGCTCTGACAATGTCGCCTCGATCAATAACGCCCCCCACTGCATCAGCAGGGGTGAGGACAGTAATCCGGCCTAATTTCAGAACTTCTAATTTCTCAATCACCTCTGGTAAAGGAGCTGCTTCCCGCACGGATGGAATATCTGTTAAAGGATGAGCCACGCTATGGAGGGTGCGGGACTCCCACTCACTCCGTTCGACAGTCCGCAGATCATCAATGGAAACCATGCCGCGATAGCGACCGTCCGAAGCGGCGAAGTATACCGGCGGACGGCCTTCTTGCAGCAACTGCTGATCGGCGAATTGGCGCAGAAGCATATCGGCGTCAATCACTCGAAACTCCCGCATCATCGCGTCAGAGGCGCGGAGTGACGCCAGCGCTTCCTGTAAATCAGTGACTCGACTGTAACTACTGGCGTTACTGACTGCGAACCAACCAATTAAGGCGATCCAAAGGAGATCCAATCGTTGGGTTGTCAGATAAGAGAACAAACCCAGAAGAATGGCTGTCCAGCCTAGGGTTTGGCCGACACGGGCCGCCCAACGAACCCCTTGAGTCCGGCTGCCGGTGACTTTCCATACAGCAGCTTTGAGGACTTGGCCCCCATCCAGGGGTAGGCCTGGAATCAGGTTGAAGAGGGTCAGCACGAGGTTCATCTCCGCGACTCTCACTGCGACACTCTGGATAACTTCTGGCAAAAAGGGCGTCAGCGCTGCGACGGTCATCACCAGGTAAAGGCCAAAGCTCACTAATGGCCCTGCGATCGCCACCTGGAAAGCTTGCCCAGGGGTTTTGGATTCCTTATCAATAGAGGCGATACCGCCAAAAATGAACAGGGTGATGGAGTTCACTTTAATGCCCTGGGCCTGCGCGGCTAGACTGTGGCCCAATTCATGCAGCACCACCGAGCTAAAAAGCAACAAGGCCAGCAGAAAGCCGACCCCAAAGGCAAGGGGCCCCAATCCCAGTTGATTCTGAAAGTAGCTGCCATATAGCAGGGTGATAAAAAACAGAATCAGGAACCAAGAGGTGTCTAAGAAGAGAGGAATGCCAAAAAGGGAGCCAATTTGCCAACCTGTCCGCATAAAAGCTTTTCCTTAAAAACGGTTCTTAATCGTTGGGCCTTAACTACCCAAAGCATCATAAGTTAATTGTAAATGCTTGCTTTTAAAGGTGTTGTAGGGGGATATCCTCACCTGGGGGGCTAATCAGATCTTGGGGTGAGGGATTTGGATCAAAATACAGTCCTATTAAAAGGCAGTGGATGGGTGGATGGGTGGATGGGTGGATGGTATGGATTGGCAAATCCCTGAGTTTGAAAACTAGACAAAACTTTAGATATTGCTAGAGATAGGCTGTAAATGGCGGCATTGTTTAGAGATTAAAGGGGGGGGCGGTATGCGGGTGAAGATTTGTGGCATTACTCGACCTGATCAGGGTCGAGCGATCGCGCAATTGGGTGCCACTGCGTTAGGGTTTATTTGCGTTCCCCAATCTCCCCGCTATGTGAGTCCTCAGCAAATTCGCTCGGTGGTTGAGCAATTGTCTAATCTGGGGCCGGGAGTCGAAAAAATTGATCGGATAGGGGTGTTTGTCAATGCAGATCCGAAAATAATTGAAGAGACGGTGGCGATCGCCCGTCTCAGCGGGGTGCAGCTCCATGGCGATGAATCGCTAGAATACTGCCAAGATCTCCGACAACGAATTACCACTGTTGAAATTATTAAAGCCTTCAGGGTGAAGAATGCAGCGGATCTGGGGGGAATCTCCGCCTATCTCAAGGGGGTAGACGCCTTTTTACTTGACGCTTACCATCCCGACCAATTGGGCGGGACAGGACAAACCCTCGATTGGCGATCGCTGCAAACGTTTCAACCGGGGCTTCCCTGGTTCCTCGCCGGCGGCCTCAACCCTAACAATATTCAAACAGCGCTTAGTCAAATATCCCCAGACGGCGTTGATCTTTCCAGTGGAGTGGAGAAATCGCCTGGGGATAAAGATTTAGAAAAAGTATCGCTGTTGTTTGAGCGCCTGAGAGCTTAGAAGAAAGAAGGCTGATGACGAATCAGACTGAGAAATTCTTCGCGGGTCTTCGAATCATCTTGGAAGACTCCGAGCATAGCGCTTGTGACGGTCCAAGAACCGGGCTTTTGCACACCCCGCATGACCATGCACATATGGCTGGCCTCCATAACAACCGCCACACCTTGCGGGTCAAGGATTTCCTGGACTGCCTCGGCGACTTGACGGGTCAAGCGTTCTTGCACCTGCAACCGACGGGAGTACATTTCCACAATCCGGGCCAGTTTACTCAAACCCACCACCTTTTGATTGGGAATATAGGCGACATGCATTCTCCCCATAAAGGGCAACATGTGATGTTCACATAGACTGAACGCATTGATATCGCGCACCAGCACCATTTCATTGTGGCCTTCATCAAAAATGGCCCCATTGACGATTTGCTCTAGGGACTGATTGTATCCGCTGGTCAAAAATTGCATGGCTTCCGCCACCCGCTTGGGGGTCTTAAGCAGGCCTTCGCGATCCGGATCTTCTCCCACCGACAGCAATAGGGTGCGAACCGCGTCTTTCATGGCTTCAGTGTCATCCTCTACAGTCGGTTTAACCTTAAGTCCATGACTGTAGGAGGTGGTGCGATCGGGGCGAACCGACGCTTTGTTTTGCGCCTCCTCCTGAATAGATTCAAGTCTATTGAAGCCATTAGATGAAAGCTTGCCATTAATACCGTTTGAGGAAGTAATAGTCATAGTGAACCTAATTTTGAATTTTCCAAACGTTGATCGGAATGACGCATTGTCAGTCAAACACTTCAGCAACACCCATCAGGTCAGCTCGTTATCAGCCTAGAGAGCGCCTGCGCTAGGCATTAAGGTCAAGGCTTCAACCACAGCCTGCTCAGGCAGGAGCACAGTCTGCAAAATCGATTGAGCGACGGCTTCCGGCGTTAACATGCCAGTGCGGTCAAAGTCCGCTTCCACAGTCTCTGTGTCCCAAAGCGGCGTATTCACGGCGCCCGGGCAAAGGGTCGCCACTCGGACGCCGTTGCCGCGCTCCTCGACAGCTAGGCAACGGGAGAGAGCGATCATACCCGCCTTACTGACGCTGTAAGCTCCCCAACCAGGAAAGGCTTGTTGTCCCGCATTGGAAGCGACGTTGATAATCAATCCGCGTTGGCGATCGCGCATACCGGGCAGTACGGCCTGGATGCATTGAAAGGCGCTAGTTAGGTTAAGGTCCATAACCTGCTGCCAGTCAGTCAATGGAGTTTCCCGAAGCATCCCGGTGTAACCCATGCCGGCATTGTTGACCAGGACATCAACACGGCCAAAATCCTCGATCAGGCGAGTCATTTGATCCTTAACCTGGCCCACGATAGCCAGATCAACAACGTAGGTTCGTGCATCTACCCCCATCTTGCGGGCCTGTTCTGCAACCTCGGTCAACTTATCAAGGGAGCGGCTTACGAGCGCGACATCGATACCTGCCTTGGCGAAAGCCAGGGCTGTTTCCTTGCCAATCCCGCTACTCGCCCCTGTAATCAGAGCGCGACGCTTGTCAGGAAAAGTCATGTATGTTCCAAGTTATGTTTCAGTGACAGTGATTTGTTCAGAAAATGAGACCTAGGGCCTTCATGCGGTGAATTTCGCTCCAACAACTTAGAACCGGGTTTAAAGAAAAATGCATATGAGATGTTAAAAAACAAAATCCCCTTACTCCTCAGCCTCTTGCCAGGGAACCAATTGTCGATTAATCGCTAATGAAAGTAAAATTTCGACAACTTGGCCCAAATCAGCCATTCAAAGGGGGAGAATAAAAAACTTAATATACTTATGTTAACAAATATTACAGAGCGATGTTAAAAAAATATTAAATCTACCAAAGTTATTTCTCGGCCTTTGGTTTGCATCGTTTACAGCGTAAGGGGCGCTTACTCTGTAAATACTCCAATCTTGCGAAACTTCTGATACCGAAGTTGTTGTCGTTCTTCTGAGGTCATTGCAAGTAACTCCTCTAGATTATGCAGAATGGCAGCCTTTAGGATTTCGGCGGCCTTGAGCGGGTCGGAATGGGCGCCGCCCACAGGCTCGGGTAAGAGCTGATCCAAAATACCTAAATTTTTCAAATCCAAGGCTGTAATTTTGAGTGCTTCCGCAGCTTGGGCTGAGCGTGAGGCGTCTTTCCAGAGAATGGCTGCACACGCTTCAGGACTCGCGACGGTATAGACTGAATGCTCAAACATTAGCAAGCGTTCGCCAACGCCAATGCCTAACGCCCCGCCGGAGCCGCCTTCCCCGATGACTGTGCAAATGATGGGCACTTCTAGCCGAAACATTTCCCTCAGGTTGTAAGCAATGGCTTCTCCCTGACCCATTTGCTCCGCCTCCAGGCCAGCCCAAGCCCCGGGCGTGTCAATAAACGTCAGAATCGGCATGCCAAAGCGGTTAGCATGCTCCATGATCCGCATGGCTTTACGGTAGCCACTGGGAGACGCCATGCCAAAATTACGGGTGACATTGTCTTTAGTGTCACGGCCCTTTTGGTGTCCCAACATCACAACGGGACGCCCCTCAATCCGAGCGACGCCTGTAACTAAAGCCGGATCATCCTTACCGGAGCGGCGATCGCCATGGAGTTCAATCCATTCATCACTGATCGCCTGCACATAGTCCAATGTGCTGGGGCGACGAGGATGGCGAGCGACCTGCAACCGCTGGGCGGGTGTCAGGCTGGTGAAAATTTCTTGACGCAGTTGAACGGCCCGTGACTCTAGCTGATGAATTTGGGCCGAAACATCAACTTCGTTTTCATCAGCCAGTTCGCGGATCTGAGAAATGCGGGATTCTAATTCTGCCAGAGGCTTCTCAAAATCCAGTAGTATGGGCCTACGTTCAGTTGTTGGCATGGCGTCAATAGGAAATAGGTGTAAATTGCGGATGTGAGGGAATAGTAATTGTGAGGAGTTCAGCACCGAGAGCTGACTCCTGAATCCAGTGATGAAAAAGAAAGAAATCTTTGACAATCAAGAGGAATTCAGATTCTCACAATACACTGCAGAAGAAAGAGAAGTTCATTAGAGTCAGCAGTTTAAACAGGCAAATTATTGGTCATTGACAATTAACCAATGACCGAATAATAAAAGCCGCTAACTTAAGTCTAGATCAGTAGGGGCCTAAATCCATGTTTAATGGATGCCTTGCCAATCTGATCCATCTTCTCTAGGGTAATCTGATTTCGTCCCCAAGAGAAGTTTGTATACCACTTCTCAAATTCCAGCAGCATTGACTCAGCAAAGCAGGCAAAAAGCTGGCGGGCGGGCACGTCCATATTGACAATCCCCATAATCCGCCAATCAATATCGAGGGAATGCTCCACAATACCGCCATTGAGAACAAAGATATCAGGGTGGTTAAAGCGGCTGGTTAAATTTTTTGGATATCCCCCGTCAATCATCAAACAGGGATGCTTGAGAGTTTCAACATTGACCTCTGTCCCTTTGGGCATGCTAGCAACCCAAACGACAATGTCAGATTGAGGCAATGCTTCTTCCAGCGACATTGCTTTACCTCGACCCAGTTCTTCCTTAAGCATCTGGATCCGTTCCTGGTTGCGGGCAACCAAGCATAGCTCTTTAATATCGGTGCGGGCGTTCAGCCAACGACACACGGCGCTGCCAATATCTCCTGTGGCTCCACAGACAGTCACCACAGCGTCAGATAAATTAATTCCCAGCTGCTCGGACGCCTGCTCTACCTGGCGACAAATAATATACGCTGTGTGGGTGTTGCCTGTGGTAAAGCGCTGGAATTCCAGGGTTACATTTCGGACCTGTTTAATCTGCTGGAGCTTGAAATTTTCAAAAATGATGGATGAAAATCCCCCTAGAGCCGTGATGTCTACCCCGTTCTTTTGAGCGTGGGCCATCGCATTGACGATTTTTCGAGTGGCAGCCTTGATACGCCGAGCAGCGAGCATTTCGGGTAAAAAGCAAGACTCTACATAGCGGCCTTCAATTTGCTGCCCCGTTACACTGGTTACTTTAATCGTGTCAACGATTTGAGGGGGAGCGCTGCACCAGAAATCTAAGCCCTGATCAGCATATTCCGGAAAACCCAGCTCCTGAGCGACTGCTTGGGCGTGTTCTAAGCTTGTGAGATGACCAATTAAACCGAACATTAGGAATTGTAGAAATGACTATTCTAGAACCTGACAACCAGGTAAGAGGCGTGCAGAGATTTGGCGAATGTTAGGTGACAGAGAGAATTGAGCAATCGCATGATTAACTCCTCAATCCATTTGAACAGACCGGACTGAATCCATTGGAGCGACCTTCAAAACTCAGGCGCAGACGTTGTTAAGACAGGCTCAATTGAGACCTAATGGCCTGTCTTAACTAGAGTCGGGACCTAAAGATCATGACTTTTTACACAGCTGAGAGTCCCTGAGCGGACAATCTCATCACCTCTCGATTACTAAAGCCGATATTCGCCAAGGCTTCGCCATAGGTGATCATGAAGTCTTCTACTAACGCTTCTTTCTCCATGCCGAGAACTTCGGCGTCTTTTGCTACTTGATTTAGCATCTTCCAAACTAAGGGAAGGTTCTGACGATTGGCGTCTTCCAACTCAGCTTTGGAGGCTTCAAAGTTTGCTTTTAACCACTCTTCGCCAAAATTGAGATGCATGTACTCATCTTTAACCACGCCTTCTGTGATTTTCCGAGCAAAGTCATCAGCAACCGGAATATATATGTTGTAGGCGGAGATGGCGAATGTCTCGATGATCAAAGACTGGATTAACAGGCAGGTGACAATGCGCCCCTCAGCCCAGGCATCTTGAAAATTCTGGTGAAGTTGGGCGAAGAACTCGCGAGCAAACTCCATGTCAGGCGTTACTTCAAGGTTCCGACCACAGGCTTGAAAGCCTTTCATGTGGCGATTTTCCATCTTTGCCAGTTTCAATAGCTCGTCTTTATGATCGGGTAGACGTTCGGCTAATTGTTTATAGTTTCCGTTAGCTTCGAGTTCGCCTTCAATAACGATGGCGTTAATTCGGCTATACGAATCTTTGTACTTTTCGCTTTGGAAGTTAATGACTGGGCTGGCCTCAAGCTGCGGCATATGCTCAATATTCCTGCTCTACGATAAACCAAATCTGTAGCTGGCTATAGAACCCGCTCTATAAGTCGGTGTTCTTCATCAGGGACGTCTAAATCCACACTTTAACACCCTATAGGGTCTATCTTGTGATATGCAACCCATGATAGGAAAAAATACCGATATAGCATTCTGGTAGATAAGCATAAATAATGGACAGTCATAAAAATAGGATTTTTCTTTTGGGGTTGAATTGAATGGAGCAAGCATCGATTGGCCGCCGCGCATGTTTCTGGCGTTGGCTGGTTTTAGGAATTTTGCTGGTTGGGGCTGGCGTTATTCTGTGGCCGTTAGCCATTGTCTTTTTAAATTCCCTAAAATCGCCTATTTTAATCACCAGTTTAACGACAAATGAAAGGGGGCTTTCCTTTGCGAATTACCAGGCAGCCTGGCGACAAGGAAAGTTTCTATTGGCGTTTTTGAACTCGACAATTGTGGCGGCAATGGTCACGGCGCTGCAAATTTTCACCTCGGCATTGGCGGGTTATGCGTTGGCTAGGCTCAAATTTCGCGGGCGTCAGAGCATTCTCTTATTGGTGTTAGCCACTCTGGTGATTCCATTCCAGTTATTAGTCATTCCCATATTTTTGGTGTTGAAGTGGGGGCATTTAATCAATACCTATGGGGCCTTAGTTTTGCCCACGGCCGCCAATGGGTTCGGGATTTTTCTCTTGCGCCAGTACTTTCAGACGATTCCCGTGGAATTAGAGGAAGCCGCCGCCTTGGATGGGGCGAATCGGCTGCAGATTCTTTGGCAAGTGATGCTGCCCTTAGCCCGCCCAGCGCTGACCACTTTATTCCTATTTACTTTTATTGGGGAGTGGAATGATTTATTCAAGCCGCTAGTGTTCACCACTCGACCCGAATTACAGACGGTTCAACTGGCGCTGGCGGCGTTCCAGGAGCAATTTACCAATGATTGGTCGCTGCTGATGGCGGCGGTGGTGATTTCAACAGCGCCGGTGGTTGTTTTGTTCCTATTGGGGCAGAGACAGTTTATCCAAGGAATTGCGGCAACTGGGGTGAAAAACTGAGCCAAGCCTTCGTTTAAATATTGCCGGTGGGTCAATTTATCATCAGTTCCTCAATCAAACTGATCAGGAAAGTCCGTATGACAATTACGACTGTCTTGGCCTACCTTTTAATTGGTTTCTATTTTGTGATAGAGCGATCGCTAAGAAAAGGTCAGCAGGCGCTCAACCTCAAACCGGGGGAAGCCGATGCTGGCAGTTCACAAGTGCTATGGATCTGTGGCGTGGTCAGTATCCTGCTTGTCATTGCCGCTCCTATCTTAAATACCCATCAAATGG
>JASJDH010000135.1 GCA_030065175.1 Leptolyngbyaceae cyanobacterium MO_188.B28 | reverse complement strand
GTCATGGGGAATAGATCGAGTGAAATCGGTTTCAGTGGGGTCGGTCGGTAAGCCTGCATCAGGATCTGCCTCACGGTCTGACTGGACCGCTGGGGATAATGCCGCCTCTTGCGCCTCCTCTCCTACCTCGCTGTCTTCAGCTGCAGCCTGCCGCTGAACTCGTTGCGCCATTTGGTGAGTCTGGGGCAGGTCCATAAAGCGGACCGGAATATCATTTTGCAGCCCGTATTGAATCGCCTGCCATTCTGGCGAGAAGACGGCGAAAGGATAGAAAGCAGCCTGCTCTAGTTGGTCTGGCGCATAGATTAGCAGCGCCACTGGGGGAGTCATTTCGCCATCCCCCATCGAAGGAATGGCGTCGTTGGCGTCAGGCGGCCCCTCGACAAGCACAATGTCCGGTTGGAGTGTTTGTAGCGATCGCACCAAACTCCGAGCCGACCCAGGTCCATGGTGACGAATGCCGAAGACTTTGACAGACATAAATGTTCACATGAGATGTTAGGCAAAAGTTCAGATTGGGCGGGGCTTCACCAGATAGTAGATAGACTTGACGCCTGAATTTTGTGGTCTCTCGTAATGACTGGTACGCTGAGATATAGCGCTGTGGCCGCAATCATTCTATCTGGAAGTTCTGGAACCTTTGTGCGTTCTACCTGTTGCATCACTACGGCAATTTCCCGATTAAATGGCACGTCGACTAATACAGATCCTTCCTGGATCAACGATTCTATTAGCCGCGACAATGTCTCAGCGGATATTCTCCCCCGCTCGCTCAAATACACTATTTCTGCAAGTGTAATTGCCGAGAATCCAACTTGATTACCCTCTGCTGCAATCTTCTCTATTGTCTCGTAAGCTACTGCCGATAGTCGAGAATCACCAAAGAGGTACCAAATTACTGCATGGGTATCAGCGATGGCCTTGATCACACAATATTCTCCTGTCCGAAATCTGCCCAAACCTCCCCACGAACTTGATCAATGACCTCTGCAGAAGGCGCTGGTCCTAAATCTGAACATAACCCCCAAAGCGAACGACTGGCCTTAGGGTGTATCGTAGCTAACGACTTCTGAATCTGAGGTGCAATTCGCTCAATTAGTCGCAACTGATCCTCTACAGAGAGTTGATTCGCCAAAAGCAAAACTTGTTCAAGAGTCATAATGCTTTGTCTGCTCTGATTACAAAATAGGGGCTATTAGTAGCCATCTCCCATCATCCTAACTGTAGGAGTTAAAATTTAATTGAGATTCCTTATGTTTCTCACTTTCAGCATGGGTTCTCACTCATCTAAATCCTGGGCTAGCTTCATCGTGCTTGTTACTATCTCGCTCTTAGGCTAACTCGCGACAAGCTCGATAAATATCTCTCCAGCCATCCCGCTCCTTCACCACTGTTTCCAAATATTCCTTCCAAACCACTGCATCTTGCACGGGGTCTTTGATGACTGCGCCCTGGACGCCAGCCGCTAAATCCTCAGCGTCGAGGGCGCCGTCGCCAAAGTGAGCCGCCAGGGCCATTCCGCTGTTGACCACAGAGATGGCTTCTGCAGTGCTAAGGGTGCCGCTGGGGGACTTGAGTTTGGTTTTGCCGTCTTCGGTGACACCGTTGCGCAGTTCACGAAAGATAGTGACCACGCGACGAATTTCTTCCAGGGCTGGCGCTTCGGCGGGTAACTCCAGGGCGCGTCCCAGGCTTTCCACCCGCTTTTGCACAATCTGGATTTCTTCATCCGCATGGTTGGGCACAGGGAGGATAACTGTGTTGAAGCGGCGCTTGAGGGCGCTGGAGAGTTCATTCACCCCCTTATCCCGATTGTTGGCTGTGGCGATCAGGTTGAAGCCCTTCTTGGCCTGCACCTCTTCGCCCAGCTCCGCGATCGGCAAG
The DNA here is from genome assembly GCA_030065175.1 of Leptolyngbyaceae cyanobacterium MO_188.B28. Taxonomy (GTDB): domain Bacteria; phylum Cyanobacteriota; class Cyanobacteriia; order Phormidesmidales; family Phormidesmidaceae; genus JAKSDM01. Next base: position 14,648 of record JASJDH010000135.1, on the reverse strand, counting down.
GTCTTTTCCGACAGCGCCGTGATCAAGGTGTCCTGCACATCGGCGGGGATGCGAGTCAACTCTTCAACCCGGGCAATGTTGCCCGTCGCCATCGCCTTCATCAGCGGACTCTCGACAATTGCGTCCATCGACGGTCCCTTTGCCAACAGTTGGGCGTAGTTCCAGCCATAGCGAATCGCTTCTTCACTGGTCCCTGCGGTGCCCTGGATCAACAGTGTAGAGTCGCCAGAGATCGCCGCCGCCAAATGCTCCGACACCCAAGACTTACCCGTCCCCGGCACGCCGTAAAGCAACAGGGCTCGGTCTGTGGCTAAAGTAGCGATCGCGACTTCCATCAACCGCCGACTGCCAATATACTTGGCGGAAATCTCCACCCCATTGTCCAATTTTCCCCCCATTAGATAAGTCGCCACGGCCCAGGGAGAGAGCCGCCAGTTGGGGGGGCGCTGCCGCTCATCCACTTCCATTAAAGCGGCAAGTTCTGCAGCGAATTGCTCCTCGGCGTGCTGACGCAGGACAGTTGTCGCCCCATTGGAGGAACTGGCGTTGGTTGGGTCGGGTTTAGCAGTTTTGGCGGATTTTGCTTTCGCGGCTGTCATGAGGGTGGATGGGTGGATGGGTGGATGGGTGGATGGGTGGATGGGTGAGATAGGGGGAGCAGGGGGGGCAGGGGAGGATGAGAGAGGTGGGTGAGATGGGGGGAAGAGAGGTGTAGAGACGTGACATGTCACGTCTCGGGGATAATGGGGATGGGACGAGGGAGGAGATAGGGGGGATGGGGAGGATGGGGGAGATAGAGAGGATAGCGGAGATGGGATGGTATGTAGTGACACAATTTATTACATTCGGGGGAAAGGGGAACCCAAATCTAAAATCTAAACCACATCCATTTTGGGATCCGTAGTTTTGGCCTTCACCCTAAATCCCTCTCCCCGAGGGCTACCGTGTACACACAAGTTATTTTTAATGCCTCAAATCGGTTGAAAGCCCTCATCCTAAATCCTTCTCCCAATTTGGGAGAAGGACTTTGAGTTTAGCTCCCCTTTCTCCAACTCGAGGGATGGATTTGAGTCTAGCTCCCCTTCTCCCAAATTGGGAGAAGGGGTTGGGGGGATGAGGGCTTTCAGGATGTAACACAACTCTCTAGCTTGTGTGTTTAGCGCGCCATAGGGAGAGAAAACTCTAGGTTTCAAGTTAGACGTGGTTTAAAGTCAGCTGGGGCAAGATCAAATCCAAAATCCAAAATCCAATGACCAATGACCTTCTAACTCGTATCTTCAAACGCCTGATGAATATCTTGGCGAAAGGTTAGGCAACTGAGGAATTCATTCAAAGTGTTGCGCCAGTAAGCAAAGTGTTTCTCTTGGGAGAGGGCGAGCATAACTTCCGAAGCTTCTGGAGCCAGGTCGGGGTGGAGGGTGAGGGCCATGTTTCTGACGGGATAGAACAGTTTGTAGCGGTTGGTTTGGCTGGTTGTAAGGAGGCTAAGCAATTGCTTCAGTACTAATCGGCTAAAGTCTAAGCTCCAGGGTTGGGAACCTTGAGCAACTTGATATAGCCAGGAGGTTAAATCCTCATCTTTTGTTCGTAAGGGGGGCAGCTTATCTCGCAGGATTTGTTCTCGCCGTTCTGAGGGAAACAAGGCGAGCAAGTCTGCTAACAAATCCGGGTCGAATTCTGGCAAACTGAACTGGCTGATCAACGCGTCGACCCAATCTAGCTTATGCTGACGCCAAGCCGCCAGCCCCCAGCCTTGGATCAAGAGGTCTCGCCATTCGTTATCGGCGATGGCTGGGGCGATCGCAGCTGCTGGGTCAGCCTGCCAAACATCCAGCGGGGCGCTAGCCAGAATCTGCGTCAGCCACCCCGCCCGTTTGCCAGCTTTTCCGGGAGGCTTGGGGTTGACGCCGTCTCGCTCCCAGTCTTTTTCGCAGGATTCGGGCAAGGTCACATCAATCTTGAAATCCTTACCTTTAGTTTGCAATTGCACAAAAGTCTGGGCCCGCTGCGCCATACGCTGGCAGAGATCAGACTCTGGCAGTTGCACGAGTAGCCCAGCAGCCAGCTTGCGGACCCCTTGGGCGCGATCGCTTAAGGCTTTTTCCAAAAAGGGTTCATCGGCCATGGATAGCTGGACGCTCAACCCTGCAATCAGCGTTTCTCGATCTTTGGCCAGTTCTGAACTCCAAATCGCCTCTAGCGCTTCTCTAGCTGTATCTGGATCGACCTGGCGCCACTGTTGCAAAAACAAGGCTCGTTCACTGCGATCGCCTTCCCGCCAGATTTTCTGGGAGTCTGGCGCTTCTGGCGCAAAGTCATCCAGGGTATGAACTCGACCATAGGCCCAGGCTGGATTCTGGGCGGCTAACCACTGTCCCCGCTTACCCAACGCCTGGCTAATCTGGGGCCGCAATTTTGCTGTTTGCTGGCCCAGGATCAGCAACCTGGGCAACAAAGCGTGCGGCGCCCGTTGACCGGCTACGGCCATAAGTTCTAATAGTTCTGACATAACCTCCCGTTGCTCCGTTAACGCCACAACTAGATGTCGAGCAGTGCGGGCGCTGCAACAGGGCAGGTCATCGAGGGAACAAGGGACGAGGGGGGGCAATGCTTTGTTCATAGGCTGCCGCCCCACCTGTTGGTGGAGCGAGATCGCGCCTGCAGCCCCTAGCAACGCCTGTTCCGGCTGGCCCCAGTCTAATTGTTTCACTACGGTAGTTAGGGCGTCTTCAGCTTCAGGCGGCTGAGGGGTTTGTCGATCCGTGCCTATGAGTGCTGTGCTGGTCAGCCGTTGCCGCCATTCCATGACTATTCCCCCAGTGGAATAAACTGCTGATCGGTCCAGAGGCTGAGGGGGATCAGCGTCGCCCCATCCCACTCCCCAAACACCGTCAGGGGATATCCGCCTCCCACCGCCATCAGCTCCCACCCTTGGCTAAACTGGGGCGAGAGCGGCAAAATCCGGTCCTCCGCATCTTGCAGCCACCAGGCGTCATCATAGTATCGGGGGAAAACCTGGCGCAAGGTTAACGGGAACTGCCCGAGCCAGGGATTCTGGCTCAAAGCTTCGGCATAGTGGACGATCGCGGCTTCAATCTGCTCAAACCCCAGGTCTTTCTGAAACAGGGGGGAAACCGACTCTTCTCGTGATTCCACAAAGGCCCGTTGCACGCCAGTTCCTGGATAAAAGATGAGTTTGCCGCAAAAGCAATCCCCGGGCGCCAGACTGACATCCAGGGGGTTTCGTCCATGGGCGAAGCTCAACGCCAGCGCCGCTTTGTCATGGTCTCTCCCCCAAAGCCAAACCCGCTGCACCCGCAAGTTCTCCTCCTCGGTGACCACCTTACCCAGAACTTGCCAGGTATCCGACAGACAAACCACCAGTGGATCCGCTTGCTCAGCCCGCAAGCGCAGGTCGTCTTGGGTTTGGGGCCAGCCGATTTGCGATCGCACTTCCGCCTGCAGGTCGGGAGCCAAGGACGCCAGTCGCCCATAGCTTTGCACCAGTAAGTGCAATTGCCCCAACGCCGATAACATCCGGTCCGGCCACCCTTCGCCGGAATGGGGAATACTCGCTAAGGCCCGCACTCGTCTCGCCAGCCCGGGGGCCTGGGCGTCTACTAACCGCGCCGCCGTTTGGTCCCAAAAGCTATAGGGCTGATTGGGTAAGGTTGCCAGTCCCTGACGCATTAAATCCTGCATCCATTGGCTGAGGTCGGCCAGTCCAGCTTCAACTTTGGCGGCGCGCTGTTCAGCTCGTTTGGCTTGGGCGGCGGGGTCGGCGGCGGCTTTGGCGGATTTTGTTTGCTTGCGGGGGGTGGTTTGCGATCGCTTCTCTAGCCATTCCGCTACCCAATCGGGCGGCGCGTCGGCGCTGAAAGCCTCGGTTTGCTCGGTTAGCAATAAAAACAACCCTAAGGCGTGTTTGCAGGGAAATTTACGACTGGGGCAGCTACAGCGAAAGGCGGGTTCGCGCAGGTCGATTTGGGTGCGATAGGGATTTTTACCGCTGCCTTTGCATTCCCCCCAGACGGCTTGATCTGAGTGGCCGAGCAGGGGCCATTTGGCGACGGTGGCTAGGGCTTTACCATTTTTGGTAGAGCTGGCGTCTGGCGAAAGCGCCAGCACTTGCTCGGATGTCCATCTGAGTGTCATCTAGGTTTCTCTGAGCAGAGCCATCCATTATTTTAGGTCAGATGAACTATTTTGGGCTGTTCAGATATAGATGTCGTAGTGGAATGACAATAACGTAACCTAAAAGTCTTTATGATGGAATCAGTCAGGTTAAAAGTAGGTAAGTTGAAAACGATCTGAAAATGTATGACCAACAATAAACAAATTTACGATTACACAGTTCTTCTAGAAAAAGAATCAGATGGAGGGTATCACGCTTTTTGCCCTATCCTAAAAGGCTGTCATTCTCAAGGTGACTCCTTTGAAGAAGCGATTGAGAATATTACAGAAGCGATTGAATTATATCTTGAAAGTTTAAGGGCTGATAACCAGCCAATACCTAGAGAAGATTTAATTGTTAAGCCATTAAGTATTTTGGAAGGAACTCTAATGGGCATGATTCAGGATATTGGCATTGACAGAAAAACTTTCTTTGAGTTAATTAAAAAACAAAAGTAGGTATTACTTTAAAGTCAAGGTTTGGTAGAGTATTCTTGCCCAAAAATAAGTTCACAAAAGGTATATAGCTGCGTTAGATTGAAACCTTTTTTGTCAGTTTAATTGTGAGAAATTCCACAAGAATCTTCAGGAGTTACTTATGAAACTAAAAGTTTTCATTCACGAAGTAGAAAAATGTGGTTTTTGGGCCGAAGTACCTGCTATTCCTGGCTGTGCGACCCAAGGAGATAGCTTTGAAGAATTGTTGGCAAACTCGTATGATGCGATTGAAGGCTGTCTCTCAGTCGATCTTTCAATCCTTGAAAAACCTGAAAAAAGCCGGGTCATGGAAATTGCGATATGAAATCAATTTCCGGCAAGAAATTTGCCAAAATCTTGGAGCGTCATGGATGGGAATTAATTCGAATTCAGTGATAGAGGCTGTTGTGGGCATTGCCCACCCCACGGCTTAAGAATGCCCTTGCTCGGTGAAATGAATCTGCAATCTTGGTCAACGCTTTAGTTGCCAGCAGCGGCGGCAATTGCTTTAGCCACTGCTTCAGGATCTTGCTCTATTGCGCCTTCAGTAGCAGGATTGAGATCAATTTCCGGATTGAGAGAAAGCGCTTTTTGATAGCGTGAGATTGCCTGATTGACATTACCATCCCTAGCCAGTGATTCAGCTTCCCTTACGATGCTTACTGCCGAAAATTTCAGCGCCACGGCTTTAGGATTTTGGTCCAAAACATCAGTTGAGGGGTCAATATCTAGTTCTTGATCCGCATCTCGCGCCAGTTTGAGAACTCTACGGAACAGCGCGGTCGCTTCCTCAACATCGCCCGCTGCAGCGAGTTTTTGAGCCTTATCAACCACAGTGAGATGAACAGGCAACTTTGGGCAGGTCAGACTATAGTCTGTGAGGTCAGATTGAATATACTTTTCCCATTCAGATGCGGCAAGGTTTCGGTTCAGTCGCCGACATAGTTGCTGGGCCAAATCATAAGACCACACCCAATGCACCCGCGCCGTTTTGTCACTACTGGCGGTGGTCACCCGCCTGCCATCAGCGCTAAAGGCCATCGCATTGACCTCGGCATCGTGGTTGAGGGTGGCGAGGGTCTCGCCGCTATCGGCGTCCCACACCCGCGCTGTATTGTCACTACTGGCGGTGGCCACCCGCCCGCCATCGGCGCTAAAGGCCACCGCTAAGACCTCGGCATCGTGGTCGAGGGTGGCGAGGGATAGTTGTATACGAAGACTGCTACGCAGTGCCTGATTCACATCACCAGACTCTTCTTTCCATCTCTGCAAAGGTTCGAGTGACTTCGCGGCTAAAAGGGCTCCAGCCTCTTTTTGCGTTACGCTGGGTTGGTTAAGTAGCTGTTCGGCTTGGGCTGCAAACTGACGGGCTAAGGCTCGTTGCTCAGCTCGGCTAGCCTGAACGCCAAACCAGGTCATACCAGCAGCTAAAGCGATTAGACCGCTTACACCCATACCCTGAAGAACCTTTTGCTGAGTCTCTCGCCTCACCGTCGCCTGGAAAAAGTCAAGCTGCTGGTCGGTCATCTGCTGGCTAAAGCGCTTGTGGTAGCTGTGCAATAAGTCTATGTCTGGGCGTCGCCACAATAGGCCTGCCGGTCGTTTCTGGGCTTCCCAATACTTGGCCGCCTCATCTAATCTACGTTGAAAGCGAATATCATCGCGACTCCCGTCAAGCCAGTCATTTAATTGCTGCCAGTGCTCAAACAGCGCCTCATGGGTCACCTCGGCCGTCTCTTCTGATCCCTCCGCCGATACAGTCATAAGCCGCACCCCAGGATCAGTAAAGCGCTCCATCACCCGACGAAACTGTACTGGCTCATCCGAACGAGCCATTAAACTCGCCACCGCCACTCGCCGCCGCGTATCTCGCGCGCCTTCTCCTAGCTGCACTAGCCCCAAAAATAAGCGCCGTGCAATCTCCTTTTCCGACGGGCTTAAACTGTTATAGACTCGCTGCGCTTCTCCCGCTAAGGCCCCCCCAACCCCGCCAATGTCCTTCAACGTTTTTGCCGGAGGGGTCCCGTCTCCCATGCCTTCCCAAATACGCGTCAGGGCGAATTGAAACAGCGGCAGCGCCCCTTCACGCCCTTCGGTTTGTTCAAACAGCAGTTGAATAGTCGCAGCGTCGAGAGGGTGACCCGCCATTTCCGCTGGTTGACTAATGGCTTCCCTCAACTCCGCTTCGTTCATCGACCGCACGAGAAATCCCTGTTCCGCAAATAGGGAATTTAAGACGGTATGCTTCTGAGTTTCCCCCAAGAAGTCGCTCCGCAGGGTAACAATGGCCGAAACTCGCTGGGCTCGATCAGCTGCGGCGCAAAGTAGATTACCAATAAACGAGGTGCGCTCTGTCGAATCCTTGCAAAGGGTGTATATCTCCTCTAACTGATCAACGACGATGATCAACGGGGAAATCGCAATATCGGGCAGGACATTGGCAATGCGACGCAAGCCGTCATACTCTCCCTCTGCATTGACCTGGGCCAGCTCTTCGCAAAACTCGCGGGACTTAGCAACGGGTATCGGGTCATTCGTCGCCACCCGAGCCAACACCGTTGCGAGTTTCTCTAAGGGATGAGTCCCAGGAACAAGTACAGCGACTCTGGCCCGGTCTCGACCTGGCAACGGTCGCCGCGCCAGTTCTGGTATCAGACCCGCCCGCGCCAACGAAGATTTGCCCGACCCCGATGGTCCATAAACTGGCAGCAGTCGGACAGCAGAGTCTACTTCATGCAGACTGCGAAACTTTTCCCAGAGCTGTCTGATTTGGGTGTCGCGTCCAAAAAAACGATCGCCATCCGTTTCCTGAAAAGCCAAGAGCCCTTTATAAGGGTTTGGGCCAATATCAGATCTTTTTGGCTTACCTACCTCTGTCTCGGGTTGACTAGACGCCGGATAAAAAATAGCTTGACCGCCACTGACATAGACGACGATGCCGCCTAGCACCTGACCAATCGTCTGGTTCTTATTCCCCTCTATTTCTTGCCGAATTTGCGTAGAGGAATCTGGATCTTTGGGTGATGGAGGCTGCGCATCAGACATCTGCTGCTCTTCCTCACTCGTTGATGGTCACACTGCCTTCTACAGCGCCAAACACTTTGCCTCCAGACACTTGCCCAATCGCCTGATTCTTTTTGCCAGTGACGTTTTGGATGATCTGAGTTCCAGGAGCGCCGTCAGCGGATTCTTCTTCAAGGATTTGGGCGATGCTGTCAGCTAAGGCTTTGTCATCCGCTAACAGCTTCTTCAACTGAACCCGAAGCGCCGCCTGTAAATCCTCGTCTTCTGGATTATTGGCGACATCCGTCGCCGCCTCTTTTGCCGATTCCTTTGCCTGAACTTTTGGTCTCAATGCTTTCCAAACCGCCTGTGCCTTCTGCCAGGCCGCTTCCCCGAATTTACCCGCAGTACTTTCAGTCGCAGCCTCTGTAGAGCCCTTTCCTAGCTTGAGAAGGAAAGGGAGGAACGGGGTGATGAATGCAGTGAGTGTTGCAATATCCATCAAAAATCAAGTGCGCTCTAAGCAACGGAGCATTAGGAGTATTTGTTAAACTGCCAGTATTTTATCCGAGCGAAACGAAAGCCAGGTCACAATACGAACAAAAAGTATCAAACTCTATGAGGCTCTAGTGCTGATAATAATGATTGCTTTGTTTCTGCTCTTCCTGCCCAGAAGTGTCTCAGAAGGTGTACTTTTTGAGACACTCTTGGGCAGGAAGAGCACTAGCAGAGCGACTATATGCTCGGGCAAGCAGATGCTTCACGAATAGCTTGAAGCCTTGTCATAAAAGCGATACAGCAGTAATGAGCCTAGGCAAGCTCAAGATGAGACTTCATTGTCTCAGCGTGGAATATACCTTTTCGGGGGGATATGCAAAAAACCCCTAGGAGCAGTGGTTCTTGGAGATCTGCTAAGTGAAGAATCTTCTTTTGGTGACTATGAACTTTTGTCCATAATCGACTATGCCCAAACCGAAGATTAGCGATCGCGCCCTGACAAAAACCCCGATGGGATTGCGGTGGCGGGGAGGATCGAGTTTCTGTCATATGTCCACTGATCTTTAGGAGAATTGTAGCTGATGGCCGATGAAGAACTGAAGGCGGAGTTAATCGCCGTCACCGAAGCAGTAGACTCCGAAGAGCTGGGAGATCTGGGCTCTGAGAGGGCGATTCAGCGCCGTCCGGACGCCTTAAACGAAGTCTTGGAGGTACTGAAGTAATATCCGCTAATTTCTGGGGAGGCGATCCTCGAAGACCTTAGAGACCTGGAGGAAGACCCATGACCGATGAGGAACTGAATCAACGCTTTGACACCTTAGACCAGCGCTTCAATCAACTACAGGCTCTGATTATCCGGATGCATAAAGAAACGCGAAACCATATCGCCGAAAGAATATCTTCCCTGGCGCATGAGGTAACTGGGGTAGTCAATAAACGGGACGATCCTCTAGAAGTCCCCGAATCCGATGTATTCCAGCTCAAGCAGGATATGGCGATCTGTAAGGGCCGATTGGATCGCCTGGAGCAATAAAAATCGCCCCTTGTACCGGAGGCGATCGCAAATGTAATTCTCTAAGGAGATTGTAGCTGATGACCACACTCACCCATCCGAAATCTTTCCAAGAACTGTTGGACTACGACGACGGCACTGACAACAGCTACGAACTGACTGAAGGAAAATTGAAGATTGTGGCTCCGGAATCTGAGATCAACGCCTATATTGCATCTTGCCTAAGAGACGTTTTAGTCCCTTTCTTCAATCGACGTCGAGTCGTTATCCAAAAGATGTACGTAGAGGTTCATGATTTCCCAGGAATGCCGCTCAACCGAGAACCTGACTTAGTCGTCCTTCATCCCAATCATCCTCGTCTGATGGCGGAAGCTGGCAAGATGGCCATTAGCGCGGACATGCCGCCGCCTCAGCTCATCGTGGAAGTCGTCAGTCCCTACCCCAATCCCCTACACGAGAATTTCATCCGCGACTATCTTCAAAAGCCTCAGCAATATGCACAAAGGGGGATCCCCGAATTCTGGATCATAGACCCACAACGGAAACTGATCGAAGTACAGTCAACCCCCGATACTAAGCGGTGCGCCTACATGTCTCAAGCGACGTTCGAAGGATCCGACCTCGTGCGATCTCAGCTCCCAGAACTATCTGACCTACAGATTACAGTGCAGGAAGTTCTGGAGCCATGAGCGAAGCGAAACCGAAAGCCACCTATTGGACGATTGAGCGCTACCATGCCGCCGTCAACGCTGGAGTCTTTGAGGACTGGAATGTTGAATTATGGGAAGGAATGATTAATGATTGTGGTTGCGGCTCCAGAATCACCAGGCCATTGGTATTGTGGAGATCGAACCCGCAAATATTTAGAGCGTCTGCCAGGAGACACAGCCCAGGTTCGTTTCAATGCGCCAGTCACACTCTCCGCTACTGAACGCAATCCGGAGTTGAGATCGTTCGCAATGAAGCCTATGGGTATCGATATCGTCATCCTGGCCCCGATGACATCCTGCTGCTGATTGAAGTAGATGAATCCAGACCCGAGCGAGATCTCAAGGAAAAGATGGCCGTCTATGGCAGGGCGAAAATTCGGGAGTATTGGGTAATCGATCTACAAGGAAGTCGATTGGCGGTTCATCAGCGCCCAACCGGAGAAGACTACCAGTTCATCCGTTCTTTTACAGAAGGGTTGATTCAGCCACTGCTGCTAGACATTAATGGGCTTTGTATAGAAGCGGAGAAAAAATGGTCGTTTAGGTGATTTCATCAAGTTTCATCAATGAGTTTTCAATACTCTCAGGCTTTCCCTAAATTCAAAATCAAATTCGAATGAGCAAAATACTTATCTCCAAATCCCTTGCTGTCAAAGCATTCCAGCCTTAGTGACAAAAAAAACCTCCGCTTCTATACAAAGGCCTTAACGCCGAGAACACTTATTTTGCCGTTGATTGCGCTACAAAACTACAAGATGCTTCCATAGCTGATAACGCAATCTTGGGGCTTTCAACGTATTAAGCAATGTTTCGCCAACAGTGTCAACGCTTCAACTACCCCTTGTAATGTAGCCAGTAAACAGGCCTTCTATTTTGCCTCTATTCATAGGTTTCCAGGTTTTGTCAAGAGGGAGCTTCAGTCTAAACCTAAACTGACGCCGAGAACCACTGCTCCAAGTATTTTTCAATCATCTCCATGGAGGTAAAGCAGAGACTTACTCCCACTTATCGTCAAATGGGGAAAGAGAATCGTCACAATGTTGTCCATGTACTCTGGTGAACTGGCGTATTGATGAGTCCTCGACTGTAGGGGTAACTTCGGTCTTCCTCACACTTAGGCAGAAAGATGCAGAGAATACCCTTGATATATTCGGCGTGCGCCTTATTTTTTTGAATCCGGACTGGCAAAGGAATCAGGCGTTCAAATCCGCCATAACGGATTTCGGAATGCACCGTAACTCTAGGATGAATCATGGATCGTGGGGAGCGATCGCCCCGGACAAAAACCACTCCTTCTGAAACTGCAACTTGAAAATCCTCAGGCTCCATCCCGGGGACTTCCAGATTGAGGTAGAGCATGTCAGCCGTTTCTTGGAGTTCTACATTAGGGACAAAGGCAATCCCCGTGAAGCTTATGGGTCTATCAAGCATGCTCTGCTTAGACAGTTGGCCCATGCTTTCTGGCAAATTATCGACTTGGGCCAAAGCTTTCCAAGATTCTGTTTTGCGAAAAGAAACTTGATTACCGTACAACATCGGTGATTATCTCCTGATTGGGGCTAAGAGACTTAGGGACTAGGAAGTAGGAGTTAGGGGCTAGAGGCTTCCTTTTTAAGGTTAGACTAAGACCTCTTGCAACTCTTTCCGATTGACTATTGGCAATTAAGATTTGAACGATTTATCTTCTACAATTCCAAAATTGTCTAACATAGGGAAGTTCGGGAAAATAAAATACCAGTTAGGAATCTAATATTCCTGGGAATGTAAGGTTGGATTGGTACATTATTTAGCCGCAAGTCCCTAACTGGGAAAATCTTCGATTTGGATCTCTGACTTTATGACTGTGTCCTTGCTCCTTCCTGAAGTCGTCTATTTCAAGAGGGAAGAAAGAAATGATTTCTGAAATGTTTTACCCTTTCTTCGGAGTTGATTTTTGAAATGTTTTTTGGGGTTCAACTTCAATGATTTTCAATTCCATCAAATGTATAAAGTAGAATGATTAGTCTCAAAACTTAAAGCGAGAAAAAGCCTGGGCTGGAATACAGCAGTTAGACCCCACAGGATTTTCTCGACTTTAATTGCACACCCTTGATGATCATTAATTATTGACTAAATAGACCTGTTAACCTGGCAGTAAGAGAAAGTGTATTTCATCGTCGGAAATTCTTGTTGAAAGTGGATTGTTGCTTAGAACTTATACTGCCGGATTAATAACTATGAGAACTGAACAATCTCAGGTAGAGATCTATAATACATGACAGCCGAAATACTACGTCTATTCATCCAGTGCAAAGGGAGGATTAGATTCAATATTCAGCTCATGAAGTTAGTTTACAGTTGCCAGATCTAGTTACTAAATCCACATTCATTATCAGCAATAAAACGATTAAAAACTACATGAAAGATAGAGTGATTACTCATCATTCAATTTCACTCAGAAACATCCTGCTGAATGAGTTCTTTTCGGCCTAAAACGACTGAAGCTGCAATTTAGCGGAAACTGTCAGAACTGAGTACTTGAATTTTGGCAGACTGCTGACTGTTTGGTATTCTAGCTGAGAGCTGAAGTCCCTTCCCAGCATACGATCTATGGACTGTCCTCACTGCCATTCAACACGCACCACCCCATTAAAACGCATCACCAACTTGGGATACGCCGTTTTCTGCTGTAAGAACTGTCGTCGCACGTTCAATGGACGCACCGGCACTCCCTTCAATTTTCTGGAATTTCCCACCGATATAGTCTTCCAGGTTTTGCTGTGTCGATTACGCTACAAGCTGAGCTACCGAGATGTAGCGGAATTCTTCCTGGTGAGAGGGTTTGAATTTACCCACGAGACAGTGAGGGATTGGGAAGAGCGCTTTGCGCCAATCTTCGCGGATGAGCTGAGAGCCAAGCGTAAAGGGAAAGTCGGCAAAGTCTGGCATGTGGACGAGACCTATATTCGAGTCCGGGGAAGGTGGTGTTATCTCTATCGCGCCATCGATCAGGATGGGAATCTGGTGGATGTCAGACTGAGTGAGACGCGAGATATGGCGGCGGCGATAGCCTTCTTTCGGCAGACTCAAGACATTGCCGATGTCCCTCCTGAACAAGTGTTCACCGATGGACTCAACTCCTATCCCCGGGCGATTAAAGAAGAGTTGGGCGCTGAGGTGAAGCACGAAGTAATCTCCTGCCTGGGCAATCCGATTGAGCAAAGTCATCGGGGGATCAAGCAACGCTACTATCCAACGCTGGGCTTTGGCACCTTTGAGTCGGCCAAACGTTTCTGTCAAGTGTATGATGAGGTGCATCAATTTTTCCGTCCCCGTCAGCGAATGGCGGAATTCGTGTCTCTCGCTGATCGACGAGAACACTTTCTTCGACAAGTTGATGCGTTGCACGAGATATTTGAGGCGGCTTAGAGGAGAAAAGAATGGGGAGAGATGTCTCCCTGCCACAAATGAGAGATTTGAAGAGCCAGTTCTGACAATTTCGAATGATGCATAGCACCAGAAACCAGTCTCTGAATCGTACTAGGCGAGCCTTTGAGTTAGTCGGCACTTTTATCTCCTTAGCTGTCTTTGTGCCAAATACTGCTCGAATATCTTACAACATCAATTTTGATGAACCAGTTGGATAAGGACAAGAGCATTGATTTCAAAGAGCAAGAGGTAATTCCGACAGAATCTTCCCTGTTCTTTTCTTGAGTATTTGCGACCACAAAGCGCAACTACTCCTTACTTATTACTCCGGCAATCAAAGGGAGGGATAATAGAGGTAGAGGCAACAGGAGGTTTGTGATGGATAAACCAGATGCCCGACATTTACCAATAGAGACCCAAAATTACTTGAGGCGGCAAGCGATACGGCTGCGAATACGGGGGAAACGAGTCTGTGATATTAGCGAATATTTAGGGGTGCATGTGAATACGGTTTCAGAGTGGTGGAGTGAGTATATCGATGTCGGAGAAGCCGCCCTCCATCAGCAGAAACGAGGTCGTGAGCTAGGCGAGGGACGAACCTTAAGTCCGTCTGAGGAAGCTAGGGTTGAGGCCAGTATCCGGGGACATTTCCCTGAAGACTATGGCATTGAGAGTGCTTTATGGACCCGAAAAGCGGTTCGAGCCCTGATTGAGCAATTGTGTGGGGTAAAGATGCCCATTCGCACGGTGGGAGAGTATCTCAAACGCTGGGGGTATAGTCCACAGAAACCCTTACAGCGAGCCTATGAACAAGACCCAAAAGCCGTAAAGCAATGGCTAAATGAGACGTTTCCCGCCATTCAGCAACGGGCTGCGCAAGAGGGGGCGGAGATCCAATGGGGAGATGAAGCGGGACTGCGTTCCGATGACTATGGGGGACGAGGGTATTCCCTGCTTGGCTATACGCCGGAGATTCGTCCCAGTAAACGGAAACGGGAACGGGTTAATTACATTGCCTCAATGAGCAACCAGGGGTCAGCCAGGTTTATGCTCTATACCTGCAAGTTCACCGCCGAGGTGCTGCTGCGGTTTCTCAAACGCTTAGTCAAGTCGCATTCGGGTAAATTGTTTTGGATGGTAGATGGTCATCCAGTCCATCGTGAACATCGAATCAAGGATTGGGTGGAGAAGCATTCAGAGCAAATTGAGATCTTTGAATTGCCGTCGTAAGCTGAAAGCTCTCTAAATTGCGTATTATGAAACTGACAGGGGCATTATCATATTCAAAGTATGCCAGCCAGCAACTTTCTTAGCAAAGAACAAAAAAAGTCTCTCCGAAAAGCACTTAAAGAGGATTTATGCCCTCA
>JASJDH010000004.1 GCA_030065175.1 Leptolyngbyaceae cyanobacterium MO_188.B28 | reverse complement strand
GTTTCTCTGAACCTGTCCATCATCTATCTATGTCCGTCAAGCTATTGGAAGGGCGTTCTGAGACCTTCTGTGGAGTCGTATGTCAAATACTTGACAAATCCCATAACTGGGTGGATGGGTGGACGGGATTTTATTTAGCCGCAGTTCCCCTAGTTAAAGAGTGCGGTGTTTGAGTGTTAACAGCGCCAGGCGAACGGATGGACCTAATCTTCATACTGAATGATTTCCCAGTCTGGGTCGTCCCAGGGATAGGAAGGGGGCGTGGATTCTTCCACCCTAGACACCTCCACAGGCCGAGTGGGTGTGTCGGCATTAAGTGTTTTGCTGTCAATCTCGTCTTGTTCAGGGTTTTCAGTCTGAATTTCGGAAGCCTGTGGCGATTCAGCAGTATGATTAGCGGTGGCTAAGGTGTTAGTCGCTAATAGAAGCGCAGTTGATAGGATAGCAATGCGGAGTCTCTTCCAGTTCATAACCTTCAATCTCCCAGCTTTTTTGAAATAATTTTCCTAACGATTAAATGCTCGCTTGAGTGATCAGACAGGCTGCCTGATGGCTTCTGGGGACTGGCTCAGTGATTCGGTTGGTGCGTTTGTCTCCTGAGAACTGTGTCTCCATTCAATTGCCCCGTCGCGATCAATTAGGCGGCTTATTTCCTCAGCGGGCTAATAACAACTTTAGGGAGTAATCGGGAAGAACTTGGGTAAGGCGAAAAGGGATTCTGTCCATACGGTACGATCAAGACAGTAGTGGTTTGAGTAACCGCTTGAGCAGCATCCCTGAAGCACATAGGTCGGAGAATGGTTGAAAAAATCAAGAAAACAGAGGCTGAGTGGAAGGCGCAGCTTACACCAGAGCAGTATCAGGTGACTCGTAAAAAGGGAACTGAACGTGCTTTCACAGGCGCCTACCATGACAATAAGGCCAAAGGACTGTATAAGTGTATTTGCTGCGGCGCAGAATTATTCAGCTCGGACAGCAAATTTGACTCAGGGACTGGTTGGCCTAGCTTCTGGGCTCCTGTTAATGAGGAGAACGTGGCCACAAAAACGGATTTTAGCCATTTCATGATTCGGACTGAAGCGCTGTGCGCCGTCTGTGACGCACATCTCGGCCATGTTTTCAATGATGGCCCGCCGCCAACTGGTCAACGGTACTGTATGAATTCGGCTGCTTTGGAGTTTAAGCCGTCGGAACCTTAAATCGCTATTTGGAACAATGCGCCTAACGGTTCACCGTCAAGGTGACGGTTTCCCCATCCTATGCCTCCATGGACATCCCGGCACAGGCCGTAGTATGGGGGTTTTTACTGACTATCTATCGCAGAAATTCCTGACCCTGGCCCCTGATCTCAGAGGCTATGGAGACAGCCGCACCAGCCGTGACTTTGAAATGGCTGACCATCTGCGAGATCTGGAAGAATTGCTAGATCAGCATCACGTTAGTCAATGCTTGGTGTTGGGCTGGTCGTTAGGGGGAATCCTGGCGTTAGAGTTGGCGCTGCGCTTTCCGAAACGGGTCAGCGGCCTTATTTTGGTTGCGACTGCCGCCCGTCCCCGCAGTAATCATCCTGCGGTTACTTGGCGGGACAATTTGTATACCGGAATAGGGTCGATCCTGAATCGATTCAGCCCGGGTTGGCGGTGGAATATTGACTTCTTTTGTCGGCGATCGCTCTACCGTTATCTCTTACAACAGCACACTGCAGACGCCTATCATCGGCTCGCCCATGAGGGATTGCCTGCTTATCTGAAAACATCTCAAGCGGCTAGTCGAGCGTTATCACGAGCTTTGAGGCAAGGTTATGACCGCCTCAGCGATCTCGAAAATATTCAAGTCCCTTGTTTAATGCTTTGCGGTGAAGCTGATCGGCATATTACCGCTCAATCCAGCCTAGAAACTGCTCACCGCCTACCCAACTGTCAGGTTCAGCGCTATTCCAACACAGCCCATCTCTTGCCTTGGGAAATCCCCCATCAGATTATTGAAGACATCGATAGTTGGTTGAATCAGTATTCTGAACAGGTTGACTCAGCGGCTTCTCCAGGGAGAGTAAGCGATGACGTCTAAGGAATCCAACAATCCCTCCCATGCTGCATCAAGACATACAGGCTCAGTAGAGAAGGGCAAACAAGGAATGATTGAAAAAAAGCTTTGACCAGAGTCTTCATAGAATAGAATACAGGGTTCAGAGCTATTCTCGAACTAAACTCCGAACCCTGTATTCTATTGAACTAATCTCCTGAGAGACATGAGCCCTTAAAAAAAAAATTGGACTTTGAGAAAGCTTGTCGCCTCGAGTGAGCAAGCTAATCGGTGTTTAATCTTTTCAGCTTGTATCCTTGACCGAACCTAGCTCAGTGTATCGATGCATCAACTTAAGGGCTCATCAGCTGAGCATCCATATCACCGAACTACATCCAGAAAAAGAGTCAGAAGATCGACAATCTCAATCCCCAAATTTCTGAATTCATAAAGCTGAAAAAGCGGTTCAAGATTGACCACTCAAGACAGGCGTCGGAAAGCTTCTCAAACTGTTGGAGCTATCGTTGGATTCATCGTAAATCGTCAGCTCAGTAGGCGTTTTGCAGCGTTTCACGTCAACCCGAATTTGCTGAGCGCCTTCACGCTCTAAATCCTCGATGTAACCTCTCTTAGCTGAATCAGCTTCCGCCTGATCTACAAAAGGACCAAAATAATAGACACACTTGGGGCTGTCAGTGGAAATTTCAACCCACCACTCTTTCCCGACAAAATTCACTAAGCTGCCAAAGAAGTTTTTCATAGGTCTTAACTATTGACTAACGCTCCATCAAAAAGGTGAAAATAGCTGCGCAAATCCAAAGAGATTAACTTTTGTTATACTATGTTACTTTTCTTTTGCCAAGTATCCAGATAGACCCAGTTTACCCACTCCTGTCGATATATCTCATAGAGAGCCATTCCTGTCGCCACTGACGCATTCAGGCTAGGGGTGTTCCCCTTCAGCGGTATCGAAACAAGCGTATCGCAGAGGTGCTGGATAGAAAGACTAAGCCCCTTGCCTTCAGAACCAATCACTAAAACCGTCGGTTCTGTAAATTTCACCGTGTAAATGGATTGGCTCGCTTCGCTGGAAGCGCCATAAATCCAGAAACCAGCCTGTTTCAATTCCTCTAGGGCTCGACTCAAATTAACCACCCTGGAAACCGAAAACGTTTCCAGGGCGCCAGCGGCGACCTTTGCCACAGTTGACGTGATGCCCACGGCTCGCCGTTGTGGGATTACCAACCCTTGGGAGCCTAAGGCTTCTGCTGTGCGAATCATCGCCCCTAAATTATGGGGATCAGTAATGCCGTCTGCAGCCAACAACACCGGTCGTTTGACCTGAGCCTTGGATTGGGTGATCAAATCCGCAAGCTCTAGGTACTCATACGAAGCCACCTGTGCGACAATTCCCTGGTGAGTCGCTCCCTGGGCAATTTGATCAAGGCGACGCGTATCGACTTCATCAATCACAGCGCCGTTATTTTTGGCGTCAACTAATAGAGTGTGAAATCGGGGATCATATCTCAGTCGAGCGTTTACCCAGAGCCGATTCAGGGGACGATTGTTTTCAAGGGCGGCTTGAACAGCATGGCGACCGTAAATAAAGTCTGAGTCAACAGCTTGATCAGAGTTAGAGGCGTCAGGGTTTGACGAAGGACTAGAAGGGGTCTGAATAAGTTTGGGACGCTCTTGTCGATTTTTGGGGGAGGCCTTCTCCAGTTTTGGACGCGGTCTTCTCCCTTTTTTAGGGGAATAATGACGCTCTGGTTTAGGCTGACCTGATCGATGAGCGGAGTGAGTCTTCCTGCGATTAGCGGCCATTGATTAAGTTCTTAGGGAATGAGGTCTACAGGTCAAGCAGCTCAAAACAGTCAGGGTAAATTTTCGGGTGTTGACCCTAGTCTTAAATGCCCCAACAATTGCCACAATCGATGGGAATCCGCTACATAAAGGTGACCGATGAGCGTTTCAAAACTACTTGCCTGTTGATAAACCGAGGGCTCGACTCGCCTATTTTTTCGCAGAGCCGCGTTTCGTCCGCGTCGGATAACTTCCAATTCTCCATCAGTCAGATAGGGAATAAGTGTCTGCAAATGTTTGGCTTGCCTCTCCGCCTTCACATGTTCGACTACCAAATGGTGGTATGTCTGACTTCGACGGGGAGGAAATAGGTAGGCAGTCCGAACATATAACTCATAGACTGCATCTCCGATGTAAGCCAAAGCTGACGGAGAGAGACTTTGAATTTGTGGGTCGGACAAGGCCATACTTGGCAAACAATCACAAAGATTTAGAATCAAGTCCCGTGCTGGAATTTGATCTGAACTCTGCGAGTCCACTAACCTTCATTGAAATTTGCTAGCGCCGCCTCAACCGAAGGTTGCAGAGATAAAAATTTCTCTAGGCGGACTAGTTTGACAGTTTGAGTGACGCGGGCGTTGGTCACAACTTGTAAGCTTCCTCCTGAAGTATTGGCTTTTTTAACCAATTGGACGAGAGCGCCCAAGCCGGAACTATCTACGAAGTCGATAGTGGATAAGTCCAACACGACATGACTAGGTCCATCCTCGATGCACTTGCCCAGAACCTTACGAAACGTTGGTTCAGAAAAAGCATCGAGGAGGCCAGTGAGGCGGAAAAGTTGACATCTTCCCTTAACCTCGCGAGTGCCTCTTAAGCTGACGGTTAGGGTTAAAGGCTCAGCTATGGGAACCTCCTAGCTAGACAGGTAACAATTCAAGGGTTGGTCAATAATTCGAGGATTAAGTATAAATCAGGATTAATCTGACTGCAAGGGATTGTCCAATATCATACTCAATCTCTCCAAAAACATGCACTCGATGGAGCGCAAAATATCATCTGAGTTTAGATCGTTTATGCTCTCGCATTGCTTGGACAAACTTTTCAAATAAGTAGTCGGCGTCATGGGGGCCTGGACTGGCTTCCGGGTGGTATTGCACTGAAAAAAGCGGCAAATCCTTATGACGAATGCCAGCCACGGTGTGATCGTTTAAGTTTAGATGGGTGATTTCGACTGCAGCTTTTGGAATTGTATCAGCGTCAAGGGCGAACCCATGGTTTTGGCTGGTGATTTCAACTCGCTGTTGGAGACCGCAAGGCTGGTTTAACCCCCGATGTCCGAACTTTAGCTTAAACGTTTTGGCCCCTAAAGATAACCCTAGAATCTGGTGCCCCATGCAGATACCGAATGTGGGAATTTTCTTTTCTAAAAGCGCTTTGAGAATGTCAGGGGCTTCCGTGACCGCAGAGGGATCTCCAGGTCCATTTGACAGGAAAATACCGTCCGGTTCATAGCTCAGAATGGTTTCAGGCGGGGTGTCGACCGGCGCGACAATAACCCGACATCCATAGCTAGCCAGGCGCCGTAGAATGTTACGTTTTACCCCAAAGTCGATCGCCACGACGGTTAAG
This sequence comes from Leptolyngbyaceae cyanobacterium MO_188.B28, assembly GCA_030065175.1. Taxonomy (GTDB): domain Bacteria; phylum Cyanobacteriota; class Cyanobacteriia; order Phormidesmidales; family Phormidesmidaceae; genus JAKSDM01. The sequence continues at coordinate 43,976 of JASJDH010000004.1, read as the reverse complement.
GCGTTTTCGCCGGGTTCTGGTTTGATGTCCCCGAACTCCCAAGCTGCTTCAGTGGTTTCAGACCATTCATAAAGGGTTGGCGTGGTGACTTGTTTAACTAGATTCAGTCCCTCCATGTTGGGGGCGTCTTGGAGTTGGCGCAGGAGTTCTTCAGAATCTAGGATTTCGGTTGAAATAGCCCCGTTCATAGCGCCAACGGTGCGAAGCTTGCGGGTCAGGGCGCGGGTGTCAATTCCATAAACGCCCGGAATATTATGCTGTTTCAAGTAATCGGCTAAGGATTGGGTGGAACGCCAGTTACTGGGTAAGGTGCAGAGATTTCGGGCGATCGCGGCTCGAACTTGGGGTCGCTTGGATTCTTCATCCTCAGGATTGACCCCAGTATTGCCCAATTCAGGGTAAGTAAAGGTGACAATTTGTCCACAATAACTGGGATCAGTCAATACTTCTTGATACCCTGTCATCCCCGTGTTGAAGACCACTTCTCCCATGACAGTGCCGGTTGCTCCAAAGGAGAAGCCATGGTAAACAGTTCCATCTGCTAAAGCAATTAAGGCGGGTTGGGCGCTGGAAAAGGGCATATCAAACCTTTAAGGAAGTCAGTAAAGTTGTATTGTGGAGCCTTAGTCGATCATGCGGGAAAACTGGGAATAGCTAAGCTTGCTATTCTAGCCGATTATAGATAATAGCCTCAGTTATTCATCTAGTTGCCGTTATGAATCAGATCCCGCGACCTGCGGTTGGTAGATTAGCGATTTTATCTAGTAGCTTAGTCCTGTTGCTTTCAAGCTGTTTTAATCACAATACCGCTAACCAACCCCCCTCCGCTCCCATTGCATCCGCCCAGTCCGAAGTGGCGTCAGCGCCGCCCAAAGAGCCCACACCTGCGCCAGAAGCGGCGGAGCCTCAGATTGACTACTACAAACGCGCGATTAATCGAGCCTCCAGTGCTGTGGCCATTGGTCAGTCGGCGCAATCTCAGGATGATTGGCGGCTAGCGGCGGGGCGTTGGGAACAAGCCATCACCCTGTTGCAGCAGGTGCCTCAGAACAACCCTAATTATTCACTCGCTCAGCAAAAAATTAGGGAATATCAGCGAAACTTGGCGGTGACGCAGCAACAAGCAGACGGTACAGTAATCCAAGCAACCCAGGCTACGGCTTCTTCTCCTGACGGCTTGGTCGCTAACATTCCCATTGTTAGGCGGGATGGAGGGATTCCGGTGGTGTCCGCTACTTTGGAAGGGGGCCAAGGCTCCCAGCGTTTCACCATGCTCTTTGATACAGGGGCCAGCGGCACTCTAATCACCCCCGCGATGGCGAGCGCGATTGGGGTTGTGATTGTCGGGGATACGATTGTGGAAATTGCCGATGGCAGCCGTGTCTCCATGCCAGTGGCTTACGTCGATTCGATCGAAGTGGGCGGCTTGGTGAAAGAGGGATTGCTAGTTGGAATTGGGGGCAATACCGCCCTACTCGGGCAAGATTTTTACGGTGAATATGGGGTTGGGATTTCTCAGAATCGGATTAGTCTTTATGATTGAGTCGTGCTATTAATCATCTTCACTTACCCCTTCAAGAATGACGCCAACTGCTCCGCTTTATCCCAGGCTGCTCCGCTCTTGAGGACATCCTTGGCTAGGGCGACGCCTTTGGCGGCGGCGTCTAGCAAGGTATCACCGTCTACTGCCTCTCCCACGTAGAGGGCTAGTGCGGCGTTAAGGGCGACGACGTCTCGTTGGGCTTGGGTTCCTCCGCCTTGGAGGACCGCCTTCAGAATGGCGACATTCTCTTCCACTTCGCCGCCGCGGAGCGCCGCGGTGGGCGCAATGGCCAATCCGATATCTTGAGGGTTCAAAACAATTGTCTCAACCTGGCTGTTTTTGAGCACTGCTAAGTCAGTGACATCGGCTAACCCCGCTTCATCCAGTTTCTCTCGGCCATGGAGCACAATTGCCTGCTTCATCTGCAGTTGGTTCAAGGCTTCCGCCATGGTGAGCAAGACACTGGGGTCAAAGACTCCAATAACCTGGCCAGTGGGTCGCAGTGGATTCACTAGAGGTCCCAGGAGATTAAACACCGTTCTTACTTTCAGGGTTCCTCTAATCGGAGCGACTGATTTCATGGCGGGGTGCCATCCCCGGGCGAATAGGAAGGTAATGCCGACTTCTTTGATGGCTGCTTTGACTTTTTCGGGCGGAGCCCCCAGGTTTACGCCGAGTGCTTCCAAGACATCCGCCGAGCCAACTTTACTGGAGGCTGAGCGGTTGCCGTGTTTTGCGGTTGCAATCCCTGCCGCCGCCGCCACAAACGCAACCGCTGTGGAAATATTGAAGGTTGACGCCCCGTCTCCCCCGGTGCCGCAGGTGTCAATCATCGGCGAGGGCAGGGAGGGATCCGCTTCAGCGCCGCCTAAGGATTGGGACTGTAAGACCCGCGCCATGCCCGCCAATTCATCGGCGGAAACCCCTTTGGACTGAATGGCGGCTAGAATCGCCCCGGACAAAACGGGGGGGATAGATTCCGTTAACCACCCCCGCATCAGCGCTTCTGCTTGGGGGGAGGAGAGGGACTGTTTATCGATCAGTTGCTGGAGGAGGGACGGCCAATCCTGGGTGTCTGGGATTTGAGGGGCTGCTTGAGTCACGGCGATCGCCTTTAATTAAAACCACTCGTTTGATATACAACGGCGTTGGATAACCGTCAATCCACCTGATCAGAACCTGACACAAGAATATGCAGTTTGCGAAATTTCCTTACCTATGGCCTGTTTTTTTGGCCTGTTTTTTTCCCAGAGACCAGCTTTTCCCTAGAGACCTCTTAAGCGCCCAACATCTGCAGCCTGTAGAGACTGGAATACAGACCGCCAAGGCGGATCAGCTCTTCATGACTGCCTTGCTCCACCAATCGCCCTTGCTTAAGCACTAGAATTCGGTCAACGTTTCGAATCGTTGAGAGACGGTGGGCGATGATAATGGCTGTACGGTTCACTAACAGTCGCTCTAACGCCTCTTGAATTAACGCTTCAGTGCCTACATCCAGATTGGCCGTTGCTTCATCCAAAATTAGAATGTCAGGATTGCGAATTGTGGCTCGGGCAAAGGCCAGCAGCTGTTTTTGTCCCCCCGACAGGTTGGCTCCGCGTTGTCGCAAAACCGTCTCGTATCCCTCCGGCAACTGTTCGATAAAGGGAGCAATATTGGTTTGCTCAGCCGCTGCTTGAATCGCCTCTAGGGGATAGTCTTCTCCCAGGCTGATATTACTTTTGACATCCCCGGCAAACAGGAACCCATCCTGGAGAATCATCGCCATTCGTCGCCGCAGTTCTGCTTGGGGTAGGTTACGAATATCGATCCCGTCTAAGAGCACTTCACCCCGGCTGACTTCATATAGACGACTGAGTAAGCGAATGATTGAACTTTTGCCCGCTCCAGTCGGTCCCACGATCGCCACTTTCTCCCCCGCGCGAATCGTGAAATTCAGATCCTGTAAGACATAGTCATCTGTTTTGTAAGCTAACCAGACATGGTTGAAGTGGATGGCGCCCGCCTGAGGAGGTCGGATGCTGGGGCTTGGGGCTTGGGGATTTTGGATTTTAGATTTTAGATCTCGAACAGGCTGACGCCTGAAATCCGAGAGTTGAATTCCACGACTCTCGCGACTTCTGACTTCTGACTTCTGACTTCTGACTTCTGACTTTTGGCTCCCTTGCTCCCTTGCTCCCTCTCTTCCCCTCTCTCCCTCGGGATCCCGAATCTCAACTGGCTCACTCAGGAGATCATTAATGCGTTCAATGGCGGTAAATCCGGCTTGAATGGCGGTGAATTTGTCGGCGAATTGGCGGAGGGGGTCAAATAACTTCTGGGCGAAGAGGATGAAGGAGGCAAGGTCGCCGAAGGTGAGGGTTTCATCTAAAACGAGAATGCCGCCTAACCAAAGCACGCCTCCGATCGCCACTAAAGCAATCCACTCCAAAGTGGCGGATACGGCAGAATCGTGGAAGATGGTTTGATCAACGGCTTTGATGTACCGTTGATTGGTGGTTCGGAATAACTCAGCGTTAAAACTTTCTCGGCGAAAGAGCTGCACCACTGCAATGCCGCTGATGTTTTCCTGTAGGGTGGAATTCAATTGAGAAAGTTCTTCGCGAGCGCGGTAATTGGCTTTACGGTATTGCTGCTGAAAGTAAATGATTAATCCGGTAATGGGGATCAGCATCAAGACCAGCATCAAGGCTAGTCTCCACTGCAGCATGAACATGAAAACCGTTACCACAAGGATGGAGAACAGATCGCTGAAAATCCCCACGGCTCCAGTAGAAAACACATCCCCCAAGGCGTCTACATCACTCGTAAGGCGAGTGATCAATCGGCCTACCGGGGTGCGATCAAAGAATCGCACGGCTAAGGAGGTGACATGTTCAAATAAATCACTGCGAATGCTGGCGGTGATCCGTTGTCCTACCCGCTGCACCAGATAGCTTTGCCAGCCGTCTAGCAATAGCCGAATAGCGACTGTGACCAGCAGCAGCAACACCAGCAGATGCAATCCAGTTTGGAGGGTTTTGTCCTGCAGAAACCAAACCGTCGGTTCTTGACGAATTAAAGAAATAGCCTGCCCGATCAAAATGGGCTGTAGGGCATTGGCGATTGATAGGGGGAGCAGCAGCGCCAGGGGCAAAATCAGCAGCCGCTTATTTTGATTGATGTAGGGGATCAGCCGTGATAAGAGCCGCCAGTCATTGGCGCGCTTTGGCCGATCGCGTGGGTTTAAGGATGAGTCAGATGCAGAGGTCATAAAACCATGGTCTGCTGTCTAAGCTTTTCAATCAGGGTGTTTAATCCGTCTGGGTTGAGGCGATAACTTAAGGGGTGGGCAATCAGACGGGCGGTGCTGTGATAGAGCACTTCCAGTTCAATCAAATTGTTTTCCTTCAAGGTGCGTCCAGTGGACACCAGGTCCACGATCGCTTCAGACATGCCGGTAATCGGGCCCAGTTCGACAGAGCCATACAAAGGAACGATTTCTACCGGCAAATCGATACTCTGGAAGTACTCCCGGGCGCAGTTGACAAATTTTGAGGCGACCCGACTATGGGGAGGAAGGTCAAGGGCGGATCGATAAGGGCTGCTTCCCTTGACCGCTACAGACATGCGGCAACCGCCAAAGGCTAGGTCGGCGAGATGGGCGACATTAGGCCGCTTTTCCCGCAGGACGTCATAACCGACAATTCCCAGTTGAGCCTGTCCATACTCTACATAGACAGGCACATCTTGCGCCCTAACGAGTAGGGCTTTCGCCCGATGGGTCGGATCAGAAATCTGGAGTTGTCGGTTTGATTTATCAAGAAAGGCGCTAAAGTCAAGACCGTTGGCCTTGAACAGCTGAATACTTTCAGTTAGCAGCGCGCCCTTCGGCAGAGCGACGGTAATCATCACGGTAGATCAGGCGTCAAGGCAACTTCGCCATTGTATCAATCAGCGGCGCCGATTGCGGCGACCGCCGCTTCGAGGGCGATCGCCACATGGGTCCAGTGGGTTCCTCCCTGACAGAAGACAATATAAGGTTCTCGCAGGGGGCCGTCCGCTGACAGCTCAGAGGTGCCGCCATCGATAAAGGTGCCCCCCGCCATCACCAGTTCACTGTCATATCCCGGCATCGCGGCGGGAACTGGGTTGACATAGGACTCAATGGGAGAGTTTTGTTGAATGGCGCGACAAAAGGCAATCAGTTTCTTGGCGGATCCCAACTGGATGGCTTGAATCACATCTCGAATGGGGGCTTCTGGAGTAGGATTAACGGGGTAGCCGAGTCGATCAAAGGTTGAGGCGATTAGAAAATTACCTTTCAGGGCTTCACCGACCATTTGGGGAGCCAGGAATAACCCCTGAAACAGCAACCGATTTTGATGCAAACTGGAGCCGCCAGCGCTGCCGATACCTGGGGCGGTTAAGCGGCAGGCGGCGGCTTCCACCAAATCAGCACGACCGGCCACATACCCGCCTGTTGTGACAATGGTTCCCCCCGGATTTTTGATTAAAGACCCCGCCATCAAATCAGCGCCCACTGCCGTGGGTTCTCGATCTTCGATAAATTCGCCGTAACAGTTGTCAACGAAGCAGAGGGTATGGGGATTTTTCTGCTTGACGATGTGAATGATCTTTTCAATCTCTTGAATGGATAAGCTGGGGCGCCAACTATAGCCGCATGACCGCTGAAGCAGGATTAAACGTGTGTGTTCACTAATTGCGTTGGGGAGGGTTTCCCAATCGATCGTTCCGGATGAGGTAAGGGCTACCTGCTTATAGGCCACGCCAAATTCCTGCAGCGACCCCTGTCCTTTTCCCCTAAGACCGATGACTTCCTCCAGGGTGTCGTAGGGGGCTCCGGTTACACTCACCATCTCGTCGCCGGGACGGAGAACGCCAAATAAGGCGCAGGCGATCGCATGGGTGCCGGACACAAATTGCACCCTGACGGCGGCAGACTCCGCTTGCATCACAGCGGCAAAAACCTGATCTAGGGTTTGGCGCCCCAGATCGTCATGACCATATCCTGAGACGGTGGAGAAATGATGGGTTCCCACCCGATATTGGCGAAAGGCGGCCAATACTCGACCCAGGTTTTCCTTGACCTGGGCGTCGATACCGTAAAAAATCTGAAAGAGTGTTTGTTCTGGCCAGTCTAGCGCTTTCGAACTCTCCATGGGTTGCCTGTTCGCCGGGTTCATTTCTGCGGGCAATTTTTTGTTGAGTAAATTTTCGGATCTCCTCGCGTTCACCTATTCGTTTTTTGCATGACCATTGATTCATCTATTAAACGCCCTTTCTCACGGCCCGTCATTCTTTTCATGGCCTTTGTACACATTGACGCGATTTTCGCCCTTTTGCCCAGTCACTTTAGTTGGACGGCGATTGGTTTGGCTATGACGCTGGAGACGCGTCCACTAACTGCTGGTGGGTGGCGCTGTTAACCATTGATGTCACTTTTCATAAGTATCTGACAGAAGAATTTCACAGTTCCCGATTAAACGACCTATATCACGACGATTTAGCCCAAAGGCATGTCTCATTCGCACCGCATTCCGAGTGTGTAAATCTTTCAGTAAACCTGGAAGTTCATCTGCCTGGGGCATTTTTGCATCGTTAATCAGTAAGGGGATCACTCGAATCCCCCGATTTAGGGCAAATTCAATTTCCAAACGCACCCAATCATTTGGATTATCAAGTCTTCGATGGCCATTTCTATCGGTGCTCTCCAGCCAAGTGGAACCTATCACAGCAATCAGAATCTGACATTGATGCAACTCATGCTCTATGTATTCTTTGAAGGTTTCTCCTGGAGGAATCGAGTCTAAGTCCCTAAAAACCCTCTCATGACCAAAGTACGCAGCTAGAAGGTCATAGATTTTTCTGGTGACATGTCGACTGTCGCTTCGACGATAGGAGATAAAGATTGAACGTTCGCTGGATCGCAATGAGGAGTCTTGGCTCTTTGATTGATGTACAGTAGAGCGATCATAGGCGATCACACTGACACTGGTGGCCACAAAAGCTATAGCAGGAGGGACTAAGGGAATCCATCCCGACTGATTAAACACCAGCCAAGTAATCCCCAACAAACTGCTGAGTCCTAAGGTGACGCCGAGTCCTAACCAAATTGGCCGCTTAAGTTTCGAGGTGAATATCCCCCCAAAAAGGGACCATCCCAAGATCCATAACCATTCACCCCACTGGGGCCAATCCCAGATTAAAGGTTGTCCATCCAATACTGTGCTCAAAATCTGACTGGTCATCTGGGCATGGATGACACTTCCAGACATTGTCAAATTATTTTTATCTACTGGTTTATAGGGAGTCTAGAACAGATTGTTCGCACTCGGAGCCGTTATCCCAATTAAGACAACCTTGTCACGGACCCACTCCGGCTTAAACTCTCCATTTAATATTTGGGTCAAACTCACCCGGCGCATGACTGCTTTAGGGGAATGGTAACGAAGTATTACCTGGTAACCAGCAGCATCTGCATTCTGATATCCTCCTGAAGTCGGTTTAAGGGCCGGGAAAATGGCGTCACCGATCTCTAAAGAATCTGGCTTAACCCTAAAAGGATTCAGTCTTTCATCTAAGTAGGCGAGACTTAAGCGTAATCCAAAAGAGTAATAACGAACGTCTCCATCAGTAGCAAATAATAAAATCCGGCGAACGACTCCATCTGGGTCAATAAGCAAGTCATTAAAGCCTACCCGTTCCCTAGGAACACTCGGAGGCGCTGGCGCTCCTCCCAATTTTTCAATGCCCACTATATTAGACGCTTCGAGTTGTTTCACGAATTCTGTGTGGCCTGGTTCTTGAGGGATATCACGATAAATATCTATTCCGATCACCCGAGGCTGATTCTGTTGAAGGGTTTTCAAAACTTTGGCTATCACCTGATCTGAGAGAGGCCAATGTTTTTGAGTTTGAATATCTGACTCTGTGATTTCAACTAACAAAAGGCGTGGCTCAGGTTCTGGGGCGTGGCTCCACCTGACCAATTGATCAAAGACGGCTAGCTCTAAAGGCTGCAAAATACTAGTTTGTCGTATTCCTAGAACTAGACCAGTAAGTACAACGCTGGTTGAGATCACTTGAATGTATGTACTCAAGAGATGGTGTCTGCGATTATTCAGCCGCGTTATGGTTGATAGCCAAAGGCGAAAAAATCTGATCATCTTCACAGCATCTGGATTGCTATAATTCCGAAAATCTGAGAATCGGAGGTTACGGTTCCGAAGCTATGAATTCTCAGGATATTTTTGAATGTTATAAAAGCAACTCGAAAAATTCAAACGCTTATCTCGCTGAATCACTATCTATAGTCTGGCTCCAAATAGATATAGAGCCGCGCAGAATATATGAGTCTAAACCCTGTAATTTCAAGGTTTTCAGGCTCTAAATTATGCTCACCTTCAAATTGGAGTGGCGTCAGTCTCCTCCCGGGAGGTGATTTCTGAACTATCTTCTGACCTCTCTATCCGTTCATAATCCGCTTAATTCGAGTCAAGGCTTCTAAGCCGATGAGACCACCGGAGCGCCCTTCTTGGCTTGACATACCCAACGAAATGCTGGTGCCTTGCTTAGGGTTCCGCGAGAAACTGGGAGATGTGTTGATATAGAGAGAACAGCTGTGAACTTCCAGAGTGAATTGGCGGCTGTCAGCGAGCAATTCCGTCGCCAAACAATTCGCATGGCCGCTACTATTCTGATTGATCAGTATGGCGGCTTCAGAGAGACTATTAACCCGCTTAAATGCGATGGTTTTGTCTAAGTAAGACTGTTTCCACTCTGATGGGCTCGCTAGCTCTAAATCTGGGAATTCAGCAACTAAAGCGTTATCTCCTCGAATGGTATAGCCTTCCTCCCTCAAAAGGCTCCATAGGCGTGTCAGGTTTAAGTTTGAGTGCCCTTCGTGGACAAGCACTTTCTCAATGCTGTTAACGGGGTCGGGTTCTTCTTGCCTACTCTCCACAATCATCCTGTACACAGTTTCTAGATTGCCTGAGAGGGTCCAAAAGAGATAACAATTCCCCATGGCGCATGGCAGGACAGGAATGGTCGACTGTTTGACGACTTGTTGAACCAAACTGGGACGTCCGTAAGGAATGACCAGATTAATGTCCTGGGTTTGCGCCACTAGATTTCGAATGATGTCGCCTTGATCCGGCGGTAAAAACAGTAGGCTGTCTTCGGGTAAGCCAACGTCTGCGATTGCGCCCCGCAACACTTGGCTAATCATCTGGTTAGACTGGCTGGCTTCGCCGCTTCCCTTCAGAACTAAGCCATTGCCGGTGCGGATGCACAGCCCAGCTGCGATCGCGCCCAGTTCAGGAAAGGCTTCATAAATCAGCGCCACCACCCCTAACGGAGTCAATTGCCAATAAGTCGGAGACGGGTTGGGAAAAGACAGCCCTACTGTTTGAGGCGAGAGGTTGTCCAAAGCCGCTAGACGCTGCAGAATAGTTGCGACGGATTGGAGTCGTTCGGGCGTTAACTTTAACCAATCCAGCACCAGATCTGGAATCGCCATTTCCCGACTGGCTTCTAAATCCAGAGTATTCGCTTCCAAGATGTCGTTTTGATAATCGAGGATAGCTTGGGCCATCGACGCCAAAGCTTGACTTTGGGACTCTGGATTAGCGGTAGCCAATTTTGAAGCTGCCTGACGAACCTGGCAAACCGTACGGGTTAAGTCAGAAGTGGTGAAGACGGTTGACATTGAGCTAGCGCCTGCAGGCTAACCAAAACATAAATACCATGAGTAAAGAGATCATCAGAGCCGCCAGAAGACGGACAAAGAACCCTGTTCCGGGATTATTCGGTTGCAGGGTTGCAAATAATAGGATGAATACAATTGCGCCAAAAAAGACAACCAGCAGAATGGGCAGATATCCTCTACTCAGGGTTGTTCTGTCTATATTCCATTGTTGTCCCGTCCAGCGCCAAGCCCGTTTATAGGGATAATGGGTTGAAAGTTGTTCAATCACATATTCCCCTTCGCGCACCACAAAAATTTGCTGACATCGATCACAGCCAAATGCTTCTGTAAGAGTGATCGGCACAATACGTCCACGACGACGGCATGGACAGGGGTAATCGGCGTTAAAATCAATCTTTTGGCTCTTTTGAGAACGCACAGGCAGCCGTAGAAGAGTATAAAAGGACTTCTGCTGAAAACCGAGTTTCCATCAACTAAGTTCAGGTTAGCTAAAATCTCTCCTAGAAAACAAGGTTGCCCAAAGGAGTTTTACTTTTGCTATATTCTACGTCGCCTTTAAATCTGATCAAAGCTGACCGATTACTTAGGCTTTTCATAAAAGCGGGTAACGCGATTCGAACGCGCGACATTCACCTTGGCAAGGTGACGCTCTACCACTGAGCTATACCCGCATCTCTCTTTTTGACTTATACTAGACTCTCAGATTATCCCGGTCTTGTCAAGAGTTATTTTTTCCCAAATGAATAAATAGTGGCGAAAAAACTTCTATCCCAGCTACATCCAGCTGTGGACAAGCCAACAAGTAGAGAATTTATGAAGTTGAAGCTGCGTCAGGTTCTACTGTGCTGTCCAAAGACGGCGATAAAGCCTGTTTCTGGACAACCTCTGCGCCCGGTAAGCCATGGGGGTAAGAAGCAGGGGTAATCCCCTTGATTTGACGCATTAGACTAGCCATTTCAAGGGCGCTCATGGCGTAGCTCCAACCTAGATTACTCTTGATGCCAGCTCGCTCCAGCGCTTGCTGCATTGAATCAGTGGTTAAGACGCCGAAAATAATCGGCACTCCGGTCTGAAAACTAGCCGCCGCAATCCCCTTAGAAACTTCCGCCGCCACATAGTCGAAATGGGGCGTTTGTCCACGAATGACCGCCCCTAGACAAATAACAGCGTTATAGCGACCAGTCAACGCCAACTGACGAGCTACTAAAGGAACCTCGAAACTACCGGGCGCCCAGGCATAATCTACCTGTGCTCCATTGGGATCAATATCAATTCCGTGCCGCTTCAAGCAGTCTTGACAGCCTTCCAGCAACTTACCTGTAACCAAATCATTGAATCGACTAATTACAAATGCAAATCGAAGCGATTCTTGGGAAGTAAAGTCGCCCTCAAAAACTGCCATAGTTCCTCAAATTAAAGTTAGACGACGAGAAAGCTAAAACCAGCCACTAAAACTACTAACACAGCCCAAGCGCCTGAAATTAACCAGACATAATTTTTAGATTGGTCCCAGGCTTGGGGAGATGCGCAAACGACCGGAACACCAATCACCAAACCAAATGATAAAACAATCAGTCCGACCACTAAAACTTGAAACAGGAGTTGTAATAGTGTTGATAACATGCTTTCCTCTTCCCAAATAAAGTAATCGCGGAGCAGCAGTGCGCTGCTGCAGCAAGAATATTAACGAGTCCTGACTAGTAAGCTATCAGAAATCAGCCCCCTAATGAAAGTCATTTTTGTGAGGCTCCGCTTGCACGCTCTAACCAACTTGTGATACTTGTTCTTAGCTATGGATTTGGTGCTATGTCATACAACTGCAGATTTTGACACGCTGGGTGCCGCAGTTGGGGTGACCCGGTTGAAGCCCGGTTCCCGAATTGTTTTGACTGGCGGATGTCATGCGGCTGTGCAAAATTTCTTGGCGCTTCACCGAGATGAGTACGCCTTGATCGAAAGACGGGCTGTGAGTCCTAATCGGATCCGGTCTTTGACTGTTGTGGATACTCAACAGCGAGATCGCTTAGGACCTGCCGCTGCTTGGATTGACCACGCCCATACCCATCAATTGCCGGTGACAGTTTATGATCACCATCTGACTGCAGAGACGGATATTTCTGCGTTTGAGCGCTATCTTGAACCCGTGGGCGCCACCACCACCTTAGTGGTGGAGCAGCTTCAGGAAAAGCAGGTTTCTCTAACCCCTGCGGAAGCCACGGCGATGGCGCTGGGCATTCATGTGGATACGGGCTCCCTCACGTTTGAACGGTCTACCTCGAGAGACGCCGCCGCCTTAGCTTGGTTAATGGAACAGGGAGCGAGCCTGCGGGCTATCGCCGATGCGATCGAGCCGGGGCTGTCTCCCATGTTGCAGGAGTTGCTCAGTCATACCTTAGAAACTTTAGAAACTGACAATATTCGGGGGCATCGCCTATCCTGGGTGATTTTGTCCCTGGCGGGGTATGTCCCGGGGCTATCCAGCCTAGCGGCCCAACTGATGTCTTTGACAGATAGCGACACCCTGATATTGGCGGCCCACTATCCGCTGAAGGGGGAGGGGGAAAAGCTGATTTTGATTGGGCGTTCCCGCGATCGCAGCTTCCGCAGCGCCGACTCTAATGGCGTCAATCTCAGCGCCCTCTTTAAACCTTTGGGGGGCGGCGGCCATCCCACTGCCGCCTCAGCTATGCTGCGAGATGTTGACCCTTCAGCCATCATGGCTGATTTACTGCAGCAACTACGGGGCCAGATTCCCAAGCCTCCCACGGCTAGGGAGGTGATGTCTTCTCCAGTCAGAACTATCCGTCCCAGGACAACGATTGCAGAGGCGCAACGGATTTTGCTGAGATATGGCCATTCAGGGTTGTCTGTGGTGAATGATCACGGCGCTCTGGTGGGCGTCATTTCCCGTCGAGACATTGATTTGGCGCTGCACCATGGGTTTAGCCACGCCCCGGTAAAAGGCTATATGACCACGAATCTGAAGACCATTACCCCTGACACTTTCTTGCCAGAGATTGAAACCCTCATGGTGACTTACGACATTGGTCGTTTACCCGTGCTGGATCAGGCGCAATTGGTGGGGATTGTCACGCGCACCGATGTGCTCAGGCAGTTGCATCAAGATCGGGTGACTTATCGTGAAGTCGAGGATTCAGAAGGCGCTGTCCTCCTCCCTCCTCCCTCCGCCCAGTTCCTCCGAACCCGACTGCAGACCTGTTTAAATCCCCGACTGTGGAAGATTTTGCAAGGGATGGCGACAGCGGCTGAGCAACGGGGGTGGCATCTGTACCTAGTGGGCGGAGCGGTTCGGGATCTGTTGATGACTGCGCCCAACCAACCCGTGATGTTGCAGGATGTCGACCTCGTGGTAGACGGCTTCTACCGGTCGGCTCAAGTGGGAGCGGGGGGAGAATTAGCCCGCCGGATCAAACAGCAGAATCCTGAAGTTGAGCTGCAAGTCTATGGTCGGTTCCAGACCGCCGCTCTGGTATGGCATAAGGATTCTGAACTGGATTCCATGATGATTGACATCGCCACCGCTCGGACCGAATTCTATCCTTACCCAGCCGCTAACCCAGAGGTAGAAGCCAGTTCAATTCGTCAGGATCTCTACCGCCGGGATTTCACCATCAATGCCATGGCGATCCAGTTAACTGAGCCGGAGCCGGGTAAACTGCTCGATTTTTTTGGCGGCTTGCTGGATCTGCAGGATAGACAAGTTAGGGTGCTCCATCCGAATAGTTTTATTGAGGATCCGACTCGGATTTATCGCGCCGTTCGATTTGCCGTTCGATTAGGGTTTCAAATAGATGGCCAAACTGAGGCCTTCATCCGCCATGCAATTGAGAGCGGCGTCTACCCTGAACTCCAAAAACAAGCGGCCAAGGCGCCGGGTTTACAGACCCGACTCAAGCGGGAACTGAAATATGTGCTGGAAGCGCCCTATTGGCAATTGGCGCTGGGGCTGTTGGATAAATTGGGAGCGCTGAAATGTTTGCATGGCTCCTTGGAGATGAGCGATCGCCTCTGGCATCAACTTCGTCGGGTTGATCGGTGGATGGAACGATTCAATCTCCATACCCAGATGATTCCCTGGCAGATTCGATTGGAAGTCTTGATTACTCAATTAGCCCCTGATTTTCGTCGTCAGGCGGCTGAAAATTTACAATTACCGATTGACAGCATCAACCGGTTGACGGATTTAGCTCAGGTCGAATCTCATTTGCTCGATACTCTCCCTGCTTGTGAGCATCCCAGTGAAATTTGCCAGATCCTAAGCCAGCGGGATCTATCGATGCTCTTATTAGTCAGCGTTCGGAACCCGCGACCCCTAGGTCAAATTATCTGGCAGTATCTAACCACCTGGTCTAAAGTCAAACCGCCGCTGAATGGCAATGACTTTAAGAAGTTGGGGTACAAACCCGGCCCTCAGTATAGAACCCTATTGGATCGCTTAATGGCGGCCACATTAGATGGGAAGATTCGCACGCGTTCAGATGCAGAGGCGTTTTTGGCTGCTCATTATCCAGTTTCTGAGACGTAGGAATTGTTCTGGAAAACGGCGCGTACGATAGTTTTATTGATCTCAGGTTCCTCTTAAATTCAAGTACTCAGTTATTCTCAAAGTCTTCTTATTTCCATAGAGATGCTCTGAATTTGGCTGAAACGAACTAAAGAATGCCCGGAAAGAGGTTAGGATAAGCAGAAGTTTTATTCTACGCTCTTACTGATTTCCCGAATGACTCTGCTGATTGGCGCCGCGCTCCAGAATGGCCATTACGTCCTTGACTCTGTTACTCATCAGGACGATGCTGGCGCGAGTTATCGAGGAACTCACGTAACATCTGGTCAAGTAGTTTCTGTCAAATTACTCAGGGATAATTTACCTCAGGGACTCGATTCGTTTTTGCTGCGGGCTGAATTGATTGATCAAATCCAGCGGCTGGCGCAACTGCAGCATCCAAACATTGTTGACCATTTATTTTGCTTTGAGGAAAACGATCTGGTCTTTGTTGTAATGGAGGCGGATGTCGGACTCTCCCTGGCTCAGATTGTCGGGTTTAAGAGACCGCGCCCCCTTGCGGAAGCAACCGCGCTAAGGTATTTGCACCAGATTGCAGATGCGGTCTTGGCGATTCGAAAGGTTGGCCTTCGCAGCTTAGATCTCGATCCACGCTTTATTTTTCGTAAACCAGGAACACATCGCATTGTTTTAGCGGGCTTGGGGGTTTCTTTGGTCGCCCCTCTCGCTGAAGTCAAATCTTTGCAGACTCCTCTAAATGGCTCCGCCCAGGACGCTTATCCCGACAATTTGCAAACTGGCCAGACACTGACAACTTCAGATTCAGATGTCTATCGCCTCTCTGCACTGTTCTATTACCTGCTCACGGGCAATCTGACTCCGTTGGAAAGACAAATACATCAGGAGGCAGAGTTATGGCCGCCCCACCGACGCCCCCAGATTAGTGAGGCGACTGAGCAGGCCATTCAGCGGGGATTAGGTCTGCCTAATCAAGCCCCTATCTGCAACCTGAAGGATTGGTTGACTCTGCTGCCGGATGTAGCGGATATCCGGTCAGAATCTTCACCAGAGACGTCTCAATTTCAGACCGCCGCAAACCCCGAGATAACGTCCGCAATAAAACCGAACGCGCCGAGTCTTCAAGCGCCCAGTGTCAATAAAGTCGTTTCCCTTGTCGCCGACGAAACAGCTCCTCGGTTCGCGCCCAGTAAGGCCTCCAGTAAAGACTTGTTGGCGTCGCCCCGGTCGAGTCGCCGCTTCCCCCAATTATTCGCTCCGGGTAAGCCGTCGGTAAAATTCGTCAAACGGGGGACTAAGATTCGGAACGCCGCCTTAGTCATGACGATGTTTGTATCTGCCTTGATGGGCTTGGGGTTCGGAACAGTCTTGCGTTTCACCCCCCCTAGACAGGCTGGCGGAATTCGATTCGACCCCGATCAATCATTTCCACCCCTGGAAGATTGGCAGGAAGATGAGCCAGGGGTGAATTTTGACGCGCCCTATCTCCCTGCAGAACAATCTTTAGCGGGGCAATCCGCCGTTAGACGACTTGATACAACGCTGCCTGATACGATTCCCTCGGGGACTCAACCGATTGAGAATCCAGAGATAAACCAGAAAGAGTTCAATTGGATTGATAAAGAGTCAATTATTCCGGATTATCCCACGCCAAAACAGCCCAACTCTCCTCTAGGGTGGTCGGTTTATCCAGAAACGGTCAGTCCCGCTCCGCCCTTGGACGCTGCTGCATCCGCTTCTCCCAATGCAGATTCCTCGCCCTCAACCTCCCCAACCCTGTCATCTTTGATTGAAACGCCGCCAGCGGCGCAACCTTCCCAAGCGCTAAGGAATCAGGCGGGCTCCTCTCTTCCCTACTCCGTCGGCTCTGATGAGTCTGGTTTCCCCATCCCGGCGGCGCCTACCCCCGTTGCTGAATCGCCGCCGTTCATTTTAGAAACTATCGGGGAGTCTCAGGAAGACGCTAATTCAACTCTCCAAGATTAAGGGGGCGTTAGAAGTACAGTCCAAATTCAAATATAAGCACAGCTTATGGGTGGGCGGGCATGTAGAGAGTCGGAGGGGAGGTTATTTCTCCTCAGCTCCTTCATGACCAATTGGCGATCGGTAATTTGGATATCCGTTGATCTGCCTCAAGGCCGAAAGGGAGGGAGATAGATTTTTCCCTATCGCCTAAAAATGCTTTTTGCGGTTCGGTAAGGAGCTAGAAAGAGCAAGTTATAATCTTTGCAGACGTGTGTAAAGATTCCTTTATGAGTAATTCAATGGTTCATGCCTTTTTTATCGGCAGGGCTCTTGCTTCGGCCGTTGGCGAACAGATCGAACATTTGGTTACGGATGGATTGAGTAACCTAGGCAAATTTGATGCTGAACAACGAGAGCACTTGCGCCAATTTACTGAAGAGGTTTTAGCCCGGGCTGAGCGAGAAGAAGCGGAAGCCATGCAGGATCGTCCGTCAGCCCCGGCTTCTGCGGCGCACACGCCTCAAGATTTACAAGCAACCATTGATAACTTGCGAGCTGAAATCGCCCAAGTGCGAGCCGCCTTACAGCAATACCGGACATCTTCCAATTAGTCTTACTTAATGGGTTATCCCATTAACCGTTTGTTGTCAGGTTTAATAGAGTTCACTGATACGCTGCAGTTAGGAGCTTGAGTGTCTGCCCTTTCTAGAGAATCAATTTCACCTTCTACGTCGCCCGCCGCTGTCAATTTGAAGGGTTCCTATGGTGAGGCGGCGAATGGAAGTAATGCGCCGAAGCCTTTGGCAAGCTCCTCCTATTCCCCTTATCCAAATGATTCCCAGGGTGACTCGTTGACGCAGAAAAAACATCAGAAGCATGTGACCGACAAAGCGTATCGCTGGAATCAAAAAAGTTATTCAAGGCACAAGCGCTTTCGAGATATCTGGTCTTTTGTGCTCAAGCTGATGGCCGCCCGCTGGCTTTATAACAAAGCCTGGAGTTACGGCGGCGTCATGAACGATGAAAAAAAGGCGGCTCGGAGGCGGCGCCTAGCGGTCTGGATTCGCGAAACTCTGTTGGAATTGGGGCCTACTTTTATCAAAGTAGGCCAGCTATTCTCCACCCGAGCCGATTTATTTCCAATTGAGTATGTTGAGGAACTCTCTAAACTACAGGATAAAGTGCCTGCCTTTAGTTATGAGAAGGTCAGAGAGATTGTCGAAGCTGATTTGGGCAAGCCAGTCCCTGAGCTTTACAAAAACTTTGATCCCATACCTCTAGCCGCTGCCAGTTTGGGTCAGGTGCATCGGGCTCAGCTTCATTCCGGAGATGAAGTGGTGGTCAAAGTCCAGCGTCCTGGATTACATAAGTTGTTTACCATTGACCTGGCCATTCTTAAAGGCATCGCTCGCTATTTTCAAAACCACCCGGAATGGGGACGGGGGCGAGAGTGGATGGGAATTTATGAAGAGTGCTGCCGCATTCTCTGGTTGGAAATTGATTATCTCAATGAAGGTCGAAACGCTGACAAATTCCGCCGTAATTTTCGCAATGAAGATTGGGTCCAAGTTCCCCGAGTCTATTGGCGATATTCGTCGCCTCAAGTCTTAACCTTGCAATACTTGCCCGGCATCAAAATTAGCCATTATGAATCTCTGGAAGCGGCTGGCTTGGATCGAGGCCGCCTAGCCCGGTTGGGAGCCCAAGCCTATTTACATCAACTTCTCAATGATGGGTTTTTTCATGCCGATCCTCACCCAGGCAACATCGCCGTGAGTCCTGAGGGAGCGCTAGTTTTTTATGATTTTGGCATGATGGGTCAGGTATTGCCCTTAACGCGGCAAAAACTGATGCAGACCTTTTTGGGCGTGGCTCAAAAAGATGCCGAGCAGGTGATGACCTCTTTAATCGACCTTGGAGCGCTGACTCAAGTTGAGGATATGGGGCCAGTCCGTCGATCGGTCCAATACATATTGGATAATTTTATGGACCAACCCTTTGAGCAACAGTCTGTGGGCGCCATTAGCGATGATTTATACGCCATAGCCTACGATCAACCTTTTCGGTTTCCAGCGACGTTCACGTTTGTGATGCGGGCCTTTACCACCCTCGAAGGCGTAGGCAAGGGACTCGATCCAGAGTTTAATTTTATGGAAGCAGCTAAACCATTTGCAGCGCAACTTATGGCAAACGGTACCCCCTCAGATCCTAACGGACTTCTCGGCGACCTGGGTCGTCAAGCGGCCCAGGTCAGCAGTACTGCTCTGGGCCTACCGCGCCGAATTGAAGATACGCTTGAAAAGCTAGAACGCGGAGATATTCGTGTTCGGGTCCGTTCAATTGAAACTGATCGGATCCTAAGGCGGATGAGTGGCGCTAATATGGCCACTAACTACACGATGTTAGTGGGTGCTTTCACTTTATCCGCTACGATCTTGTTCGTTGCCGATCATGTTTGGTTGGCGGCGATCGCCGCCGCTATTGCAGTATTTGCCGGTTTTGCTCTAGTGCGTCTTTTGATGCAGTTAGGCCGAGCTGAGCGGATGCCCTAACTTGTGTCAAGCCTTGAGGTGCCGATTTACACTATGAAACGCTTCTTTTCAGGCCTGACTGATCCAGGTCTTTTGCGCTCCAGTAACCAAGACGCTTACTATCTTGATCCTGAGGGTCGATTTTTCGTGGTGGCGGATGGTATGGGCGGTCATGCAGGAGGACAAGAAGCGAGTCGGATCGCGACCCATTCAATTCGCACTTATCTAGAAACTCATTGGGACGGTGACAAAGCTCCTCCCGAATTGCTGAAACAGGCTTTTTTAGAGGCGAATCAATCCATCCTCAAAGATCAGACCGTCCACCCAGAACGGTCTGATATGGGCACCACCGCAGTGGTTTTGATCTTTAGAGATGATGATGAACCTTGGTGCGCCCATGTGGGAGACTCTCGCCTTTATCAATTTAGGGGGTCCAAACTAGAACAACTGACCGACGATCATACTTGGGTGGCGAGGGCTATCCGTGAGGGAGAATTGACGATTAATCAATCTAAGACTCATCCTTGGCGGCATGTCTTGTCTCAATGTTTAGGCCGTGAAGATTTGCAAAAAGTTGATATCCAACCGGTTCAGCTTGAGTCTGGCGATCTGTTTTTACTCTGTAGCGATGGACTGACTGAAGAACTCTCTGATCACGTGATTGCATCCCATTTAACCTCCATGACGGCTTGTGAAGCAGCGGTGTCGGCTTTGGTGGATTCGGCGAAACAGCGTGGCGGTCGGGATAACATTACTGTCGTTCTGGTGGGGGTGTCCCCATCACAGGAAGCGCAGCAGTCAGTGAAGGTTGCGGGAGGCGACGGTGAAAAATCGGTTGCTAATCAGCCAGGAGAAAGTAAGCAGGACGTGGACGATGGGGATTAGGAATTGTGTTCGTTCTGAAGGATGGGAAATTAAGCCTGAATCCCAGCCTCTTTGACGGCCTTAGACTGGCTTATTGATCTTAAAAACAGGTGGCTTATGTTTCAAAACGCCCTAATCTGCACCGACTTCTCTGATGGTTTGTATCGGTTAGTGGAGTTTGTTCCGAGTCTGGCTGCGGGGGGAATTAAACAGATTACCTTTTTCAATAATGTGCCCCTCGAAAAGGAGCGGGAGATTCCTCGGGTCGATCAAGACAACATTGAGCGGTCCCGCGATCGCTTATCCGCCGCCCTGAACAATCCACCCCCTGGAGTTAAGGTGCAAGTCGAGGTTGAGTGTGGGTTGCCCATTGATAATATCCTGAAGCTAGCTCAGAACTCTGAGGCGGACATTATTTTTTTGGGCATGCCGACCCGAACGCTGCTAACCGAAAAACTATTTGGCAGCACCACCATGGAACTGACTCAACAAACCCCCATTCCGCTGCTGATCCTACGCCCTCAACTGATTTCGGCTTACACCACCGAGGAGCTGGATCTCCGATGTCGTCATATTTTTCGCTATCTGTTGATTCCCTACGACGGCAGTAAGAGCGCTGATTACTTGGTGGAGCAGGTCAAGAAACGGGTCCAATCTCAACCCGACTGTGCTTTAGAGAAATGTCTCCTCTGTTGGATCCTGGATGAAGGGGTTCGTAAAGAGTTGCAGCCAGCGGATCCGCTGGGGGAAGCCCAGACAAAACTAGAGGCGGCTAAGGCGGTTTTATCAAACCTGGATTTGGAAGTTAATACAGAAATTAGACAGGGCGTTCCGATAGAAGCGCTACTGGAAGCAGCAGAAATTCACGATATTACTGCGATCGCCGTCAGCTCAGGCAGCACCAGCGGCTTCATGAAATGGTCAATTCCCAGTTTTACCAGCAACATTCTACGTCGAAGCTGGCATCCGGTGATGTATTTCCCCCCGAAATCAAACTGACCTTTAAAGGACTTCAATCGCTTGTATTCTTCAGTCTTTACCTTAAGTATCCAAATAAAATGATGTATATCTAGAGAGTATCCAATCGACAAATTTAATATCCAGACAAATCTGATCCGGTATCTAGATTCAAAGATTCTAGCTGCTGCTGGATTTTGGGTTTCAAGTTGGTATTCAGTTCATTTCTGAGTAAGCTCTTGCTCTCATGGGAATTGCCTACAGAGGGATAAGTTCGAGCTAGGGTGACCCATTCTTGCAGAAGTTTACGCTGACGATCTGCGATATTTGAGCTAAGGACATGGGCGCAGCGTTGAGATTCTTCCAGCGCAAAGAAAAGGATTTTGTACTGGCCCGAGTCTCCTAGCAATCCCGCTAATTCTTGCCCCTGTCGACCTTTGAGATCCAGGTAACAAGGAAGCCACCGAGGACCATGCAGGCTACTATGTAAGACCGTCAGCCACAAAACCATCGGATGAGGCGACATGGTGCAAATGAAATTGTTGTACCGAGTGCTAATTAGTCGTTTTTCGATTTCCCGATGGGGTAACATGACCCAGAGGGTCGCCAATGGGCGACGACTTGTGGGCAAGGCATGGGGAAAAACAATTTCCGCTGTTGGTTTGTCTTTAGGCCAGGACGTTAGTTTACAGATTTGGTCTTCAGGCAGTCCCAATCTGCCGTTCGCTTTTTTGGTGACGGGTAGCCTGGAAAGCGTTGAACTGAGGCGTTGGCTAATCCGATAGCCCATTCCGAAGCGTTGTTCAAGCGGTTCTAACTCCCGCAAAATTTGACTGACGCTTTGGGGACGATTCTCACGCTGTTTTGCCAAACAACTCATGACTAACGTCTCTAAGGACTTAGGGATTCTTAAGTTAGGTTCGGCCTCTTGGAAAGATTGGGGCGCTTGCCCATGATGGGCTTTATACCACCCGCCAAAGGTATGACTATTAGCGCGCACGGGCATTTTACCCGTTAGCATCTGGAACATCATCACCCCAAGACTGTAGATGTCGGAGCGGTTATCCAGCTCTTTACCCTCCATTTGCTCAGGCGAAGAGTAGGCTAATGTCCCCATAAAGCAATTGGTGTGGTCGCCATCCGCCTGGAGCAGTTTGGCGATGCCAAAATCTAAGATCTTGGCGAGTTCTCCCAATGTGGGATCTTGAATCACCAGAATGTTGCTGGGTTTAATATCGCGATGGATGAGGGGATAGGTCTGTCCTTTAATCTGAATACCTTCGTGGGCGGTTTGCAGCCCCAAGCAGATTTGACGGCATAATCCTAAAAATCTAGGGATAGGGAGGGCTTGAATGTTGATTAACTGACTCAGGCTTTGTCCATGGAGATATTCCATGACATAGAAAGGGATCTCTTCATCGTTGACGCCATAGTCAGTCACTCGAACGACATGAATGCTTTTCTGTCCTAATTGAGCGCAGGTTGTTGCTTCCTGGATAAATCGCTCCCGCATTTTTTGATTGAGTAGCGTTTGACCCAGAAATTTAACGGCGACCTGTACGCCTCCTAATAGGGAGTCTTCGGCTAAATAAACCCGACCCATTGAGCCCTGACCAATGGGTCGGACTAATTCATAACGATTAGAGAGCTTACAGTTCAAGTTGGAATCTGACATCACAAAAGAATTTGGCTACCTGAAACAGATAGATAGCTTTAGACTCATCCGGCGCACCCCGATAATCAACTGTTTTGAAACTTTGTTTAGGCAGTTGATGCAATAGCAGCCACCTCTATATAGAGATGTAATTGTATAGAGATGTAATTGTGCAACGCTCTCGATAGGTAATCATTCCAGACGGCTTGATTTCACACTCATAGACAATCGTCTAAGCGGGCGATAGCAGCTTGAATGAACCACTGGTTCTCGGTATGCCTAGATCATAAGCATATTTTAGCGATGATAGAGATTGAGCATGGTTGATAATCAAGTCTCATCCCCCTTAAGTTTTCAGGAACTTTACGCAAAGTTCCGGGTTAAGACCTGAATTAGAGAATTTTGATTAGCCGATAGACTTCCTTTAAGGATGCCCATCCGTTGCGGAAACACCTCAGGAAGCGCTCCGTTCAATATGGGTGTTTTTCAATTTTTAGCTTGCGAAAAATTGCTATCTTCAGGCGAAGGATAGTCAGCAATAAACAGTGTAATCAACCTGACTGTCTTTCTAAGGTGGCTTCCATGGTGCTGATCAAGTAGTGTCCAGCCATTGTGCCGCTAGACATGTGATATGCGTCATTGTTAAGGCGATACAGGGTTTCAAATCCAGTTCGCCGTTGCCGATCGCTTAGCACCCAATACCGCTGAACAATTGATTCCGGTGCGACCCAACCTTCTCCCTCAACTCGACCTAAACGGCTGTGTTGGAGCACAAAGGTATATTGCCGATCGCGACTGGTTAATCGTCCCCGATACTGGAGTGAAATATCATCCATGTCTACGCCGGGAAAGATTAGCTTAGTCACCATCGTAAACCAGTCATCTCGGCTCCAGGCGATCAAAATCTTGCCCTTGACCAGGATCGGCATCTTATCCCGTTCTAGCCAATTACCTTGGAGAGTCCATCGCCCTGGTTCGACTAAGAAGCTGTGAACCACAAATTTATCCTTAGTGAGACTATCTTTTCCCAACACCACCTTTTACAGGATAAGGGCTATTTGAAACAGGGGGGATATAACTAGATCGGATAAATCTCACCCATCGCCACCGCTGTTTTTGCCCCCGTCACACTCGGCGAATTGGCGGGTATTCCGTGCTTTCGCCAAAAGGCTAAGATAGCGAAAGCGATCGCCTCCTTATAAGCCGAGCTAATTCCCTGTTCGTCAGTGGTGGAGACGACAATAGGGGCTAGCCAATGTTGGAGGCGCTGGCGCAAGTACAAATTTTGGCTGCCGCCGCCGCATAAAAAAACCTGAGCAGGCAATTGAGGCAGGAATGTCCGATAACTTTGAGCAATTGAAGCCGCCGTCAGGTCCGTGAGCGTAGCTAAGAAATCCGCCGGAGTCAATTGATATGCGTCCGCTTCCTGCAAACATTGCTGTAGATACCCCTGGCCAAACAGTTCCCGTCCAGTGGATTTCGGGGGCGGTTGTTGAAAGAAAGGATGCTGAAGCCACTGTTCTATAAGCGGACTGCAAGGCTTGCCCTGAGAGGCCCACTCTCCGTTTAAATCGTAGGCTAGCTTGCCATCCGACAAATGGTGAACGGCTAAGTCCAGCAGCACATTGCCCGGCCCCGTATCCCAACCCATAATACTGGGCATATCTGCATTTGGCTGACGCTTATCCCAAGCGGGTAGGTAGGTCACGTTAGCCATCCCACCTAAATTTTGGATACAGCGGCAATCATGGGGATGGCTCAGTAAACAGGCGTCTACAGGCGGAACAAGGGGAGCTCCCTGTCCGCCGACTGCAATATCCGCCGCCCGAAAATTGCTGATCGTTGGAATTCCCGTGAGTTGTGCGATTAGAGCTCCTCTGCCTAACTGTAAGCTATAGCCTAGCGAAATAGGGCCTGGCTCATTCTCCTTTAAGCGGGCTAAGGTCTCTGGTTGAGGGATGTGGGGCGGGCGATGGTAAACCGTTTGTCCATGGGATCCGATTAATTGAACCGATGCCTGATCGGTTTGAATCCGGAGGGCGGCTTGAGCAAATTGATAGGCGATAGAATCATCTAGAGCCGCCAGTTCAGCCAAGGTTAACGCTCCCCCGCTGCAAACCGCTAAAATTCTATGTCTGAGTTGATCAGGATAGGGATACGTCGCCCCTGCC
This sequence comes from Leptolyngbyaceae cyanobacterium MO_188.B28, assembly GCA_030065175.1. Classification (GTDB taxonomy): domain Bacteria; phylum Cyanobacteriota; class Cyanobacteriia; order Phormidesmidales; family Phormidesmidaceae; genus JAKSDM01. The sequence goes on along the minus strand of JASJDH010000004.1, from coordinate 19,035 downwards.
ACTAAACGAGCTTCAAGATTAAAGCCAGCTCCATTGATTTCCACAAGGGCGGCGTCAATCCCGTCAATGGATGTGCCGCTCATAAGGCCAATAACACGCATCCCCTCACTGTTATTACCCATGTCTGTCCCCTTTCTCTTACAGCGTTTAAGGGAGTCTGACTTGAATTGGCGCGCCCATTCTGTCGGTTCTCACTCAATTCGGTTCTCACTCAATATGGATAGCGGATCTAGACTGTTCAAGCGCCATGCAATGGCAGAGAGATTAGGTTGTTAACTGATCGATGCCTTTGTTGGAGCCGATCACCACCATGATAGAGCCTGCCCGTAAGCGAGCCACTGGACTGGGATTAATTTCAAATTTTTCAGGATTCCCTTCCTGATCGGCTTCCTTACTAACCGCCATGACTGTCAAACCGTACTTATTACGCAAGTCAAGTTCGACAATCGTCTTCCTGTCAAAGGCTTTGGGCACGATCACTTCTACGATGCTGTGATCTGGATCCAGTTCGAATCGATCTAAAATGCCAGGCCGGGTGAGAGAACGGGCTAACTCGCATCCCATTTGGTGCTCTGGATAAACCACTAGATCAGCGCCTACGCGCTCAAGTAGCTTACCGTGAATTTCGGACGAGGCTTTGGCGACGACATGGGGAACCCCCGCCTCTTTAACATTTAAGGTGGTGATGATGCTCTCCTGCACATAGTTGCCGATCGCAATAATCACCGTATCAAAATCGAGAATGCCCGCTTCTTTGAGGGCTGCGGGTTGAGTCGAATCGAGCTGAATGGCGTGGGCGGCCACCTGATCGGTTAAGGCTTGAACAACCCGACACTCATCCGAATCGATGCCTAGGACTTCGTAGCCTAGACTGTGCAGTGTAGAACAAACAGCCCGACCAAATCGTCCTAATCCGATGACGGCGAACTGACGGTTTTGGGAGCGGAGACTACGGAAAAAACTAAAGGAAGATAGATTCACAGGCTGACTCCGGGAGAGTTCTTGCCGAAGCTATGATAGAGCACTCAGCAACTTACCATTTATATCCTTATCTTTATTTGCTAGGCTAGCTTAATGGTCTTGGGATAGAGATGGACACGTGAATATTGAAATTGGTCGAGATAAAACCGTTCGCCGAGCCTACGGAATCGATGAAATCGCCCTAGTTCCAGGACCGCGAACGCTGGATCCGCAATTAGCGGATACCCGCTGGGAGATTGGGGGCATTGAACGAGAAATTCCCATTATTGCAAGCGCCATGGATGGGGTCGTTGATGTCAAGATGGCGGTTCTCCTTTCTCAATTGGGCGCCTTAGGCGTCCTTAACTTGGAGGGGGTGCAAACGCGCTATCAGGATCCCAATCCGGTGTTGGATCAAATTGCGTCGGTGGGTAAAGACGAGTTTGTCACGCTGATGCAAACCTTATACGCTGCGCCAATTCAGCCAGAATTGATTGAACAGCGGATTCGGGAGATTAAGCAGCAGGGGGGGATTGCCGCCGTCAGCGCAACGCCAGCAGGCGCAATTCGCTATGGCGATGTGGTCGCTAAGGCCGGGGCGGATCTTTTCTTTGTGCAAGCGACAGTGGTTTCCACAGCCCACCTTTCATCTGAATCAGTGACTCCACTGGACCTGGCAAAGTTCTGTGAAGAGATGCCCATTCCTGTTTTATTGGGCAATTGTGTCACCTACGAAGTCGCTTTAAATCTGATGAAGGCAGGGGCCGCGGGCGTGCTAGTGGGCATTGGCCCCGGCGCCGCTTGCACCTCTCGAGGCGTCTTAGGCGTTGGCGTTCCGCAGGCCACGGCGGTAGCTGACTGCGCCGCCGCTCGAAATGACCACTATCGCGACACTGGACACTACGTTCCTGTGATTGCTGATGGAGGTCTTGTGACCGGTGGGGACATTTGCAAGTGTATCGCCTGTGGCGCTGACGGCGTTATGATTGGCTCTCCCTTTGCGAGAGCCCAAGAGGCCCCTGGACGAAGCTATCACTGGGGGATGGCGACGCCTAGTCCAGTTCTCCCTCGGGGAACCCGAATTCGGGTTGGAACAACTGGGTCTTTGGAGCAAATCTTGCGGGGCCCCGCTCAATTGGATGATGGCACCCATAATTTTTTAGGCGCTCTGAAGACTAGCATGGGCACACTGGGGGCAAAAAACCTGAAAGAAATGCAGCAGGTTGATGTGGTGATAGCGCCTTCGCTTCTCACTGAAGGAAAGGTGTATCAAAAGGCCCAACAACTCGGTATGGGTAAATAAACCAGGTTAAATCAGCCATTGTTGATTAATACCGCTTGTTTTCCACCCGACTTGCCTGAACCAGTTTCAGGGAAATTTAACTGGGCTTTTATACCTACTTTTTCTTGAGGATGATAAGAGCCGAAACGGGTTGGCGTCTCTGCGGAACCACGAGTCGTTAGGTAACTTAGTTATCAGGGGTAAGCGGTCCTGCGACCCTGATAACTGTTGTCTACATAATTTTTTGCTTAACCGTTCATAGGAGCGACCGTATTAAGTCTCAATTTTCAGGCAGGGTGATTAATTGGACGGCGAATGCTTTTCGCCATATCTCACATTGCGTCGGTTGAGATTGTGATTGCATAAACTGTTCTTGAGCCAAACCGTTTTTTAAGTGCTAGATAGGGGAATTTGGACTCAGTGTGGCTGCTCGATGACAAGTGAGCCAGTTGCTAAATTGGCACATGAGCAATTAACTAATCACCTTGTCTAGGATTATTCCTCTATCACAGTGAAGACAGATCTCTCGTCTCTCTTATGGTCAGAAACATGGGGGGGATTATGTTCTTAGCCCCTTTGACTGAAAGTCTTCCAGAGGCTAGAGGCGGGACGCATGCAACTGATTCAATGGGGCGTCACTCTCTAAGCTATGATCTTGTGAAAACCTTTAAGACTTTTCAATTCATGGCGAGAGTGGGTGGCAAAAAATTAACAGTCACATACAATGGAGTAAAGCGGAGACGGAAGTTTCCGTTCACTCCTCACACCACACTCCGCCTGAACTTTATGTTCGGGCGGTTCCTGCTTTTTTAACCCTTCGTTTGGACGTTAACAGTTAACCCTCTGAAGTTTGTTTCCTGTAAGTTTGCTTTCTTATTCCTGTCGGCTATAGAACTAGAGTTCAAATTCATCGGATTGCGGGACTCTGGATAAATGCTTGGATGCAATCTACTATGGCTATATTGCAATATCCAATTTGATAGACGGAGTTAAATCATACAATTCTGAGTCAAGAAACGGATGTAGATTCCGACAAAGTGTATCCTATTGTATAAGCATCGAGCCAAAAGTGACTGATTTTGGCTATGGTAAGATTCTGAACAATAGCAGAGGCAAGGATTTCTAGGCATGTCATCCGCACAAGTTACAGATTCCACTTTTAAGCACGAGGTACTCGAGAGCGAAGTTCCTGTGCTGGTTGATTTTTGGGCTCCTTGGTGTGGTCCCTGTCGTATGGTTGCACCCGTTGTGGATGAAATTTCTGAACAGTACGAAGGTCAGATCAAGGTTGTTAAGGTTAATACCGATGAAAACCCTAGCGTAGCTAGCCAGTATGGGATTCGCAGCATTCCGACTTTAATGATTTTCAAAGGCGGGCAGCGGGTAGATATGGTAGTCGGCGCTGTTCCTAAAACCACATTGGCTAATACATTGGAGAAATATCTCTAGATTGTACAGTGGGATATCTGCCTCTGACTCATGTTCCTCCTGAAGTGACTTTCGACTGCATGATATAAGCGGTTAAGTTGAATGAAGGAAACCTTGGGTTTAATTGGGGGGTGTTTCAATTCCTAACGCCTCGGATGAAATAATCCGGGGTGTTTTTCGCCTCTAAGGAGTGACTCCTCTTGCACTTAAAATCTCGATACAATAGAGTCCCGCAGATTATCTTGAAAAATCTGAACTTATGGTTGCTCTTCCTTCCAACCTGTCCGATTTCTCTCAAGCAGACCTAACCGCTTTAATCGATCAGCTCCCGACGATGCAGCATGGAGCGCTGATTCAGCAAGTATTAGAAACGCTCTTGAGAATGATTGGGCGGGAGGCTGATCGCCTAGACTGGAAAATTCTGAATTATGCTCTGTTGGATATGGAACAGGGCTTTCAGATATTTTATCCCTATCGTCATATCCGCAAGGTGACCATATTTGGCTCGGCTAGAATTTCGCCAGATAGTTCTGAATACAAAATGGCTCTTGAGTTTGCCCGTCGTGTCGCTCAGCAGGGCTTCATGGTGATGACGGGGGCGGGTGGAGGAATTATGGAAGCGGGGAACCATGGAGCGGGGCCTGATAAATCTTTTGGGCTTAATATTCAACTGCCTTTCGAGCAGGGGGCGAATCCGGTTATCGAATCTGATCCGAAGCTCTTAGATTTTAAGTATTTTTTCACGCGCAAACTATTTTTCCTTCGGGAGAGTGACGCGCTGGCTTTGTTCCCAGGGGGATTCGGCACTCAGGATGAGGCGTTTGAGTCGCTAACGTTGGTTCAAACCGGGAAGGCGGGGCCGATTCCGTTGGTCCTGATTGATCGGCCAGGGGGGGATTATTGGCGTGGCTGGGATCGCTATATTCGAGAGCATTTATTAGGTGCTCAGTTAATTAGCGAGAATGATCCCAGTTTATATACCATTACCGACAATCTGGATGAGGCGTGTGAGGCGATCGCAAGTTTCTACCGAGTGTTTCATTCTCATCGGTATGTGGGAGACCAATTAGTGATTCGTCTCAAGTCTCCGTTGTCCTCGGAAGGGATTGAGCTGCTCAACCAGGAGTTTAGCGATATTGTCGCGAAGGGGAAAATTTACGCTTGCAACGCCCTGGCTTCTGAGAACGACGATGAAATCGCCCACTTACCCCGTCTTGTTTTATATTTCAATCACCGCGATTTTGGGCGGCTTTATCAGTTCATTGCTGCGATCAATCGTCTAGGGGACCATACCCCCGAATCGGAGCATCCAGAACATAAATGAGGGATTGTAAGTGATTAATTAGTGGCTAATTATTGTAAGTACTGGCGAACGTATTGCAAAATACCTTGGGCGATCGCGTCCGCCATCCGACTCCGCCAGGCTGGGTCAGCCAGATTCCGCGCATCTTGAGCGCCGGTCAGAAATCCTGTTTCAATCAGAACAGCGGGCATCGTTGTGTGCCTCAAGATATAAAATCTGGACTCCCGAATTCCCCGATCCGCCACCCCGAGTCGTTGCAGAATGGTGTTGTGAATAACCTGAGCTAATTGTCGTCCGACGTCGGTTGTGTAATAGCTTTCTAAGCCATTGACGTCCGGGCGTCTGAGGTTAATGGCGTTAGCATGAATGCTAACTAATAGATCGGCGTTCACCTGTTCGGCGATTAGGATACGGGGGTCGAGATCAAGATCGAGATCGTCTCGGCGGGTTAATACGGCTTGAATTCCCTGCTGCTCCAGACGTAAGGCGACTTGACGGCTAATCTCTAGCACAATCCCCTTTTCCTGCATCCCATTGATGCCCACAGCGCCTGGATCGGATCCCCCATGACCTGGGTCAATGACCACCAACGCACGTGCGTTTGAACGACGGGTAGGCGCTGGTTGGGGTCTGGGTCTGGAGCCTGTTTGCGGAGACGAGCGCGCAGTGATGGAGTTTGTATTAATGGGCTTGGGATTCCCAAGATCGGGGATCTGGCTAATGGAAATATCGACAGGAAGAATGACAATGCCGCCAAAGCTACTGGCGGTGGCGCGCCAATTGGGGCTATTTTCCGCCAAACTGAGGGTGATTTGAACACTGGCGGGAGAGGTTTGCTGTTGAGACACCTCCCAGTTCCGAATGCTATAGCGATTATGGGGTAACGCTTGGGGGCTTAAGTCAGAAGAAACCGTTGCGTTGTGGGCTTCGATGATGATTTGGCGATCGCGATCGTTGGAGCGATGGACTTCAATTTCCGGCATTGCGCCGCTAGTGCGCACAAAAAAGCCATCAGGGGTAGCGACAATGCCATCAATTTGAGTGGCGGCGGCAACCCCTTGAATTGTGCTGACCCGGTTCCTATCAGAGCGAGATACCCTGGGGCTGGGCGTATCGGGTCTGGATGCAGTTTGGATAGAGGGCGACGGCGGGTTCCCTCTTTGGAGGGTGGGCAGTTGAACGATCCACCGCTGGGATGTTTCTCCCCGCACCTGAATTTGTTGGGGATCAACGGTATATCCTGGAGCCAGTTCGATCACCAAGCGAGTCGTCTCGGCATTGACCTGACCGACCCGGACTTCTCGTACACCGCCGCCGACTGTTTGCCTGACTGTAGAGCCTTCTAATGTCGTTCTGGGCAGATCAACGATCAGGCGGGTGGGATTAAAAATAAGCTGGGCTGTGGGTTGGACACCTTCATCTGTGGTGAACACCAAACGGTTTTCACGGGCCTCAAAGCGCCAAAACTGCAATGTAGCCGCTTCTGTAGGCATAGGAACCAACAGAAAACTCAAGACGCCTAAGAGTCTAGGAAGTAACCGATTCAATCTCACAGAACTGATTTTCCCTTCACTGAGTCAGTGAAAAAGTCAGACTGTTAATATAGCGGCAATTAGTTAAATGCAGTACTTTTTTCCTCAGATCTCGTGCATCTCCTTCGTTTTAAGTCGTTAAATCCTTGCAGGCATGCTCTAGAAAAAACGAATCAGGCGACTGTCTAAGAGGGCGTATTTGGCCGGGAAAGACTTTCCAAAAATACGCTCAAAGCTTGTAATTATCGCTGTAGCGAGTCGCATAGCTTGAGCTGAAGGGGGCACTACAAACTAACCACAAAGCTCGTAATAATCGCTTCAGCGATTCCTTTGCGCTAACCACTGAAGTGGTCACCACAAACTTAAATACAGTTAGGGACGTTACTTGCCTTCCATTTCTGCAAGGGATTTCGGAACCCCAGCGGTCAAGATTTCATGGCCGTTGTCGGTGACTAACACATCGTCTTCAATGCGAATGCCGATGCCTCGCCATCGATCCTCAATCTGAGGTTGGTCTTCAGCGGGTTCATAGTTGGGAGGAATATAGACACCCGGCTCCACCGTCACAACATTCCCCGGCTGAAAGGGTTTCCAAGTTTTGTCCGGGTTCCGGAGAACGCCTGTATCATGGACATCTAACCCGAGAAAATGGCCTGTTCCATGCATGAAGAAAGCTTTGTGCTTTTTCTCCTCAATCAATTGGTCAATCTCCCCCTGAAGCAGCCCCAGTTCAACCAGCCCCTCCGTGATTATGCGGGTTGCGGCGTCATGGAATTGGTTAAAGGGATGACCCGGTAGTACTTGCTCAATGGCCTTGAGTTGGGCTTCTAGCACCAATTCGTAAAGGATCCGTTGCTCAGGGGTGAATTGACCGTCTATCGGAAATGTACGGGTGATATCAGCGTTGTAATAGTCGTAGGCGCAGCCTGCGTCGATTAACAGCAAATCGCCCTTTTGCATGGACCGATTGTTATCGATGTAATGCAGGATGCATGCATTGGGTCCAGACGCGATGATAGACGGGTAGGCGGGGCCGCTGCCGCCTTCCATACGGAAAATGCGTTCCATCTCAGCCTGGATTTCGTATTCGTAAAGCCCTGGCTGAGCCATTTCTCGAGCTTGATTATGGGCTTTAACTGAGATGGCGACGGCTCGGCGGATGCGCGCTAACTCTTCTGGATGTTTCACCCGCCGCATCGTTTGGAGCAGCAGCTTGGCGTCTTCTAAGGCGGTGGGTCCGGTGCCGCGTTTCGGATAGGTGGCTAATAGCCGCTGCCAATGGGTCAGAATGGTTTGGTTAAAGGCGCGATCGCGCCCCAAATGGTAGTAGAGCCGATCCGCCTTTTTCAGATACTGGGGGAGCTTTTCATCCAGCTCAGTGATCGGATAGACCTGATCCGCCCCATAGCGTTCTTTTGCCGCCTCGACCCCGACCCGATATCCCGACCAGATTTCCTGGTCCTTATCTTTAGGCCGCACGAATAAAACAAAACGATGTTCTTCGTGGTGAGGCGCTAAAACCGCCACTGAGTCAGGCTCATTGAATCCAGTCAAATAAAAGAAATCGCTGTCCTGACGAAACTGATATTCAACGTCGTTGTGCATGACAGCCATCGGCGCGCTGTTAAAGACAGCGGTTCCCTCTCCTATGGCAGCCATCAGTTTTTCGCGACGATGACGATACTCAGTTTGCATAGCCCTAGAATGGATAACTTAATACCTGTACCTTTACGCTACCATCGGTCAAACTAGCGGGAGCGATCGTCAGTGTATCTTCTGCCAGTCGACTGATTTGGCTGCCTTCCATCAGCGCTAAAAACTCATCCAATGCAACAATATCGCAAGCCTCCGGATCCGCTGCTTGGGTACGATAGTGGGTCGGGATGACCAGTTTGGGATTGAGGGTGCGGACTGCCTGGGCCGCTTCTTCAGGATTATAGGCTTTAGCGCTGCCGCCCACAGGCGCTAGCAGCACATCAGGCCGTCCAATCAAGATTTGCTGTTCTAACTCGATCGGGCCTGCAATACCGCCTAGGTGAACAATATTAACGCCCGCTTGATTCCAACGCCAAACCACATTCGAGCCAAACCGCCGTCCCCCTTCACGGTCATGATCCGTATTAATCCCCTGAACTCGCATCCCATTAAGTTCGTATTCTCCGGGTTGAGCCAATAATCGGGGATTCCCCGGTAATCCGTCTAAGGAGCCCTCATCAAAGAGACGGCTGCTAATCATGATCAAATCGGCCTCTACTTGAGGCGGTCGATACCCTGCCGTACACCCGATAGGTCGGAAGGGATTGACCAAAACTCGGCGACCGCCGCCGCTAAACAAAAAACAAGTATGACCTAACCACTGCACTGAAAGCGGTCCACTGGTCTGCGCTTGAAAAGTTTGCTGATGGGAGACAAGGCCAAGCCCCAGAGTGGCTAAGAAGCTTGCGCCAGCATAACGAACCAACTTTCGCCGTTTCATAAAACTTGTTGTTTAGAAGTTTTCGGAGAAATTTTCTCCCAAATCTGTATTTAACAGTTGAGTATACCTAACTGTAGCGCTGAAGCTGAGATTTGTTTTCAATTAAATTGTTAGGGATCGCCTTAGGGCCGGGACAGTCTGACGGGGCAAGAAGTCAGGAGACAGGAGACAGAATCCAGTTCCTGACTGACTTCTGATTTCTGACTGCTGTTTCTCTACTGGATTGTCCCGCTTTAAGTTGGAGCCTAAATTGCCTTTTGTCGCCAGACTCCGCCTTCACTTCTTAGACTTGGCTTTCTTCTTCTTAGACTTAGGCGTCCCTTTTGCGGCGGACTTCTTGGCAGTTTTATCCGCCGTCTGATGGACGGTCTTGTTAGCAGTTTGGTTCGCAGCCAAGGTCATGGGTTGACCCAGACTCACCAGGAAATTTTTCAGCAGTAGCTTACCGGAAGTTGTCAATATACTTTCAGGGTGAAACTGGACCCCTTGAATATGGGGATAGGTTTTGTGACGAACCCCCATAATCACATCTCCCTCTGCCCAGGCTGTGATGTCAAGGACTGACGGATGGGTTCGCCGCTCAATAACCAAACTGTGATATCGAGTGGCCACCAACGGATTGTCTAATCCTGTGAATACGCCTACGCCGCTGTGAGAGACTTCAGAGGTTTTACCATGCATCAGTTCTGGCGCTGAGACAATAGCCCCGCCAAAGACTTGACCAATACATTGATGCCCCAGACAAACTCCCAGGATTGGGATAGTTGGTCCTAATTCCTGAATTAACTCCATGGAAATGCCTGCATCCTCAGGGCGTCCCGGCCCTGGGGAAATAACCACGCCATCCGGTTGCAGGCGATGAATTTCCTGGACGGAGATTTCATCATTGCGATAAACCTGAATATCTTGGGCGACGGATAAACTGTGTCCCAATTCCCCTAAATACTGCACCAGGTTGTAAGTGAAACTGTCGTAGTTATCAATAACCAGAATCATCGGGATTTTTCAAAAGCTCTACTATTTCAATTCTCGCCTGTAGGGAAGACATTTGAACCTTAGGAGAAAAGTAAGCTAGAGCGCACCCAGTCTAATAGGGGAGGGACGATCAGTAATCCCGCGATTAACACCGCGACGAGCGCTGATATCAGTACAGCCGCCGCGGCGCAATCTTTGGCGATCTTAGCTAATTCGTGATAACTCTGCTGAACCGTGAGATCAACCACTGATTCAAGGGCGGTGTTTAACAATTCCATGGTCAACACGGCTCCGATGGTCAGCGTGATGATGGAAATTTTGACAAGACTAAGTTTGAGTAAAAAACTTAAGCTGAGGGCAAGTGTCGCCACCCCAATATGAATCCGGAAATTTCGTTGGGTAATGAAGGCGTAACTCACTCCAGCCCAAGCATATTTGAAGCTGACAAGCAGATTGGATGCAACCTTCCAAGATAATTCCCGATTGGGATTAGCGGTGTTTAAAGACTGGTCTGAGGACGACTGAGATAGGTCTTGGGAAGATGACGTCTTAGCAGACGGGTTAACCGCAGAATTAGGTCTTAAACCTTTAGGCACAATAGTAAGCTAGAGGGAAAGTATGAGGACAGCTGTCAAAACAGAATACCCGTAGCGAGGGAGTGTCAGCGAATTGACTATTAAGTTTTTTATATATCTCTTGTAAAGTATAGACGGATGTAGTCTCAATAATCCCTAAATCAGGCTTATTTTCTGTAAAAGTTGGGTCTGTTTATTTAGCATTTCGATTAACCTTTCTTCGTTCGGATGATCCCAACCTAGGAGATGGAGTAAACCATGGGCTGCTAACCAAGCTAGCTCCTGTTTGAGTGAGCGGTTTGCTTGTTTTGATTGACGCTGGGCAGTTTCAACGGAGATGACAATATCTCCTAAGCAGACCGGAAACGTACTCCACAGTTCTGTGGGTTGAGACGTGATGGACTCCAGAGCGGCAAACGCTAACACATCTGTCGGTTGGTCTTTCTGACGATAATGGGCATTTAACTGTCGGATGTCTGAATCACTCACCAACTGTAAACTCAATTCATAGGACTGAATGGGGGAAAGTTCGACCCTGAGAAAGCTGAGCCAGGTTTGAAACCAGTCCTGCCAATCAGTTTCCGGCGTGACTTTCAAAATGTCTTCATTGGCGGCGTTGGTCTGAACAGTCGCATCAATGCTTAAATTGGCGGCGGTAGATGCGTCAGAATCGGCTGGAGTATGCATATTCCCAGTACCCATGACCCACAAACTAGCGTGTTAGATAGGCCAAGCCGACTAGAACAGCTAAGAGTCCTGCCGATGTGAGCGTGAAATGAAAGAGTGATTTCCCACCCTTTTTGACCATGTTACGCATTGCTAGCTTGACAAAGCTAGGAGGGGGCTCGTTCGCCTTAGTTGATTGCGACGGCGGCGGTTCGACGGCGACGGATTTTTGGGTGGGTATGGGTTCAGGATTTGAAGGGTCGTTCATATCAGTTCAGAGTAATTGTGGCTAGACTGTGGGACTTTGGGTTAGTTGATTCTCTTGACGAAGAAAAGCTTGGATGAAGGGATCAATTTCGCCCGCCATGACGTCATTCACCCCTGTTGTTTCTAGCCCAGTACGCAGATCTTTCACCATTTGATAGGGATGGAAGACATAGTTGCGGATTTGATTGCCCCAAGCGGCTTCTACCATGTCGCCTCGAATGTCGGCGATTTCTTTGGCGCGTTGCTCTTGGGCGATAACCAGCAGTTTGGCCTTTAAAATGACCAAAGCTTTCTCGCGATTCTGCAGCTGCGATCGCTCTTGGGTGCAGCGGACAGAAAGCCCTGTTGGGAGGTGGGTAATCCGAACGGCAGTTTCTACTTTGTTAACATTCTGACCGCCCGCGCCGCCCGATCGAGAGGTTTTGATTTCCAAATCCTTCTCAGGAATTTCAATCTCGACATCTTGATCTAAAATTGGCATCACCTCAACCCCTGCGAAGCTGGTTTGTCTCTTCCCATTGGCGTTAAAAGGCGAAATGCGCACCAGTCGATGCGTCCCCTTTTCTGACTTGAGGTAGCCATAGGCATACCGACCGACTATTTCCAATGTGGCGGACTTTAGCCCCGCCTCATCCCCTTCAGAGAGTTCAACCAGCTTAACTTGATACCTCTGCCGTTCACCCCAACGGGTGTACATCCTCAGCATCATCTCCGCCCAATCTTGAGCATCAGTACCGCCTGCGCCGGCGTTGATGGTTAGCACTGCGCCGCTATTGTCGTAGGGACCGGATAGGAGTTGCTGCAGTTCCCATTGATCCAGGGCCTGGTTCAGCTGAATGACATTATCTTGGGCTTCCTGAAGCAAGGTTTCATCGGACTCCAGTTCTAACAACTCCAGAATTGCTTCTGTGTCTTCTAGACTCTGCCGCCACTGATCGAGTTGGCTTAGATAGGATTTACAATCATTCAGTTCTTGCAAAACCTTTTGGGCGGAAGATTGGTTATCCCATAAGTCAGGTTGTGCCGCTAACTGCTCCAGGTCGTGGATTCTAGCCTTCAGCGCAGGAAGGTCAAAGATACTCCTGAGTTTTACCCAGGCGCTCAGACAACGTTTCGACGTCTCGTTTAATTTCTAGCGTTTCAAGCATGGTTAATTCAAGAGGATGTGGAGTAGATGAGAGATGCAAAATAATTTTGTGACTAGAAGAGACTAGACATTAGCAATCATAGACGCAGAAACCTGGCGCTAACAACTAAACCCTGGCGGCTTGAGGCCTAGAGTTTTGCCTTATCCTGTAAGTCGATGGCAGGGGGGCAGCTTGAAACAGGTAGAACTAGCGCCCCCCTGGACCGTCCATCCATATTATTCAGGTCTAATCCCGATTCATTGCAATCAATAATCTCAGGATAAAAATGAACAGATTGATATAGGTCAAGTACATCGACAGGGCGGCAGGCAGATACTGCTCATCCTGGTAGGTGCGAGGCAGAATATAGAAATCGACAACGGCGGCGCCGGCAAACAGCAGCACCCCGATAGCTGAGATTGCGATTTCTAAAAATTGCGGAGTATGTCCGCCGAAAATTGCAAAGAGGAATTGACCAATTAAGACCACAAATAGGGCGATCACCCCAAGACGAACGGTCTGAGTGAGGGCCATCCCATCTTCATCAGATAAGTTCGAGCCAATTTGACGGGCGGCGATAAAGGTGACGCCACACCCTAGGGCGGCGAACCCAACGCCCGAAATGCCCACTTGTTGATTGCTCAGGGCGACATAGACGAGACCGCTTAGGGTGTATCCCGAAAGAAGACTATAGGTGGCCAAGAGGGGCAGCGCCGTACTGTTATTGCCTTGTTCAGCTACCCCACGAGCTACAAAAAAGAGAATTAACTCCAGCACCAGGGCCCCTATAAATGTGGGCATAAAGATACTGGGGTTAGAATTAATGACGCCCAGTCCACCGTAGGTTCCGATCGCGGTTAGCACCAATCCCGCCCCAACGAAGGGCAGCGCATTCGCGATCACGTTAGGCCCAATCAAACTTTGACCTTGGGCCTTCCGCATGGCCTCGCGGAAGTTACTGGTATTACTCATGGAAGCTTCCTCCAAAAAAACAGGGGACGATTTAACGGCTTCATACCCCTAGATTCTAGACAAACATACCCTGAGAAAGATAGGTAGGGATGGCCGATGGACACAGAGTCATCAGTCGTCAGAGAAAACGCAATTAAGAAGTGCGCTGAGGGCCATCAAACGGCTGTAAACGCCATCTGCCAAAATGCCTGTTCTAATTTAGCGACCCCTAAGAAAGTGGTTTCGGCCTGTTCCTGGATTCTATCTTCAGCCAAACTGAGCGCTTCGTCAGCTTGCTGCTCTAGGAGTTGAACATATTCTGTAAACCCCGAATTTCCCCAACGATCGGCAAATTCGCAGTAGGGTTCCGGCATGGGGCCAGGCAGCCGCCAGCCTTGGTTATAAGCCGACTCAATCGACCAAAAGGCAGTGGCTTGGACAGCGTAAGGCAAGGTTGAGAGTTGCTCCATAAACTGGCAATATTGGCGACAGGCGGGTTGAGGCGGCGTCGCCAAATTCAGCTGTCGTTCACTGGCTTTGGCTCTAAACCAATTCAGTTCGTCTTTGAGGGCGGCGAGGCCAGCCAGAATAATGTCGAAGTGTTGGGCGGGGGCGCTGGCAAGCAGCCGAGCCGCCATGCGGGTAAACTCCACCACAAATAGATAATCCTGGACAAGCCAGGTGTTGAATTGGCTCGGCAAAATCGTTCCCAATTTACATTGCTCTAAAAAGGGATGGATGGTTGCTGATTGCCAGGCTTGAGGATGATTGTGTAATAACGTCTGACAGTTTAAAGACATTGGATTAAAGACATTTAAACTCAAGTCTTAAGGGCAACCTAAACTCTCCTGAGTGGATACGCCAGTGATGGGATTGACGCCATCCGCCCGTTTGCACAACTGGTTTACTTGATAACGGTCCAGAATCGAGTCAGAAAAGTCTACGCCTGTAATAACGGCGTCAGGGAAAATGGTGCTGGTGGCGATCGCGTCCGTAAAAATAGCGTTGGTCAAATTGGCTTCCGCAAACACCACTCGATCCGCAAATGTGCCTGACAGATTAGCGCCCGTTAGATCCGCCCGCAGAAATGAGCCCTTCGTCAGGATCGCCCCTTTAAGATTTGCGCCTTGGAAATTGGCCCCGGTCATGTCGGCGCCTGCGAAAGAGGTGCGCTGCAAATCTTTGTTGGAAAAATCTCGAAACTGGAGATCAGTTAGGGTGTAATCGACCGTATTTTCCTGAGCTTGGGCGGGATGGACGCTCAGCAATAATCCCAAAACCATCAGGAATAAAGACAGTAGAATACTCGCCGCACCTTTTAGACGAGTGAGATTCCTGCGCATCATTACCAAATACTTATCCTCAAGTATCAGAGCTTTAACGAAGTGTCCCCCCATCCTCTCATCCCAAGCTCGCCAATGGGACGTTTGGCTGCCGACAAGCCCAGGGGAAGCTAGAGTCTATCTTTGGACTCTATCTGCTTGAGCGCCTTCTGGAGATCAAATTCCGGACTGCTGCAAATCGCCTCTAGATTTTTCACCCGTTGCTCTAAGGTTTGAAGATTGGCCACTTTTTCTGTCAATTGGCGGACTCGAGGGTTTGGAGGCCGCCAAACCACGATGGTGCTTACACTTGCCCCGAGTATCGCCAGAAAAGGGAGTATCACACCGCTATTGGTTGAGTTGACTAAGGGAACACAAATCCCTAGCATTCCCGTTGCAAAGGCCCAGATGATAGCGGTAGCAAAGACCTTAGCGACTTGTCCTTCACCTTGGCGCACCATTGATTTTCTCTTCAAAATTAAAAAATTATGTTCCCTGCGATTAAGGGAATTGGTTGGGTGAGGAATACACTCGACCACTTTAATTACCCTACAACAAGACTGGTTCTTCTTGTTGGCGCATTGCCTGTATCACCCTAACCGACCTACCGTGGAAAATAGTCTCCAAGCTTGAGTAAAGCTAATAGCGAAGAAATTGTTGAAGTCTGGCTTGGAAAATAAGAGCGCTGGTTAGAAGATTTGCTGAAGTCGGGTTAACCTGAACAGGTTATTGCTAATTCAACGTAGGGCTACCCTCGGGCTTGAGAAAATGGCGCTTGAGTTGGGCGTTGGGAGCCGCTCTCACCTAGCTGAGAAAGTTGGAAGAGGAGAGCTGAAGCTGCTTCCCCGCCAAGAATATGACGCCATCGGTGGCGCCATTCGGGAGTAAATAACCAGGCGCCAAAATGAGTTACAGGACAGAGGGAAATTTGGGAACGAAGAGATCGTGGAAAAATATCGATAATCACTAGAACAAAAGATTGAGCGGCTAGAGCAAATATTCAAATATTGATGTTGATCAGGGATCTTTAATTAGCCTGGAAAGAAATTTTTATTCATTCATAATTAACTGGTTTGAGCTTGTATTTTTATTCGAGATGCTTAGATAAATAGCTCATTTAAGCCCGTATCGCTTGATTGGTTTTCCATACAGAGATAGAATCCATTGTTCATAGCGGTGGTTTGTATTCTGTGGCCTCATCTTGCAGGACATGTCGGGGATAAGCCCCTGTTATCGATTGATGGACGATTGATATCAAGAGCATAAAGATACAGATGTAAGGAGCATGAAGAACAGGTATTTTTGATGTGCGATTACCGGAAAACTGGAACATAAATCAGAAAAAAGTGATCAATGAAACAAAGAACTGGGACGGGTGAACCTAATAATTGATTCAATTATTGGGGTGTAATCAAAGCGGAAAAATTCTGTGGGGAAAATGACCCCAGTTTGGGTAAGTTAGAAGTCTGCAATACGCTGAATTCTCCTTCACTATCTGGCGGATTCCTCTGCTAAAAGAATTTTCTGCTGTTAGTTAATCACCTAACTAATGACAGACGAATAGTTAATCTTTGACAAAGGATAATAGCTTTGAAAAAGCTAGCGATCTCGCTTCTGATTCCCTTAAGTTTTGCGGTTCCAGCCCGAGCCATAAACTCCAGTGAGGCAAACGTTAGTGTTGTAGCAGCTTATCTACAACCCCCCAATTCGGAACTGGCCTCTCTTCAAAGAACTCGTTCTAATCGACTCAGCTTGCAGCGTTTGCGGATGAAACAGGCCGACTTAAGGGGCGCCGATTTGAGGCACCTCAATCTCAGTCGCGCTGACTTCAGAGATAGCGACATGAGTGAAGCGAATGCTCGACTCAGTATTCTCAGCGGCGCCGACCTACGGGGCGTAGATTTCAGCAATGCTAATCTCTCTGGCGCTGATCTGAGCGGAGCTAATCTTCAGGGCGCCAATCTCTCTGGGGCTAACCTTCGGGGCGCCAATTTCAGCGGCGCCGACTTACGTCAAGCAAACCTCAGCGAAGCTAACTTGCTCTGGAGTAACTTTCGGCTGGCTGACCTGTCTCAAGCTAATCTAAGCGGCGCTAATCTAACCCATTCAGACTTTAGTCAATCAAACCTACAAGGAACTCGGTTGAATAACGTAGTGACCTCAGAGTCAACTATTTTCTGTGGCGCCACCTTAACAAATGGACAAGAGCAATTTTGTCAAGAGAGTTTACCGCAAAGATAAACGTTTCATCTTGATCGACATGAAATCTTGAACTCAATTAATCCCCAAGTCCTTTGCGCAACATTACAATACTTGAATTGACTTGGCGTGAGAAAACTAAATCTTCACAAGGAAGCCGTAGGTTTAGCCGGGTGAGTGCTTGCCTGATCCAATCAGGAGTTTGATTTCCAGGGGTTGCATCAATAACGTTCTGTTTGGTATGTCGAATCGCCTAAGAAATGACGATGGCAAAAATACCTCGCTCCGAAGGACAACGGATTTTCCAATTCACTGGATCTAAAAGAAGGCGCAAACCCCTTTGGAATCAGCTTGAGTTACTGATGATTCCAGTCGTGTTAATTGCTGGCGCTTTTTTTGTGCATGACCAAGTCACTCAAAAGCAACAGAAAAAGACCTCATCGATCACTCAAGACGTCGTAGCCGTCCCTAGCTCCCCCAACTCTGTTAAGGCGTCAACCAATCCGGGCCTGTCTGAGTCTGACCTAATTGATGGAGAGCTGGTCCATACTGAACCCACGCCTGATACTGAATTATCCTGGTTGGACAGGCCGATTAGAGGAGCGCTGCTTAAATCTTTGAAAAGGGCGGATTTAATTCGCTCACATGGCGAGGTAGAGCGCGTCAACGCGATTCCCCCAAGCAGTCAAATCGATCTGTTGGGCGCTCAGCATGGTGAAGGCGATCCCATCAGTTTTGTGTCCAAGGGCGTACTCTCCCAAGCGCTCTTGTCCCATCAGGGGCAAGCCCTTTCGAGGGGCTTGTTCATTGCCAATGACACCCCCCTTAGCCTGAGTGGAATTGACCTCTTTGGAAATCAGCTAACTGGGGTTGATCGGTTGGATCCTAAATTGATTAAAGCTGAATTCCGAGAGGCTATTTTCAGCAATGATAGTCAGCTTGGCAACTCAATGCCAAGCGTCAATCTTTTGGGCGTTGGTTCCAAGTCGGCTGTCCAGTTGGATATTGATGCTCTAGATTTCAGTCAATCCAACGTTTTCAGTGAAGCTCCCACCAGCTCTGATGAATCCATGTCTAATTCTGGAAGATAGTGTGTTCAACAAAGACAACCTACCTTTCTAATCCAAATTTCAATCGTGATGGGCTTAACCCTCAAGAGTCTGCAACAGAGGCTCTTGAGGGTATTGATGAATGAATTTAAGCGTTATCCTCAACTTTGTGTTGCTCTGCCAGCCAATAACCGAGCCATACGCCGATCAGGCTGGCGACTAAATCTATTCCATCTAACGTTCGATTGGGGGCCAGTCCTTGCGCCCCTTCTTCCACAAGTGTGAACAGGCCAAAGAGTAGGGGAAATAAGGGGACTGCTAGGCCTAAGAATGGTATATGACGGTGTCTTAGAACCCGATGTCCCATATAAGCAGCGATGCAATAAAGAACGACATGCCCAATTTTGTCGGCATAAGGAATAACCAAGATTCGGTGAGTCGGCAGTTGTCCGGTATAAGCAAGAACTAGGATAGTGAGGAAAAGGAATAAGTAAAAGGCTGAAATGAGGTTTAAACCTAATTTCGGTGAGTTTTGGCTGGAAAATTTCATATAAGCGGTGTAAAGGTTCTATTACTTCTAGAATTCCCACACCCTGGCGACGCTTCATTTCAAAAAACGCTGACGATATAACAGTAACTCACTAAATATTCACCTTGTGGTTCGAGTCGATGATAAACAGCTGCAGTTGTTCATCGGAGCGTAGGTCTCGTCAAAAATAATTTGCTGCGGTCGATTGATCGCTCAATATAGATAAGGTGTCGTCTACCCGGTCTCAAAAGTTGGTAACTGCTCACCTGCAAAAACTATTTAAGAAATTAGGGCTAATTGGCCTGCGGGCGATCGCCTCCCTCATTTCACCCCTGCCTCAATCTGCGGCCCCTCAGCCATCCGTTCTCCCCAGAGTAGCTAGGGGGCGAATCCC